>NZ_WSUT01000005.1:1840000-2192500 GCF_009789535.1 Sphingomonas carotinifaciens | reverse complement strand
TGATCGCGATCGGCGCGACAGGTGCCGATGCGCTGTTCGCCGAGGAGCAGCGCCACGACCAGTCGTCGGAGGCGATGAAGGACGCCTTTGTCACCCGCGCCGCCACGCCGGCCCCGGCGGTGAAGGCCGAGTATTTCCGCCGCTATTTCGACGATCCCGCCCTCAACGAAGCCTGGGTCAGCGAAAGCCTGGGCGCGTTCAACATGGTCGAACAGGCGGCATCGACGCTGCCCTTCCTCCGCCCGGCGCTCGAGCGGCTGGAATGGATACGCCGGAACCGCCGCATCTTCTTCCTGCCCGGCTGGATCGACGCGTTCATCGGCGGACAGGTCAGCCGCGAGGCGCTGGCCACGGTCGACGCCTTCCTGTCCGCGCAGAAGGCGCTGCCCATCGATGTCCGCCGCAAGATCCTGCTCGCCCGCGACGAGCTGGAACGGACGGTGCGGATCCGGGAAGCGGCAGCGTAGTAAGTCGGCGCGCCGCCACCCCTACAGGGGCAGGGCCGTCGTATATTTCGTCATCGACAGCGCAAAGTGCGACGACGCGCCCGCGACCGAGGGGTGCCCCAGCAAGGTCTGCATCAGAAAGCCGTTATAATCCGCTACATCAGCCACGACGATGCGGAGCAGATAATCCCATTCGCCCGACATGGAGAAGCATTCCACCACCTCCGGCCGTGCATCGACGAAGCGTTCGAATTCCTGCCGCGCGTCCATCGAATGGCTGCGGATGCGGACGTTGCACAGCACGTTGACGCCGCGCCCCACCGCCGCCGGATCGACCAGCCGCACCGTCGCACCCAGCAGCCCGCTCGTCTCCAGCGCCCGCACCCGTCGCCAGCACGAGGCCGCGGAGGCACCGACCCGCTCCGCCAGATCGGCATTGGTCAGCGTCGCATCGGCCTGCAACAGCGCGACGATGCGCCGGTCGATCGCATCCAGCGTGCGAGCCTCGTTCACGAACGGCACCCCATCCGAAATATCCTCTCACGAAACCGGCGTAAACTTGCCAGAATGATAGGCATTCATCGCAGATTTCTGCAACGTTCTCGTCATGGCCGACGCAGAACTCATCCGCCCGGAGGGCACCGCCGCCGACTGGACCATCCCGCAAGGCTGGGACCGGTACACGCCCGAGGAACATGCCACCTGGGACACGCTGTTCGAGCGACAGGCCAGGATGCTGCCCGGACGCGTCACGCCCGAATTCATCGCCGGCCTCGACGTGCTGCGCCTGTCCCGCCCCGGCATTCCCGACTTCGAGGAACTGTCCGAACGGCTGACCAGGGCGACCGGGTGGAGCGTCGTCGCCGTGCCCGGACTGGTCCCCGACGACGTGTTCTTCGACCATCTCGCCAATCGCCGCTTCGTCGCGGGCAACTTCATCCGCCGCCCGGACCAGCTCGATTATCTTCAGGAACCGGACGTCTTTCATGACGTATTCGGCCATGTCCCCCTGCTCGCCAATCCGGTCTTTGCCGATTACATGCAGGCTTATGGCCAGGGTGGGCAGCGCGCGGGTGCGATGGGCGCGATCCAGCGCCTGTCGCGGCTCTACTGGTACACGGTCGAGTTCGGGCTGGTCCGCTCCGGCGGCGACTTGAAGCTGTACGGCGCCGGAATCGTCTCGTCGTTCACCGAATCGGTCTTCGCGCTGGAAGACCCTTCGCCCAACCGGCTGGGCTTCGATCTGAAGCGGGTGATGCGCACCAAATACCGGATCGACGATTTCCAGCAGAATTATTTCGTGATCGACAGCTTCGAGGATCTGCTCGACCAGACGCTGAACACCGACTTCGCTCCGCTTTACGCGGAGATGGCGAACGAACCGGATATCGAAATCGAGACGATCCTGCCGGAAGACACCGTCATCACCCGCGGCACGCAGGCCTATGCACGGGGGCAAGGATAAGGCGTGGCCCTCTCCCCGACAGGGAGAGGGAACACCACAAAAAAAGGGCCGCCTCGCGGCGGCCCCAATAGGCGGGGGCTGTTATTCGGGCCGGTACGGGGAGGAATCCGCCCGGCCTCCTCTCCTATCTGGCTTTCCACCCTTCCAGTGCGGCAAACGCGATGATCACGGCCAGCACCAGCAGGGCACCTTGCAATTCAAGCGATGTCAAATCGAACTCCATCGATCGCATAAGTATCTCCTGATCGTTCGAGGGTTATTCCGCGGCGTCCTGATACAGGAAGTCCGCCGCGAGACGGGGGGTAGCGGCAAGCGCGACGGGCAGCGGGCGATCCTCCCGCAGCGTCACGAAGCGACCGGTTTCGCCGTCCAGGCCCAGCACGCTGCCGGCATGGATGTCGATGAACCAACCGTGGAGCGCGATGTCGCCGCGTGCGATCCCCGCCGCCACAGAAGGGTGGGTGCGCAGATGCTGCAACTGCAACGCCACATTTTCCAGGCTGGCCGCGCGGACCGCATCCCCTTCCGACATTTCAGGATAGGATGCGTGCACCACGCTGTGCGCCGCATGGCTGTGACGCAGCCACGAGGCGACGTTGGGCACACCGGCCAGCGTTTCGGGCTTCATCAGCGCCTTCATCGCGCCGCAGTCCGAATGGCCGCACACGATGATGTCGCGCACGCCCAGCACCGCCACGGCATATTCGACCGTCGCCGTCACGCCGCCATTGGCCTGTGCGAAGGGGGGCACGATGTTGCCCGCGTTGCGGCAGACGAACAGGTCGCCCGGATCCGCCTGCATCACATGCTCGGGCACCACGCGGCTGTCCGCGCAGGAGATCATCAGCGCCTTGGGGCTCTGCCCCTGGGTCGTCAGCTTGTTGTACAGCGCGCTCTGGTTAGGAAACACCTGCTTTTCGAAGCTGAAAACCCGACCGATCACCTCGTTCATACCATACGCTCCTGTGCTCGTCGCATCAGGATATACGCACCGGACTTTGCTGCCGTGCAGCGGCTGCGTTACAAATTGTTGCTGCGCTGCGCCCTGATGACGGGCAGGCAGATTTCGGCGCACAGCCCCCCTTCCGGCCGGTTCGCCAGGGTGAGCCGCCCTCCCTCGGCCTGCACCGTTCGCGTCACGATCGACAGGCCGAGGCCGAAGCCCACTGTGTCCCGCCGCCGTGCCGTGTCCAGCCGGACGAACGGCTCCAGCACCAGCGCCAGCGATTCCTCGGGGATGCCGGGGCCGTCGTCCTCCACCCGGATAAAGGTCGCCTTGGCCGTCGGCTCCAGCGTGATCGTCACCCGTTCGCCGTAATGCAGCGCATTCTCGACCAGATTCGTCAGCGCGCGCTTCATGCCGAACCGGCGCAGCCGCATGTCGAAATGATCCGGCCCCGCATAGGATACGTCGCGCCCGCGATCGGCGGCATCGTCGGCCAGGTTGGCGCACAGGATGGCCAGATCGGCCAGCACCGGCTCCTCGGCCTCTTCCTCGCCGCCCAGGAACGCCAGCATCGACCCGACCATCGCCTCCATCTCGACGATGTCGTCGCGGATCGCGTCGCGCACCTCGGGCTCGGCCACGCCGTCGGCGCGCAGCCGCAGTCGGGCGAGCGGCGTGCGCAGGTCGTGGCCGACCGCGGCCAGCGAGCGGGTACGCTCGTCCATCAGCCGGGTGATGCGCGCCTGCATCCGGTTGAAGGCCGCGGTCACCCGCCGCACCTCGCCCGGGCCGCGTTCGGGCACCGGTTGCGGCGCGCCGGGCCCAATCTCGTCGGCGGCGCGCGCCAACAGGCGCAGCGGTTGCAGGATGCGCCCGATCAGCGCACCGCTGACCAGCATCAGCGCGATTGCCGGCACCAGCGCCAGCAGCACGCGGCCCAGTGCCAGGTCCCAGGTCTGGAGCGGCTCGCGCATCCGGAACAGCAGCCGGGTGTCGTCATCCAGGCGCAGGTCGCCCCCGATCATCGACCGCCGCCCCAGCGACCCCAGCCGCAGGTGCAGGTCGGTCGCCGCCAGGGTCGGCTCCCATTCCACGATCTGCTCGCGCATGCCGTCCAGCTCGGGCGAGATCGGGGCGCGCTCGGGGATCTCGACCGACCAGCGTACCGTGTAGCGATCGGTCGTCAGCTCGTCCGCCACCTCGTCCCGCTCGGCCGCCGGCCGCTCGTTCAGCACGCGCCTCGCCACCACCAGATGCTCCGCCAACCGCCGCGCCTCGTCATCGCGCACCGAGACCTGGCTCGCCTGCTCGTACAGGAAGGTGGACACCGCAAACTCGATCGTCACCGCCAGCAGCAGGATCGCCACGATCCGGCCCAGCACCCCCACCGACGGGCGCAGGAAGCGTGTCACTGCCGCTCGACCGGCACGTTCAGCATGTAGCCCACACCGCGCACCGTCACGATCGGCGCCGCGCCGCCCGCACCGGACAGCTTGCGCCGCAAACGGCTGACCAGCACGTCGATGCTGCGGTCCGAACTGTCGCCGATCCGTGCCCGCGACAGCTCGATCAACCGCTCGCGCGCGACGATGCGCTGCGCATTGTCGAGGAACGCGATCAGCAGGTCGAACTCGGCACCGGTCAGCTCGACCAGCGCGCCGGTGGGCGAGATCAGCTCGCGCCGAGCGATATTGGCGGTCCACCCGTCGAAGCGCAGGATACCCGCCTCGCGCGCCGTCGCCTCCTGATCCAGCGTGCCCCGGCGCAGCACCGCGCGGATGCGTGCGACCAGTTCGCGCGTGCCGAACGGCTTGGGCAGGTAATCGTCCGCGCCCAGCTCCAGCCCAACCACCCGGTCCATCTCGCTGCCCTTGGCGCTGATGAAGATGATCGGCACGTAATTGCGCTGGCGTATCTGGCGGCACAGGTCGATGCCGCTGGTGCCGGGCAGCATGATGTCGAGCAGGACCAGGTCGACCGTACCGGTATCCAGTGCCTGCCACATTTCGGGCGCGGCATTGGCCAGCCGGACGGCAAAGCCGTTCTCCTGCAAGGCGCGCGCGGTCAGGGTCCGGAGGGCGGGGTCGTCCTCGACGATCAGGATGGTGGGTGCGGTCACGCATCCACCGCTATTCACGCGGTTAACACAGGTCAACGGGCGGCGCGGCGGGATCGCCCATCCGGCCGATCGACGGCATCCTTTCGCGTCGATGGCGAGGAGGGCGGGGTACTCCATCTGCCGATCTCGTCCCCCGGCATGCGACGGACGATAACCGGTGCCGGGCCGACGGGGGTGGGCCGCGACCGGATGCGATCCGGTGAAAAGGTGCAGGGATGATGCAGACGATCGGCACGGGCACGGGGTCGCTCCGGACCTTCGGCGACTGGGCGTTGCGACAGATGGGGATCAGGGATTCGGTCGGTGCCGCGCATGTGGCGCTGCGCCGCTGGGGGCTGGCACCCTGGCGTCCGCTGGTGCCCGAGGAGAGCTTCGCCACCTGCATCGATGCCGCGCTCGACCGGCTTTTCGCTGCCGATCGGGATCATCAATTCGGCGATTACCTCGAATTCGGGGTCAGCCGGGGTACGTCGATGGCGGCCGTGTTCCACGTCCTGCGTCGCCGCGGCATCGATCAGAACCGCCTGATCGGCTTCGATTCCTTTGCCGGCATGCCGACGGGGTCGGAGGAGGAAGGCTGGGACGCCGGTGCCTTTGCCTCGCCCCTGCCCCTCACCCGCCGCCACCTGCGCGCCAAGGGGGTCGACCTGTCCGCGATCACGCTGGTCAAGGGCTGGTACTCGGACACTCTGACCGCCGCCACCCGCGCGAACCTGACCATGTCCAAGGCATCGCTGGTGATGGTCGATTGCGACACCTATTCGGCCTCTGTTCTGGCGCTCCGCTTTGCCGCGCCGCTCATTCGCGACCGCGCGGTGGTCGTGCTGGACGATTGGGGCTGGCGCGCCGCCGATGGCCAGCCGGGCCAGCGCGAGGCGTTCGTCGAGTTCCTGACCGACAACCCTACGCTGCGCGCCGCCCCCCTGCCCGCCTATTTCGAACATGCGCGCGTCTTTCTGGTCGAGCGGTACGAGCCGCACTGACGCAGTCGGTCAGCGCGTCACCTCTTCCAGTTCGGCGGCATAATGCGCGCCCCGCGCCGCATAATGCTCCGCCGACATTCGCAGGCGGGCGATCGCGCCATCGTCCAGCCTGCGGACCGCGCGGGCCGGGCTGCCGACGATCAGGCTGCCCTCGGCAAAAGCCTTGCCCTCCGTCACCAGCGCGCCGGCCCCGATCAGGCAGTTCGCGCCGATCACCGCGCCGTTCAGCACCGTTGCCCCCATGCCCACCAGCACGCCGTCGCCGATCGTGCAACCATGCAGGATGGCATGATGCCCGACGGTGCAGCCTGCCCCGATGGTCAGCGGACTGCCCGGATCGGAATGCAGCATCGCGCCTTCCTGGATGTTGGTGTTCGCGCCGATCCGGATCGGCGTGTTGTCGGCGCGGATCACCGCGCGGAACCACACGCTGGCCCCCTCCGCCAGATGCGCGTCGCCGATGATGTCGGCGCCCGGCGCGATCCACACGCTCGGGTGCAGCGTCGGGCGGCGTCCGGCAATGGCGTAAAGCGGCATATCGCGGCGATCCTCGTCCCTGGCCCCGGCCCCTTGGCCGGTACGCCGGTATAGCCCCTTGCGCACCCCGCGCCACCGTTCCCGCATTTCGCGTGCAAGCCGCGTGTTTTGGCGATAGCGCAGCGGCTCCAACTATCAGGGGATGTTGAATGGCAGGGGGTCTGGTCGCGCTGCTCGACGATGTGGCGATGATTGCAAAGCTGGCAGCGGCATCGCTGGACGATGTCGCGGGTGCCGCCGGCCGCGCGGGGGCCAAGGCGGCGGGCGTGGTGATCGACGATACCGCTGTCACGCCCACTTATGTCGTCGGCCTGTCGCCCGAACGCGAATTGCCGATCATCCGAAAGATCGCGATCGGATCGCTGCGCAACAAACTGATTTTCCTGCTGCCCGGCGCCCTGCTGCTCAGCGCGTTCGCACCCTGGGCGATCACGCCGCTCCTGATGCTGGGCGGCGCCTATCTGTGTTTCGAGGCGGCCGAGAAGATCTACGAGGCGCTGTCCGGCCAGGCCCATGCCGAGGAAGTCAGCGAGATCACCGATCCCAAGGAGCTGGAGGACCGGCAGGTTTCCGGTGCGATCCGCACCGACCTGATCCTGTCCGCCGAAATCATGGCGATTGCGCTGGGCGAACTGCCCGATCTGTCGATCCCGCTTCAGGCGATCGCGCTGGCACTGGTCGGCATCGCGATCACGGTGGGCGTGTACGGCGCGGTCGCGATCATCGTGAAGATGGACGATATCGGCCTCCATCTGGTCAAGACCGGCGGCAGCGCCGCGCAGGGCATCGGTCGTGGCCTGGTAAAGGCCATGCCCGTGCTGTTGCGCGCGCTGTCGGTGATCGGCACCGCCGCGATGGTGTGGGTCGGCGGCGGCATCATCGTTCACGGTCTGGAGACGTTCGGGCTCGGCGCGATCGCCCACACGCTGCATGACGCGGCCGAGGCGGCGGGCCATGCCCTGCCTTTCGTCCATGGCATCCTCGCCTGGGTGGTCAACGCGCTCGGCTCGGCGGTGGTCGGCCTCGTCGTCGGTGGCATCATCGTGTTCGGCCTGCACCTCATCCCGCGCAAGCATTGAGGGGCGGGATGGCGCCGGTCGGTGCCATCCTCGTAAAAGATTGCCGGAAATGGCCGCCGCCCGGATCATCCATTCGCCGGCGGCCCCGTGCTTGTGCGTCGTCCGCTTGCGGTTCGATACCTTTCCCGGCCGCGCAAGCTGCACCGCCGCACGATTGATGGTGCACCGCAACGGGCCACCATTCATTTGTTAGGGGTTTCCGGTTAAAGATCGAACCGGAACGGGTAGACGGATATCCGCAAAGGTAAAGCGTGCGACTGGCGATCTTGATGTTGATGGTTCTGCTCCTCGCACTGGGGGCAACACCGGTCGTCGCCCGTGCGCCGGTGGTGGACCTGCATCGCGGCCTTTGCACCGCGACCCTGCCCGATGGCGCATCGAACGCGGCGGTGGTGTCCGCGCCTTATGCCTGCGGGGCCGACGCGCCGCAGGACAGTCCGCAATGGCTATGGCTGCGGCTGGACGCCTCGCGCCTGCGTGACCTGCCCCCCGGTTGGCACCTGCTGGTCGATCAGACCCGCTTCGACCGTATCGCCGTGGTTGCAGGCGGCCCGAAGGGCATGGGCCGCATCGAGCATTCGGCCCGTCAGCTGGCCGGCCACGGTGCCCCCGGCGGCGTGCTGCGCTTCACCATCCCCCCGGCCGGGCGCGACATCGACCGTCTGTATCTCGGCTATCGCCGCATCGATCACCTGTCGCTGATGCGCAAGCTCAAGGGGATCCCGGCGGCGGAACAGCCGCGGGAGGATGCGCCGTGGCTGGCCCTGATGGGCCTGTTCGCCGGGGCGCTGTTGTCCGCCATCGCCTATAATTCAGTCATCAACGCCGGGCAGCGCCAGAGCTTCCAGCGCTGGTACGTGCTGTGGGTCGCCAGTTCCTTTGCCTATGGCATGGTCTGGACGAACATGGCGGCCTATGTCTTTCCCGGTCTGGTCGGGCCGATCGCGGTGCGCATCGATTACGCGCTGGTCGGCTTCATGATCGGCGCGGGCAACATGTTCTTCTTCACCGTGGTGGAGGATGGCTGCATCCCTCGCCGGTTCATCAGGGCCGGTCACGCGCTGGCCGTGGCCGGTGCCGTGTCCGGCTGCATCGCCGCGGCCGATACGATGTTTCCCGTCATGCCCACCGACCGGGCGCTGAACTATGTCATCGCCGCCACCGCCGTCGTTCTGGCGATATCCTGTGGCTTTGCAATCCGGCGCGGCAGCCGCGTCGTCTGGTTCTATCTGGTCGGGTGGGGGCCGGTGATCGGCATGTTCCTGGCCCGGCTGGCGCGCAATCTCGGCATGGTGCCGCAAAACGATCTGGTCGACTTCTCCTCCTTCGGCGCGCTCGCCTTCGAGGCGCTGGTGCTGTCGCTCGCCATCGCCGATCGCTTCCGCCATCTGCGCCAGGCCCTGGCGATGGAAACGCAGCAGCGCGAGATCCAGCTGGTCGAGACCAAGGCGCTGCGCCAGGCCGCGCAGACCGACTTCCTGACCGGCCTCGGCAACCGCGCCGCCTTCCAGGACGCCACCCGCGCGCTGATCCACGACGGCGCGCCCTTCGCGCTGTACCTGATCGATGTCGATTATCTGAAGGATGCCAACGACCGGCTGGGCCATGCCGGCGGCGATGCCATGCTGCAACGCATCGCCACCGCGCTGGTCGAGATCGCCGCCACCGTGTCCGGTGCGCATGTGTCGCGCATCGGCGGCGACGAGTTCGCGCTGCTCTTCCCCGGCTCGGCGGAGGTGGACGCAGCGATGGCGGAACGCCTGACCGATCTTCAGGGTCGGCCATGGACCTATCTCGGCCAGACCCGCCCCATCTCGCTCAGCATCGGCTCGGCCCGCGCGCCCGACGACGCCACCGCCCCCGACCTGCTCTACCAGAATGCCGATCTGGCGCTCTACCATGCCAAGCGGCGCGGGCGCGGGCATCAGTATCGCTACGATCCGCTGCTCCGCATCCTGCGCGACCTGCAGGTCGAGTTCACCCGCGATGCCGAGGCGGCGCTCACCCGCGGCGAGTTCCGCCTCGACCTGCAACCGATCGTCCTGCTCCCCTCGGGCGCATGCTGCGGTTACGAGGCGCTGCTCCGCTGGGACCATCCCGATCACGGGCTGATGCTGCCCGATCGCTTCGCCGATGTGCTGGTCGCCGAGAAGATCGGCGCGCGCATCCAGGATCATGTGCTGGACCTCGCCATGGGCTGGCTGCGCGACCGGCCGGACGAGGTCCGCATGCTCAGCGTCAACTTTACCTCCGCCCAGCTTGCCGGCCCCCGCGCCGCGCGGCAGGTGCTCGACCGGCTGGCGGCCTACGGCGTACCCCCGTCGTCCCTGTGCATCGAGGTGACCGAGCGGGTGATGCTCGACCGCGCCGCCGACACGATCCTGGAAACGCTGCGCACGCTGCACCGCGCCGGCATCCAGATCGCGCTCGACGATTTCGGCACCGGTTTTGCCAGCCTCGTCCATCTGCGCGACATGCCGGTCGACCGGATCAAGATCGACCGCTCCTTCGTCGCCGGGCTGGACGAGGCCGGCGGCGGCACGCTGGCGATCGTCCGCGCGATCATCGGTCTCGGCCGGGGCCTCGGCAAGATCGTGGTGGCCGAGGGGATCGAGACCCCGGCCCAGGCCGAGCGGCTTGTCGCACTCGGCTGCCATCTGGGTCAGGGCTTCCTCTACGGCCGCGCCGAGCCGTACCCGCTGCCCGCAAACGCGCCCACCTACCGGACGGTGCAGGCCTAACGACTCACCCGGTCAGCATCCCGCCTGCGACCCCCACTACCGCTGCGACCAGGATCAGCGACACCGCGCTCGACGCCCCGATCAGGATCGCCGCCTCGCGCTTGTTCTTGTCGATCAGCGTGGCGAAGACGGTGATGTTCGCCGCGATCGGGAACAGCGCGACCAGACCGACGATGATCCGGTCCTGCCGGTCCAGGGTCCCCACCGCCAGCGCCTCGATACCCAGCGCCAGCGCCAGCAGCACCGCCGCGCTCACCTGTCGCAGCGCCAGGATCTTGGCCAGCAATCGCGGCTCGGTCCGGCCTTCCCCCGCCTGCCCCAGTCCTAGCCCGACGACGCCCATGCCCAGCACCGACACCGCCAGCGACACGCCCGGCTGCACCGTCTCCATCACGGCGGGCAAGGGCACCTCCCACACCCGCAGCACGATGGCCGCGACCATCGCATAGACGAGCGGCACGCGCAGCGCCTGCGTCGCGGCACGCTTGCCGCCCACCTTGCTGCGCGCGATCAGATAATAGCCGATCGTGTCGCCATAAAGCGCGCTGCCCATATAGGCGCACACCACCGTCGATATCTCCGCCTCGCCGAACAGCGCCTTGACCACGGGGATGCCGAAAAACGCGACGTTGAAGAAGGAAAAGGACGCCGACAGCAGCCGAGGATCGAAATCCTCGCCGATCCGCTTCGACAGCCACCATGCCGGCAGGCTCATCGCGGCGGCGACCGCGAACATCAGCGGCGTGATGATCGCGATCTGCGCCACCTCCGCCTGTTGCACATTGCCCAGCACCAACACCGGGATCAGCGCATAGACGAGCAGCCCGGATATCCAGCGCGCCAGCCCGCCGGTATGCTTGCCGATCGCCCATCCGAACAGCAACACACCATATAGCGGCAGCACATGGCTCGCGATCGCGCCCAGGGGGTTCATCGATCGGCCCTCATCAGCGCAGGTGCAGGATGTCGTCCACCGCCCGCGCGGCGGTCTCGACGTTGAACCACACCGAATTGGTGTCGCGCAGTTCGCCGTTCAGCAACTGCCCGACGCCGTAGAGCCGGGGCGATGCCGGATCGCGCGTCATGATGCGCCCCGATCCCCGATGCGCGCGCGCCCCGCCGACCGGGTGCGGCATCAGCCATTCGCGGCGCAGCAGGTCCGGGATCAGCGGCTCGCGCATTTCCTCCAGCACCATCGCGGTGCCCGTCGCGTTGACCACCACCGGCGCGTCATGATCCTCGCCATTTTCAAAGGTGGTGCGAAACCCGCCCCCGTCGCGCGCGCTGGTATCCACCACGCCCCCGCGCACCTGCAACTGGCCGCGATCGAACGCCGCACGGATACGCTCGGCATTCACCATCGGCATCACGAAGCGCATCGTCGCGAAATGCGGCCCCACCCATTTGCCGAACCGCTTGCGATCCAGCGGGCGCAACAGGTTCCAGATCGCGGTGGCGTCGTGGCGGGCGGCGGTCAGGATGCGCTGGAACGGCTCGTCCCCGCTCAGCGCCGCGTCGATATCCTCGCGCAGCCCCGCCGCCGCATCGCCGCCGCGCCGATCCACCGCGCGCCAGTCGACCGCATGGCCGACCAGATCCTCCACCTCGCGCCGGAACAGCCGCACCAGATCGACCACTGAGAAGCAGCGCCCCCGCGTCCGCAACCGCCGGTGGATCGCCTCCAGCGTCAGGTGGCGACGCTCATACCCGTTCTCCGGCGACGGTATCTCGACGCGCGGCAGCATGCCGTCGCGCGACGCCATCAGGACGGGGCCCTCATGCCCCTCGTCCAGCAGCGTCATCAGCGTGTCGATCGCGCTCAGCGAACTGCCCAGGATCGTGACCGACGCATCCCGCGCTATGCCCTTGGCCAGTCGCTCGGACGGCCAGGGAAAGTCGAAATAGCCGGGCTTGCCGTCCAGGTCGCCGAAGCGTTCCGCCTGCGGCGTGCCGATCGCCAGCAGCACGACGTTGGTCGCCACCTGCCCACCACCCGCCAGCGCGACAGTCGCCCGCGCCGGATTGCCGTCGATCCGCACCGCCTCGTCCCGGTGCTGCGTTACCGCGATCCCGGCCTCGCGCGCATCGGCCAGCGCACGGTCCAGCACATGGTTCAGATACCGGCGGTACTCGCTGCGCCGCGCATAGACGACGCTGTCCGGCTCCAGTGGCTCGCGCGCCTCCAGCCAGCGGCGATAATCCCCGGCTTCATGGTCATATAATCCCATCAGCCGGGATTCGGTGTTCAACCGGTGCCCCGGCTGGTCGGTGCCGAACGCCAGCCCGCGCGCCGGATCGTCCCGCTCGATCAACTGGAACGACACCCGCGTGTCCCGCTCATAGCGCAGCCGGGCGACCGCTTCGGCGAATGCCGCCACGCCGCACGCGCCCATGCCGATGATCGTCACGTCCAGAGTCCGCAAATCCGCCACTCCTTCGCCGATCGCCCGAACACGAACACGGCCGCTCCCGGTGATCGAGGGCGAAGGGGTTCCGCCCACCTCGGCCCTAACTCACATTAGCGGCCAAACGATCCGGCCTGATCGACATGGCCGACTTGCCGCGGCTGCAATAAATAGATAGATGGCTATCTATATGGTTTCTTCCGCCTTCATGGAGCGCCAGTTCACGGCGCTGCTCATGCCGCTCGCGCGCACCTATCGCCGTCATGTCGATCGCGGGCTGGCCGCGATGTCGCTGTCCCACTCCACCGCGCTTGCGGTGATGCTGCTCGGCCGGCTCGGCGACGGGGTGCGTCAGGGGACACTCGCCGAGGAACTGGGCGTGGAGGCGCCTTCGGTGGTCCCCATGCTCGATGCCATGCAGCGCGACGGCCTTGTCGAGCGCCGTGTCGATCCGCAGGACAAGCGCGCCCGCACGCTGCACCTCTCCCCCGCCGGCAAGGCGCTGGCCGCCAAGGCGGAGGTGGAATCCGCCGCGATCCGGGCGCGCCTGTTCGCCGGCATTGCGGCGGAGGATGTCGCGACGGCCGTGTGTGTGCTGGAACGGCTTTCGCGTGCCATCGCGGCGACGGACCAGGGCTGATCCATGCAGCTCGGCCGTCGTGAACTGATTTTTTCGGTGAACTGCTTCGCTGCCGCGATGCTGGCCCTGTTCGCCTCCTTCGCGCTCGGGCTGGAACGCCCGTTCTGGGCGATGATGACGGTCTACATCACCAGCCAGCCGCTCAGCGGCGCCGTCCGGTCCAAGGCGGTGTTCCGGCTCGCCGGCACCATCGTCGGCGCCGCCGCCACCGTGATCCTGATGCCGCCGCTGGCGAACAGCCCGGTGCTGCTCTCGCTCGCCCTCGCCGCCTGGGTCGGCCTGTGCCAGTTCGTCTCGCTGCTCGACCGGACGCCGCGTTCCTATCTCTTCCTGCTCGCCGGCTACACCGCCGCGCTGATCGGTTTTCCCAGCGTATCGCACCCCGAAACCGTGTTCGACACCGCGGTCCTGCGCGCCGAGGAGATCGGCATCGGCGTCATCTGCGCCGCCCTGGTCCACGCCGTCGTCTTTCCGCGCAGCGTGACGCCGCTGCTCGCCGCCCGCGCAGCCACGCTGCTCACCGAGGCAGAAAGCTGGATCGCCGACGCGCTTTCGCTCCATCCCCCCGCCCGCACCGCGCGCGAACGCCGCCGCATGGCCGCCGACGTCACCGAACTGCACGTCATGGCGACGCACATCCCCTTCGACACCGCCGCGCGCCGCCCGACCCGCGCGCTCCTCGCCGCGCTGCGCCAGCGCTTCGCGCTCATGCTCCCCCTCGTCTCCGCGATCGAGGACCGAATGCGCAGCCTGGGCACCACCGACGGCATCGCCGACGAACTCGCCGCCGTCCGCACCCTCGCTGCGGGCGAGGGTGACGCTGCCGACATCCGCGCCCGCTGCCTCGCCCGCGCAGAGGCGCTCCCGCTTGCCGGCTGGGACGATCTCGTCCGCCTCAACCTGCTCCACCGCCTCGCCGAACTGGTTGACGCGCTTCAGGACGCGCGCGCGCTCACCCGTTCGCTCGACAATCCCTCCGCATACAAGATCACCGCCGCCCCCGTTACCGCCGCGCTCCACCGCGATTTCGGCCTCGCCGGCCTTTCCGCGCTCGCCACGCTCGTCGCGACGCTCGGCTGCTGCGCGCTCTGGATCGCCACCGCCTGGCCCGAGGGTGCCGTGGCCGCCATGATCGCCGCGGTCGTCTGCTGCCTCTTCTCGACGATGGACGACCCCATCCCGGCGCAGCGCAGCTTCCTGATCTGGACGATCGTGTCGCTGCCCGTCGCCGCCCTCTACCTGTTCGCCATCCTGCCGCGCGTCACCGATCCCATGCTGCTCGTCCTGGTTCTTGCCCCCGTCATGCTGCCGATCGGCGCGTTCATGGCGCTGCCCCGCTGGTACGGCCGCGCATTGCCGCTGGCGATCGGGCTGGTCGGCGGGCTGGCGCTCACCAACCGCTTCGCCGCCGACTTTGCCGGCTTCGTCAACGGCAGCATCGCGCAGCTCGTTGGGGTCGCCGCCGCCATGGCCGCGACGCGGCTGTTCCGCAGCCTGGGCGCCGGGGCGATGGTCCGCCGCCTGCGCGCCGCCGGCCGCCGCGATCTCGCCGCCTTGCGCGACCAGCATTCGGCGGCCGCACTCGCCCGCTGGATCGCCCGCATGCTCGACCGGGTGGGCCTGATCGCCGCGCGCCTCGGCGACGTCACCGACGACGGCCGTGACGAGGCGGCCGCCACCTTGCGCGAACTGCGCCTCGGCGTCACCCTCGCGCAACTGGAGGATGGCGCCACCGGCAGCTTGCGTGCCGACATCGCCGCCCATGTCGCGGGGCGCCGCGACGCCGCCCCGCTGCTCGCCCGCCTCGACGATGCGATCGACAGCGCCTGGCGCGACCATGCCCGCCCGCTGCTCGCCGCGCTAACCGGCCTGCGCCGCAACGCCTTCCCCGACGCCGCCGCCTGGGTACCGGGCCACGCCGCATGACCGGGGAAATCGCCATCGCCGGGGTGCTCGTCCACCCGCTGCTTATCGCCGCCGTTCTCGCCTTCGCTGCTGCCGAGCTTGCCGGCTGGGCGCTCGGCCGCCTCGGCCTCTACCGCTTCGTCTGGCACCGCGGCCTCTTCGACGTCGCCCTTACCGTCATCCTGTGGGCCGGCCTCGCTGCCATCCTCACCCACACCCCCCTCCCCACCGCCTTCGGCCTGTCATCATGAAAATGCTTCCCATTGTCCGTATCCTCGTCACGCTCGCCGTGGTCGCGCTCGCCGCGATCGGCGGCCAGCGGCTGTGGCGCCATTACGAGGAAGATCCCTGGACCCGTGACGGCCGCATCCGCGGCGACGTGGTGCAGGTCGCGCCCGACGTGTCCGGCCTCGTCACCGAGGTGCTGGTGCGCGACAACCAGCCGGTCGCGGCCGGCGCCCCGCTCTTCATCGTCGATCGCCCGCGCTACCGCCTGGCCGTGGCGCAGGCGCAGGCGGCGTTGACCGCGCAGCAGGTCCAGCTTGCCCAGGCCCGGCGCGAAGCGCAGCGCAACCGCATGCTCGGCGACCTCGTCGCGGGCGAGGTGCGCGAACAGGGCGACGCCCGCGTCGCGCAACTCGCCGCCGCCCTGGCGCAGGCGCGCGTCGCGCTCGACACCGCCCGGCTCAACCTCGCGCGCACCACCGTCCGCGCCAGCGTCGCGGGCACCGTGTCGAACCTCGGCATGCGTCCCGGCGACTACGCCACGGCCGGGCGGCCGATGTTTGCGATCATCGACCGCGGCTCGCTCCACATCGTCGGCTATTTCGAGGAAACGAAGCTGCCCCGCATCCATGTCGGCGATCCCGTCTCGGTTCGCCTGATGGGCGACGACCGGCCGATCCGCGGGCATGTGCAAAGCCTCGCTGCGGGGATCGAGGATCGCGACCGCAGCGCTGGCGGCACCCTGCTCCCCAACGTCAACCCGACCTTCAGCTGGGTCCGCCTCGCGCAGCGCGTGCCGGTGCGCATCGCCATCGATGCGGTGCCAGAGGGCACCTCCCTCGTCGTCGGCCGCACCGCCACCGTCGAGGTACAGCCGCAGGGTAACCGCGCATGACCGTCCGCGCCGTCCTCCCCGCACTCGCCGCCGCGCTGCTCGCCGCCTGCACCACCGCCGGCCCCGATTATCATCGCCCGGCCGACGCCATCGCCGACAGGCCCCAGGCCCGTCAGGACTTCGTCAGCGGCGACGCCGCCGCCTTCCGCCCCGCCCCCGTCCCCGACCGCTGGTGGCAACTCTACCGCGACCCCGCGCTCGACCGCCTGATCGCCGACGCCCTCGCCCACAACACCGACCTGCGCGTCGCCGCCGCCAACGTCGCCCGCGCTCAGGCCGCCCGCGATCTAGCCCGTTCCGATCGCCAGCCGCAGACCGCGCTGCAGGGTGCCGGCGCCTATGGACAGCGCTCCGCCGAGGAAGAACTGCTGCCCGGCGCCGCCCTGCCGGCCAATTTCGTCTATTCGGGCGGCGCCGCCGTCTCCTACCAGATCGACCTCGTCGGCCAGATCGCCCGCGCGGTGGAGGCCGCCGACGCCGACCTCGCCACGACCCAGGCCGCCCGCGACGGGGTTCGCGTGGTCGTCGCCGCGGATACGACGCGCGCCTATCTCGCCGCCTGCTCCGCCGCGCGCGAGATCGCGGTGGCGGAGCGCGCGCTCGCCCTGCAACGCCGCACCACCGACCTTACCCGCCGCCTCGTGCGCGCCGGCCGCGGCATCTCGCTCGACACCACCCGCTCCGCTGCGCAGGAGGCACAGGTCCGCGCCACTCTCCCCGGCCTGCTCGCCGCCCGTCAGCTCGCCCTGTTCCGCCTCGCCACCCTCACCGGCCACCCGCCCGCACAGATCGACGCCGCGGCCGCCGCCTGCACCGCCGAGCCGACGCTCGACCGCCCGATCCCCATCGGCGACGGCGCCGCCCTCATCGCCCGCCGCCCCGATATCCGTCAGGCGGAATGGCGCCTCCACGCGTCCACCGCCCGGCTGGGCGTCGCCACCGCCAACCTCTACCCGCGCGTCTCGCTCGGCGCCTCGCTCGGCTCGGTCGGCCTCGCCCGGAACCTCTTCGCCGGCGACACCTTCAAATTCTCCCTCGGCCCCCTCATCAACTGGGAGTTTCCCAACCGCACCCGCGTGCGCGCCCGCATCGCCGCGACACAGGCGGAGATCGACGCGGATTATGCCCGCTTCGACGGCACGGTGCTGGAGGCGCTCCGCGAAACCGAAAGCGCGCTCACCATCTACGCCCGCGACCTCGACCGTGCCGCGGCCCTGCGCGACGCCCGCGCGCAGGCGGACCGCGCCGCGCGCGACGCCGAAACACTGTTTCGTGCCGGGCGTAGCGGCTTCCTCTCCGTGCTCGATGCGCAGCGCACCGCGATCACCGCCGAACAGACGCTGGCCGCCGCCGAAAGCCGCCTCGCCGCCGATCAGGTCCAGCTCTTCCTGGCACTGGGCGGCGGCTGGCAGCAGGGTTAGCGCGCGTTCCGGTTCGGCGTCTGCTCGCCCAGCAGCGTACGGCGGAAGAAGTCATATTGCCGCCGCTGCGCATAGCGGACCGGCCCGGTCGTCCGCCCCGCCGCATGCTCGCCATTGGGCACCACCAGCAGCTCGAAATCCTTGTCCGCCCGGATCAGCGCATCGACCACCTGCATCGTCGAGGCGGGGTCGACGTTCGAATCCTGCTCCCCCACCACCATCAGCAAGCGTCCCTGCAGCTTTGCCGCATGCACCACCCCCGAGGCGTCCAGATAGCTCTGGTCCACCGGCCAGCCCAGCCACTGTTCGTTCCACTCGATCTTGTCCATCCGGTTGTCGAAACACCCGGCATAGGCGACACCCGCCGTGTAGAAGTCGGGATGAAACAGCAGCGCGTTCAGCGTGCTCTGCCCACCCGCCGATCCGCCATAGATGCCGACGCGCGTGATATCGACCGCCCGGTCCTTCGCCGCCAGTGCCTTGATCCACGCGATCCGGTCGGGAAAACCGGAATCGTCCAGGTTCTTCCACGCCACGTCGTGAAACGCCTTGGAGCGGTTCGCCGTCCCCATGCCGTCGATCATCACCACGACGAAACCCAGATCGGCGATCTGCTGCATCCCCATCGCCTTGTCGCCGCCGGAAAAGCCACCGAACGGCCAGAAGCCCTTGGGCACAAAGCTGTCATGCGGGCCGGCATAGATGTTCTCGATCACCGGATAGCGCTTGGCGGGATCGTAATCGCGCGGGCGCACCACCAGTCCCCAGATATCGGTGCGGCCGTCGCGCCCCTTGGCGACGAACGTCTCGGGCGGACGAAAACCCGCCGCGGTCAGCGCGCTGGCATCGCCGCGCTCCAGCACCGCAATCACCCGGCCGGTATCCCCGTCGCGAAGCTCGGCCACCTCCGGCCGGTCGGTACGCGAGTGCACATCCACGAAGCGCGTTGCGTCGGGTGAGAAGCTGGCTTCGTGCATCTCGTTGCCGTCCGTCAGGCGGACCAGGTTGCGCCCGTCGAAATCCACCCGGAACCAGTGCTTGTGATACGGGTCTTCGCCCGGCGTCACCCCACTTGCCGAAAACCAGATGCGGCGCTTCGCATCATCGACATGCGCGATATCGCGCACCACCCAGTCGCCTTTGGTGATCTGCCGCTTCACCCGCCCGGTCGTGCCGTCGATCAGGTACAGGTGCCGCCACCCGTCGCGCTCGGACGCCCAGATCAGCTCGCGCCCGGCATCGTTCACATCATGCAGGAAGCGCCGCTCGGCATGGATGAAGGTCTTCGTATCCTCGGTCACCGCGGCATGCGCCACGCCGCTATCCGCATCGACCGCGATTACCTTGGCCTGATCGAAGCCGCGCCGGAGATAGTCGAAGGCCACGCTGCGCCCGTCCTTGCGCCAGCGCAGATTGGAGAGGGTATAGGCATTGGGGAACAGGGTATCGGCCACCACCGTCCGCCGCCCGCTCGCCGTGTCGAAGATCACCGGCCGCTCCCGGTCCACCGCATCGCCGGGTTTGGGATAAAGCTGCTCGGCCAGCACCGGCTGCACCCGGCCCGGCGGCGCGGCGACGACGCGCGTCACGATCCGGCGATAGCCCGGCTGTACCCGGTACGCCGCGACATGGCGGCCATCCGGCGCCCAAGCGATGCTTTCGGGGTCGTAGAAGTCGCCCGCGCTGCCATCGGCGCTGCGCCAATGCTCACGCCCGCCGCCCGCGTCGCGCACCACCAGATTATCGTCGATGACCAGCGCCTCCAGCCGTCCGTCGGGCGAGGCTTGCGGGTCGTTCAGCGCCGGCACGCTCAGGTCGCGCACCACGCCGAAGCCGCGCGGCCGGTGTCGATCCACCAGCTTTTCGCACTGCGGCGCCACCAGCGTACAGCGATAGGGTTGGTAGTCGATCATCGCAACGATCGCGCCCCGCCCGTCCTGATACGCGAAATGCTCGAATGGCAGGCGTAGCGGATCGACCGGCCGCTCCAGCACGCGGGCGAGCGCCGGCGCCAGTGCGGCGGCGTCGAATGCCGGCCGCTTGGCTTGCGTCGCTGCATCGACATCGACGAAGGCGAAGCCGCCCGCCACCGTCTTGCGATAATGGAAATGTCGCCCGTCGCTGTCCCATTCCGCCGGAAAGGCGATGTCGCGGGTCAGCCACTGCCACCTGTCGCGCAGGCCGATCGAACGCTCGGTCGCGTCCTGTGCCCCATCCGACACCGGCGCCGCCGCCTGTATCAGCGACAGCGCGATCAGCATCGCCTTCATCGTGCCGCCCCCAGCGTGAACGACCAGTGCATCGGCTTCAGCGGCACCCGGTATTGCATGTGCGCCCGCCCATCCAGGCTCCACCCGGTATCGCCGCCGACACCCGCTTGCGCGGCATCGACCAGCAGCGTGCCGTCGCCATGCGGGCGGATGTCCGAGCTATGCGCCTTGCCGGCCGGCTGCATGGCCAGGTCGGCATAGGGAAACGCCAGCGCATTCACCGCCAGCGGCTGCCCGCCGGTCAGCTTCAGCCCCCGGCCGCCCTCGTCCTCCAGCACGATCCAGCGCACATCCTGCTTCGTCCCGCTCTCCTGCGGCCGGGCATAGCCGTGATATTGCTCGGCCAGCGTGCCGCCCCACCGGGCGATCAGCCCGCTCGTCCGGCGGTCGACATAGGTTTCATGCGGCCCCCGGCCATACCAGCGCACCCGGACGAGCGCGGGTGGTGTCCGGAACTGCAACCCCACGCGCAGCGGATCGGGCAGGTCGTCGCGGATCGGCGTGAACGTCACGTCCCCGCGCGCGGTGCCGTCCGCCGCCATCGTCCACCGCGTCTCCATCTTCACCGATCCCACGCCCATGTCGTGCATCACAACGATGGCATCGCCCTCGGTCCGCGCCGCATCGACCCGCCGGTGCTCGCTGAACTGCTTCCACATCGCATGGCTGGTCGGCACGTTCGCGCCGATGTCGTTGTCGGTCGGCGCCCGCCAGAAATCGGGCGCGCCACCGGTCAGCAGCATCCGCCCGCCGCGCGCATAGCCGCGCAGCAGCCCGCTGGCCTTGTCCACCTCCAGCACCGCGCCGCCCGCCGCCAGTCGCAGCACCCCGCCCTCGTCGACCGGCGCCACGCCCTGCGCGACCGCCGGCAGTTCCCGCGGCCCGGTCAGCGCGAACTGTTCCCAGCCGACCACATGTCCCGCATCGACCAGCGGGATCGCCCCCGCCTTCGCCCGCGCGCGCAGCACCAGTCGCCGTTCCGCAGACGGATCGCGCGCCGGGGGCGGGGTCAGTTGCAGCGGGGCACGTCCCCCCGGTGCCACCACGGGCACCGGGATATTCCCCCGCGCCACCTCGACCCCGTCCTCCAGCATCGCCCAATCGAGCGTGTAGCCGGACAGGTCGACATGATCGTGCCGGTTCACCACGACATAGCCCGGCGCCATCCGCTCGAACCCGATCGGCGCATAGACCTTGGCCATTTCATGATATTCCGGGTCGGGCGTGCGGTCGGACCGGATCACCCCGTCGCCCACCGGACTGTCGTCGCCGCCCTTGTTTTCGAAGTCCGGCCCTTGCGCCCAATAGTCGCGGCCCGCCGCGTCCTTGCGGATCAGCGTCTGGTCCACCCAGTCCCAGATGAAGCCGCCCTGAAGCTTGCGGTGGGCGCGGATCGTGTCCCAATAATCCTGGAAATTGCCCAGGCTGTTGCCCATCGCATGGGCATATTCGCACAGGATCAGCGGCTGGATGAATTCCGGCCGGATCGCATAATCAGCAATCTTTTCGATATCGTCGTACATGGGCGCGAAGATGTCGACATAGTCGTTCACCGGATGCCGCCAGCCGCTCATGCTGTGCCCCAGAAAGCTGACGAGCCGCGACGGGTCGCGCGCCTTCACCCACTTTGCCGCCGCCTCGAAATTCGGGCCCGTCCCCGTCTCGTTGCCCAGCGACCAGAAGATGATCGAGGGGTGGTTCTTGTCCCGCTCCACCATGCGCTGCACCCGGTCGAGATGCGCGGCCTTCCATTCCGGCCTGTGGCCCAGCAGCACGCTTTCGTCCCCCGTCTGCTGGAACAGGCTGAGATAGCCGTGGCTCTCGATATCGGCCTCGTCCATCAGGTACAGGCCGACCTCGTCCGCCAGCGCATAGATGCGCTCGTCATTGGGATAATGCGACAATCGCAAGGCGTTGACGTTGCCCGCCTTCATCAGTTCCAGATCGCGGCGCAGCGTGGCATCGGACACGATCCGGATCGTGTGGGGGTCATGTTCGTGCCGGTTGACCCCGCGGATCATGATCCGCCGGCCGTTCACCCGCACCTCGCCGCCCGCGATCTCGACCGTGCGGAACCCGATGCGCCGGCTCGTCGCCTCGATCACCCGCCCCCGCGCATCGAGCAGCTCGACCAGCAGCGTGTAGAGCGACGGCGCCTCCGCGCTCCATGCCCGCACCCCTGCGATGTCGCCCGCCAGCGTCACCATGCGCTGCGCATCCGGCGCCCCTTCGCGCACCAGCACCGCCCGCTTGCCGTCCAGCACCGTGGCGCGCACCCGCACGCCCCCCGCCGCTCCGCCGACCGCGACCCCCAGTTTCAGCCGCCCGTCGCGATAGCCGGCGTCCAGCCCCGCCGACACGTCCAGGTCCCGGATATGCGTGGCCGGCGCCGCATAGAGCGACACGCTCCGCTCGATCCCGTTCACCCGCCAGAAATCCTGATCCTCCAGATAGCTGCCATCGGCATAGCGATAGAGTTCGATCGCCACCGTATTGCGCCCGGCATGCATCTGGCGGGTGACGTCGAACTCCGCCGGCAGCTTGGAGTCCTCCGAATAGCCGACCCGCTGCCCGTTCACCCACAGATAATAGGCCGCACCTGCCGCCCCGATGGTCAACAGCATGCGGCGCCCGGCGAAATGCGCCGGCACCACAACGTCGCGCCGATAGGACGCGACCTCGTTCACGGAATGATCGATCAGCGGCTGGTTGCGCGGGAAAGGATAGCCGCTGCCGACGAACACCGGTCCGCCATGGCCCTCGGCCTGCAAGATCCCTGGCACGCGCATCGTGCCCCAGCCGGACACGTCATATCCCGGCTGCTCGAACCCCTTGGGGCGCGCCTCCGGATTGGGGGCCAGCTTCATCCGCCAATCGCCGTCCAGCGACAGGTGATAGCGCGAGCGGCGGACATCGCCCCGGAGCGCGGCCTGCTTCGTCTCGAACCCGGCAAAGGTCGCGTGCATCGGCTCCGCGCCTTCGCGGATCACCTCGGGCCGCTCCCATTCGGCCTGCTGCGCGGCCACCGGCGTCGCGATCAAGCCGACCAGCAAAGATAAGCGTACCGACATCATCACCCCCCATTCGGACGCATGCCCCCGTCGGCCGCCCGGTATTTCGTATACCGTACCAACGATCCGCTATCGATCAATCCCTGATCCGCTGGCAAGGGCGTTACGCACACCATTGCAATGGCGGTTCGCGCATTGCACGATCGCGCCGAAAACGGCGTTGGGGAGGTGGAATGCGGATGAACAGGAATGGAACGTCGCGGCGCACGCTGATCGCCGCCGGCATGACCGGCCTTCTTCCGCTGACCGCCGCCGCCGCCGCCGCACCTGCGCTGCGGGTCGAGCGCCTGCCGCTGTGGCCGGGCCGCCCGCCCGGTGGCGAGGGTATTTCCGTGACCGACCAGAGCGTGTTCCGCTCACCCGAAAACAAGCCCGACGACATTGCCTGGCCGCATGTCGCCACGCCCATGCTCACCGTCGTCCATCCCGAACGGCCCAATGGTGCGGCGGTGCTGATCTGCCCCGGCGGCGGCTATGCCCGCGTGGCGACCGGCCGTACCGGTGGCGACGTCGCGCGCCGGCTGGCCGCCATCGGCATCACCGCCTTTGAGCTGCTCTACCGCCTGCCGCATGACGGCTGGGCCGCGGGTCCGGACACGCCGCTCCAGGATGCGCAGCGCGCGATGCGGCTCATCCGCGGCCAGGCCGGTAAGCGCTGGACGGTGGACCCCGCCCGCGTCGCCGTCACCGGCTTTTCCGCCGGCGGCCACCTCGCCGCCCGCCTCGCCACCCAGGCCGGCACGCAGACCTATGCGCCGGTCGACGCCAACGACGCGCTGTCCGCCAGACCCCTGGTCGCCGGCCTGTTCTACCCGGTCGTCACCATGGGCGACGACGGCGTCCACGCCGCGTCCCGCGAACGCCTGCTCGGCTCCCACGCCGCCGATCCCGCGTGGCAGCAACGCTACTCCACCGAACGCAACCTCTCCGCCGACACGCCCCCGACCTTCATCACCGGCAACGCCGACGATCCCGTTGTCCCGATCCGCAACAGCCTCCTGCTATGGGAAGCGCTACGCTCCGCACGCATCCCCGCCGAACTGCTGATCTTCGAACATGGCGGCCATGGTCCGCCGGCCAATCGGCGGAACGGCGCGGCCGTGCCCTGGCTGGACCTGTTCCTTGGCTGGGCCAGCGATCACGGCTGGCCCGCCTGACGTCATTCCGTCCTGCCCGCCGGCCTCGGGAAATAGCCGAGATGCGGTGGCTGGTTGTACGCGACGTTCTGCCACGCCACCCCCATCCGGTATACCGGGTCATGCATCAGCGTGACCAGCCGGTGGTCCGTCGGATAGGGCGTGACATAGATGCGCAGCGACCGGTTGTCCGCCGCGCGCCAGATCACCTCTTCGCGCCAGTCGCCCAATATGTCGGCCTGCAGCGTGGGATTGGCCTTGGTCCCGTTATTCGACGCGACATCGGCGGGATGCAGCAGCGGGGTCTCGGTCGCCGTGGTCCAGTTCCACTTGCTGATCGTCGTTCCATCCAGCAACTCGCGCAGCAGGTCGCCGTCCCACCAGATCGCGAAATTGGCGACCCTCGGCGCCGGACCGATCCGGCGTCCCGCGACATCGAACAGGTCGCGGCTGTTCGATCCCCAGAATTCGGCGCCCGGATGGCGCGGATCGATATCGGCGGCCAGCCCACGCCCGGTATCCTCCTGCGCCGGCTTGCTCCACAGGATCTCGCCGGTACGCGCATCGAGCAGCGCCGATCCGATGCCGCCATTGCTCTTCACCTGTTCATGCACCCCCCATTTCTCCAGTCCGGGGCGGGCGGGGTCGAGATCGCCGACATGCATGGCATCGCCGTGATAGAGCGGCACCGTCCACAATCCGCGGCCGGTATCGTCGATCGCCATTGATCCATAGATCACCTCGTCGCGGCCATCGGCATCGACATCGGCGATGCTCAACTGGTGGTTGCCGCGGTCGGCATAATCCTGCTGCCTTGGCGCCGCACTGTCGAATAGCCAGCGTTTGGCAAGCTTGCCGTCGCGAAAGTCCCATGCCGCCATCGCGGTGCGCGCATAATAGCCGCGGCCGAAGATCATGCTGGGCCGCTTGCCGTCCAGATAGGCGACGCCCGCCAGGAAACGGTCGGCACGATTGGCATAGCCGTCGCCCCAGGTCGCGGTCATCGTCGCCACGTCGGAGGGTCCGCGCGGTGGATCATAGGGGGCGGTGTCCAGCGCCCGCCCGGTCCGCCCGTCGAACACGGTCAGATATTCCGGCCCGTTCAGGATACGCCCGGCCAGCACCGCCACCTTGCGCCCGTCGGGCAGGGTTTTCGCGCCGGTGCGGTCCGCCTGCGGCACCTCGCCGGCATGGGACCGCCAGTCCGCCGCCGTATCGCCGATCACCACGCCGGTGCCATCAACGGTGCCGTCCGCCGTCTTGCACGCCAGTTCGGCGCGGCCGTCCCCGTCGAAATCATAGACCAGGAACTGCGTATAATGCGCCCCGGCGCGAATGTTGCGCCCCAGGTCGATCCGCCACAGGCGCCGTCCCTCCAGCGTATAGGCGTCCAGGATGACATTGCCGGTATAGCCCGCCTGGCTGTTGTCGTGGCTGTTCGTCGGGTCCCATTTCAGCACGATCTCGTAGCGCCCGTCACCGTCTAGATCGCCGACGCTGGCGTCGTTGGCGGTATAGTCATAGCGTTGCCCGTCGGGCGTCGTTCCCCCCGGCGGCGGCGACAGAGCGATGGACAGATAGCCCTGGGGCAGCATCAGCGCCGGCTCGCTCATCGCACCCGACACTGGCTTGACCGTATAGCGCGCCTGCGGCGAACCCGCCGGATCGACGAACGCGGTCGCCTTGGCGAGCGGCTGTTTCGTGATCCGCCGTCCGTCACGAAAGACATGAAAGCGTATGTCCGCCGGGTCGCTGCCGAGCAGCCGCCAGCTGACCAGCCATCCGCCGCCCGCTATGCCCGCCACCACCGGCGTCGCGACCACGCCGCGATCCAGCCGCTCCGCCACGCGCGAGGGCTGTGCCCAAGCCGCCGTCGCCATGCTGCCGATCATCAGCACCAGTCCGTACCACCGCGTCATCGTCGATCAGCCTCGTCGTCTGCCATCCCGAAAGGGATGATGACCGCATTTTTCGGAACTGTCATTCACTATATGAGATTGACCGCATGCCATGAACGTTGCCAGTATTCAGGAACCCGTTCTATAGAGTGGGCGAGAGGACGACATGGCGACAATGGACAAGACGGACGGCGGATCGATCGGTGCGGGCAGCCAGACGCTGATGCGCGGCCTCGACCTGATCGAGGCGGTCAGCCACGAGGTGCTGACGCTCAGCGAGCTGGCGCAGCGGCTGGACCTGACCAAGAGCACGACGCACCGGCTGCTGTCCGCGCTGGTCGATCGCGGCTACCTCGCCTTCACCCCCCGCTCCGGCTACCGCCTCGGCCCAAAGCTCCTCCTGCTCGGCACCCTCGCCCAAACCCAGGCCGATCTCGTCCAGGTCGCCCGCCCCTATCTGGAAACGCTCGCCGCCTCGACCGAGGATACCGTGCATCTCGGCATCCTCGACGGCGATTCCGCGCTGTATCTGGACAAGGTGCCCGGACGCCGCCGCATCAACATTTCCAGCCGGGTCGGCGATCGCCATCCGCTGAGTTCGACCGGTCTCGGCAAGGCGCTGATGCTCGATCATTCGCCCACCTACTGGATGGAGCGTTTCGCAGCCGAGCAGGCGGCGGGTGCCCCCCGGGCGGAGCCGGAGCAGTGGCGCTCGCGGATGCAGGGCTATGCGCAGTGCGGCAACGCGTTCGACCTCGAGGAGAACGAAGACCAGATACGCTGCGTCTCCGCCCCCATCCGCAACGCGTCGCGCCAGATCATCGGCGCGATCAGCGTGTCGAGCGCGGCGCAATATATGAGCGACGAGCGCATGGCCGAACTGGCGGAGGAAGTGCGCGGCACCGCAGGCGCGATCAGCGCCGAACTGGGTTACGAAGCCGCCGCGGACTGAGCGGACGGCGACAAGGGAGACGGATAATGCTGCTCGAAGGCAAGGTCGTGCTGGTCACCGGCGCGTCCGCAGGGATCGGCCGTGCGGTCGCGATCGGGTGCGCCGAACACGGTGCCGACGTCGCGCTTAACTTTTCGCGTGATCAGGCGGGCGCCGATGGCGCGGTGGCGGCGATCGAGGCACTGGGCCGCCGCGCGGTCGCCATCCAGGGCGATGTCGCCGATCCGCAGACCGCACGAGACTTCATCGACCGCGCGGTCGACGCGCTCGGCCGGATCGACGCCTTCGTCAACAATGCGGGCATCTGCCCGTTCCACGCCTTTCTCGACATGCCGGTCGAGACGTTCGAGCGCACCATGCGCGTAAATCTGCACGGCGCCTATTTCATGGTGCAGGCGGCCGCAAACCGCATGGTCGAACAAGGGGATGGCGGATCGATCATCGCCATGTCGTCCATCTCCGCGCTTGTCGGCGGCGAATATCAGACGCATTACACCCCCACCAAGGCGGGGCTTCATTCGCTGATGCAGTCGGCTGCCATTGCACTTGGCCGGCACAATATCCGCTGCAACTCGCTGTTCCCCGGCACCATCCTGACCGACATCAACAAGGACGACCTCGCCGACGAGAACAAGCGCCGGTCGATGGAGGGGCGCGTGCCGCTCGGCCGCCTCGGCCAGCCCGAGGATCTGATCGGCCCTACCGTGTTCCTTGCCTCCGACCTCGCCCGCTACGTCACCGGCGCCTCGCTGCTGGTCGATGGCGGCCTGTACGTGAACCTCCAATAGCACCGCTGCCCTTCCCTGCGCACGCCGTGCGAATCGCCGACGTTCGCGCGCACGGCGCCCGCGGCGACGGGGTGGCGATCGACAGTCCCGCCATTGCCGCGGCCATCGCCGCGATGGCGGGCGGGGGCACCGTGCTGATCCCGCCGGGTCGGTATCTGTGCTTTTCGATGCGGCTGCACGGCGGGGTGACGATCCTTTTGCAGGCGGGCGCGGTGATCGTCGCCGCCGACCCGGCGCGCCATCCGGGCCGCTATGACGATCCGGAGGATCGCGGGGCGCAGCTCTATCAGGATTTCGGCCACAGCCATTGGCGCAACAGCCTGTTCTGGGGCGAGGATGTCCGACACGTCGCGATCACCGGCCCCGGCCTGATCGATGGCGAGGGGCTGACCCGCGACGGCCCCGGCGCGCGCTGGTCCGCGCAGGTCGGCGAACGGCCGGTGTCGATGGACGGCATGACCGCCGCGCAGATCGCCGCCCTGGAGCCGGAAGCCGCCGCGATGCGCGGGCAGGGCAACAAGGCGATCGCGCTGCGCGGCGGGCGCGACATTCGCCTGTCGGGTTTTTCCATGGCCCGCTGCGGCCATTTCGCGATCCTCGCCACCGGCACGCACGGTCTGCACATCGATCATCTGACGATCGACACGGACCGCGACGGCATCGATCTGGACGGGGTGTCCGACACGCTGGTCGAACATTGCCGCGTCAACACGCCCAATGACGACGCGATCGTGGTGAAGACCAGCCTCGCGCTGGGCAGCGTCCGCCCCGCGCAGGACATCACCATCCGCCATTGCACCGTCTCGGGCTACGACCCCGGCACCCTGCTCGACGGCACCTGCTACACCACCCTGCAACTGGCGCCCGACCGGGACCGGCCGACCGGCCGCATCAAGCTGGGCACCGAGAGCAACGGCGCGTTTCGCCGCATCCGCATCCAGCATTGCCGCTTCCATCACTGCCGCGGCCTCGCGCTGGAGGTGGTGGACGGCGGCAGCATCGAGGATGTGGTGGCCGAAGACCTGTGGATGGACGACGTGACCACCGCCCCCCTCTTCCTCCGCCTCGGCGACCGGCGCCGCGGCCCGCCCGGCACCGGCATCGGCACCTTGCGCGGCGTCACCATCCGCCGCGTCGTCGCCACCGGCATCGACCCACGCTTCGCCGCCACCATCGCCGGGCTGGCCGGCCACCCCGTCGACGACATCCGCCTCCACGACATCAGCCTGACCTACGCCGGTGGCGGCACCCCTGCCGATGCCGCGCGCCGGCCACCGGAGATGGCGCGCGCCTATCCGGAGCCCAGCATGTTCGGCATCCTGCCGGCCTGGGGCCTGTGGGTGCGCCATGCGCGCGGCCTGAGCATCGACGGCCTGCACCTGGCGGTCGCCACCCCCGATGCCCGATGCCCGATCGTCACCGAGCATGTCCGCGACGTCGCCATCCGGCGAACGCCCCTCTGGCACGGTTAGGGTTTGACGGCACCGCCAAAGCTATATACCATTTGGTGCATAATAGTTCCAGATAATGGTTCATCGGGAGGTGGCATGACGATCCACGCGTTCAGGATGCGGCTGAAGCCGGGCGTGGTCGACGAGTATCGCCGCCGTCATGACGCCATCTGGCCCGAGCTTTCCGCGCTGCTGACCGAAAGCGGCATCCACGATTATTCGATCTTTCTGAACGAAGAGACGCTGTCGCTGTTCGCCGTGCTGAAGCTGACCGACGACAACAGGCGGGACACGCTGCCCGATCATCCGGTGATGCAGCGCTGGTGGGCGTACATGGCGCCGTTGATGGAGGTGGAGCCCGACAACCGGCCAAAGGAATGGCCCCTGCCGCTGATCTTCCACCATGCATAAGGCGGCCATCGCCGCGCTGCTCGCCGCGCCGATGGCGACGGGAGCGATGCCCGCCCCGGCACAGGTCGCGCAAGCCACCGCCAACCCGCAGGCGCCGGTGCAACGCTTCGGCCGGGTATCGTTCGACGCCCGCTCGCTGATGATCGACAACACGCGCCGGATCATCTGGTCCAGCGAGTTCCACCCGTTCCGCCTGCCCAGCCCCGATCTCTGGCGCGACGTGCTGCAAAAGATGAAGGCCAGCGGCTTCAACACCGTCGCCCTGTATTTCGACTGGGGTTATCACAGCCCCAAACAGGGCGTGTACGACTTCACCGGCATCCGCGATGTCGAACGCGTGCTGACCATGGCTGAGGAGGAGGGCCTGTGGGTCATCACCCGCGCCGGCCCCTATGTGAATGCCGAACTGTCGCGCGGCGGCTTCCCCGGCTGGCTGGTCAACCAGCGCGGCCGCGCCCGCACCGACGATCCCGCCTATCTCGCCGCCGCCGACGAATGGCTGACGCAGGTCAACGCGATCATCGCCCGGCATCAGGTGAACCCGGACGCGCAGGGACGGCGCGGCAGCGTCATCCTGCACCAGATCGAAAACGAACTGGCGCTGACCACCCCGGCGCAGGCGCGCTACATGGACCATCTGTTCGCCAAGGCGCGGGCCGACGGCATTACCGTACCGATCTTTCACAACGATCAGGGCCGCAACGGCTACTGGACGCCCGCGACCTCACCGGTTGACAAGGTGGTGAAGGGCCCGGTCGATCTCTACGCCTTCGACGGCTATCCGGGCGGCACCTGTACCGTGCAGGGCCGGCCGACGCGCAGCGTCGCGGCACCAGACTGGGGCTATTACGGCCCCGGCGGCGCGAAGGGCGGCGCCTCTGCCTCGCCGAACACGCCCGGCTTCCTCGCCGAATTCGGTGGTGGCTGGTTCGACTATTGGGGTTCCAACGGCGGCTATGAGTGCAACGCCGTCCAGCGCGGCAAGCGGTTCCAGCGCGTCTTCTACGGCACCAATCTCGCCAACGGCATCGGCATCCAGAGCTTCTACATGGGCTATGGCGGCACCAGTTGGGGCTGGCTGCCCGCACCCGTCGTCTTCACCAGCTATGATTACGGCGCGGCCATTTCCGAAGCGCGCGAGCTTCGCCCGAAGGCGGAGGAGCTTAAGCAGCTCGGCGGTCTGATCGCCACCGTGCCCGATCTGGCCGGCATGGTGCCCGCGGGTGCCGTGACCGTGTCGTCGCCGAACGTGCAGGCCTATCACAACCGCAATCCCGAAACCGACGCACGCTTCCTGATGGTCACGCACAAGCCGTCGAACGGCCAGACCGACGACCGTTTCACGATCACCGCCGACTTGCCCGATGGTCGCTACACCTTTCCCGCCGGCGCCCCGATGCGGCTGAACGGCTTCGACGCCAAATGGCTGGTAGCGGGGGTGAATGTCGGCAGGCAGCGGCTGGTCTATTCCACCTCCGAGCTACAGGCCGCACTGACCATGGACGGCGCCGACCTGATGCTGCTCTACGGCCGCGCGGGCGAACAGGGCGAGACGGTGCTGCGCTACTCCACCGCGCCGCAGGTCCGCGTGCTGGAGGGCACCGTGTCGAGCCGCTTCGACGCGACCAGGGGCGACCTGCTGCTCAACTATCCGCATGACGGCCGGGCGATCGTCCGCATCGACGGGGGCGGCCGCCCGCCCCTGACGTTGATCCTCACCGATGAGGCGGAGGCGGTACGCTATTGGCGGCAGGGCCCCGCCCTTGTCCGTGGCCCCGCGCTCGTGCGCAGCGCGGAGGTCAGGGGCAACCGGCTGGTCCTCACCGGTGATACCCGCGAGGCGACCCCGCTGGAAATCTGGGCGCCCGCCGCAATCCGCTCGGCCAGCTGGAACGGCAGCGGCGTGGCGCTGCGCGCGACGCCGAACGGCAGCCGCGTTGCCACCCGCCCGCTGCCCGCCCCCGCGCCCGTCTCGCTGCCGACGCTCGCATGGCGCAGCGCGGATGGCACGCCGGAGGCGCAACCCGGCTTCGACGACGGGGCATGGCAGGTCGCCGGCGACAAGCCCTATGCCAGCATCACCGCACGACCCGATGGCCAGCCGAACCTGTTGATGGACGCCTACGGCTTTCACGACGGCGATGTCTGGTATCGCGGCCGCTTCACCGGCACGCCAGATGCGCGTCAACTGGCGCTGTTCTACGGCGCGGGCGGATCGGGCATGGTACAGGTCTGGATGGACGGCCGGTTCGTTGGCCAGCACGAATTGCCCGCCGGCCTTCCCCGCCCGATCACCACCGGGGTCGCGCAATTCGGCCTGCCCGCCGCCGCACAGGAGGCACGCGAGCATGTCATCAGCATCATGGTCCGCAACAACGGCCACAACTGGGATCTGGACAGCGACGACTTCCACAAGGAAGCGCGCGGCCTGATCTCCGCCTCGCTTCAGGCACCCGGCGGGCGCAGCTTCGGCGTGCCGATCGCATGGAAGATCCAGGGCAAGGCCGGTGGCGAGGATCTGCCCGACCCCGCGCGCGGCTCCGCCAACAATGGCGGCCAATATGGCGAGCGACGCGGCTGGCACCTGCCGGGCTTCGACGATGCGGGCTGGCGCGCGGATGCGGCGCAGGCCCCCGGCACCACCTGGCATCGTGCGCGGTTCGACCTCACCGTACCCAAAGGGCAGGACGCCACCATCGGCATCGCGTTCGGCGACACCGCCAGCCCCCGTTCCGTCGCGCGCTACCGTGCCCTGATCTTCGTCAACGGCTGGAACATGGGCCAGTTCATCGCGCATGTCGGGCCGCAGCGCGTTTTTCCGATCCCGGAAGGCATCCTCAACCACCATGGCGCGAACACCATCGCGCTTGCCGTTACCAGCGACGGCGCCCCCGGCAACGCGCTGGAGCCGGTGAAGCTCGTCACCATGCGCAACGTGCGCGGCGGCATCGCCGTGCGCCCCGTCGCCGCCCCCATGCGCCCCGCCGACATCCTGCAGGAGAAATAGATTGGCCGCCCTTACCCACGACATTCCCCGGCAGACGATCACCGAGGCGATCGGCAAGCTGATGAACAATCTCGTCAACATCAAGGACGAGACCGGTGCCTTCCTGCTCCATCTGGAGGATGGCCGCATCATCGACACCAAGGGCTGGGCCGGCTGGGAATGGACCCACGGCGTCGGCCTGTTCGGCATGTGGCGCTATTACGAGCAGACCGGCGACAAGGCCGCGCTCGCCATCATCAAGCAGTGGTTCGAGGATCGCTTCGCCGAGGGCACGCCCACCAAGAACATCAACACGGTGGCCCCGTTCATCACGCTCGCCTACCTCTACGAACACGAACCCGATCCGCGCTACGTCCCCTATCTGGATACCTGGGCGGAATGGCTGATGGCCGCCGACGGCCTGCCCAAGACCGAGGATGGCGGGTTTCAGCACATCGTCTACAACGACGAAAATCCCGGCGAGTTGTGGGACGACACGCTGATGATGTCGGTGCTCCCGCTCGCCAAGATCGGGCTGTTGCTCAACCGGCCGCACTATATCGAGGAAGCCAAGCGACAGTTCCTCGTTCACATCAAATACCTGTTCGACAAGAAGACCGGCCTGTGGTTCCACGGCTGGGATTTCGGCGGCCGGCATAACTTTGCCGAGGCCTTGTGGGCGCGCGGCAATTGCTGGGTGACGATCGCCATTCCGGAAATCATCGAGATCCTCGATCTGCCGCAGGGCGATGCGCTGCGCCTGTTCCTGATCGACACGCTGGCCGCACAGGTTAAGACGCTGGCCGAGACGCAGGACGACAGTGGTCTGTGGCACACGCTGGTGATGGACCCGACCAGCTATCTGGAGGCATCGGCCACCGCCGGCTTCGCCTATGGTATCCTGAAGTCGGTGCGAAAGGGCTATCTGCCGCGCCATCACGAGGCGGTGGGCATCCGGGCGATCCACGGCGTGCTGGCCAACATCGATGATGCCGGCGAGCTGAAACAGGTCAGCTTCGGCACCGCGATGGGCGACACGCAGCAATTCTACAAGGACATCGCCCTCACCTCGATGCCCTATGGCCAGAGCCTCGCGATGGTCGCCCTCGCCGAGTTCCTGCGCACCTATATCTGACGACCCCGCCCTCATCCTGCCCGACCGGCCACGCCACTCGGCTCCCCTCCGCATCACCAGGCAGGGAGGCGCCAAGGCGCCGCAAGGGTGAGGGCGACGGCAAAAGCGAGTAATCGAGATGGCCACCGATCCCATCGCCGCCCGGCCGATCCTGCCCACCGCCCCCACCCGCCCGGTACGCTGGTACACGCTGCTCACCTACGGCGCGAACGACGTCATGGGCGCCGGCTCGATGGCGGTCATCTCCACCTGGATCCTGATCTTCTATACCAGCTTCTGCGGCCTGTCCGCGGCGCAGGCGACGATCATCTTCGGCGTCGCGCGCGTGCTGGATGCGTTCACCAGCCCGCTGATCGGCCATGTCTCGGACAATATCGGTCGCACCTGGCTCGGCCGGCGCTTCGGCCGCCGTCGCTTCTTCATTCTGGCCGCCATCCCGCTCCTGCCATCCTTCGCGATCATGTGGGTCGCGGGGCAAAGCTTCTGGTATTATCTCGTCACCTACGTCCTGTTCGAGATGGTCTATGCGATGGAGATCATCCCCTACGAGACGCTCGCCAGCGAGATGGCGACCGATTACCGAACCAAGGCGAAGTTCGCCGGCGCGCGTATCCTGTGCGGGCAATGCTCCGCCATCGCCGCCGCCTTCCTGCCGGCCTGGCTGATCGGCTGGCTGGGGCCGGATTCGCCCGACACCTATCTCTACATGGGCATCATCTTTTCGGTGCTGTTCATGCTCGCCGCCGGCCTTCTCTACACCTTCAGCTGGGAACGGCAGCGCCCGCCCGAACTCGCCGCCGCCGAGGAGCGCGACCGGCCGACGCTCGGTGCGGCCTTTGCCGCGCTCTACCGCAACCTGTTCTCCACGCTGCGCATCCGCGCCTTCCGGCTGCATCTCGGCATGTATCTGGGCGGCTATATCAGCCAAGATATCTACAACGCGGCCTTCACCTATTTCGTGATCTTCGCGCTTGCGGGCTCGACCGCGATCGTCGGGCAACTGGTCGGTGTCACCTATATCGTCCAGCTCGTCGCCGTCGTCATCGCGATCAATTTCGCGCTGCGCCTGTCGCCCGCCGCCGCCTACCGCTTCGCCACGCTCAGCTTTGCGATCGGCGTGCTGATCTTCCTCGGCATGTATATGGCAGGCTATACCGCGACCTCGGCGCTGTTCTGGCTGCCGGTCGTCTTCGCCGGTCTCGGCCGCGGCGCCCTCAACTACATCCCGTGGGCGACGTACAACTACATGGCCGATGTCGACGAGATCGTCACCGGCCGCCGGCGCGAGGGCGCCTTTGCCGGCGTCATGACCTTTGTGCGCAAGATGAGCCAGGCCGCCGCCGTCATTCTCGTCGGCCAGGTCATGCAGGCATCCGGCTTCGTGTCGAAGGCCAGTGTGCAGAGCCCCACCGCGATCGCCGCCATCGTCGGCGTCTTGGGCCTCGGCACCATCGCAATGCTCGTCTTCGGTGCGCTCGTCTCCACCCGGTTCCGCCTGACGCCAGCCACCCATGCCGTTCTGCTTGACGAGATCGAACGCCTGCGCGCCGGCGGCACGCGCCCCGCGACCCCCGATACCGGCCGCATCGTCGAGGATCTGTCCGGCTGGCGCTATGACCAGCTTTGGGGCCGCAACCCGGTCGCCGCCAGATGATCGCACTCGCCCTCGCCCTTCTCGGCAGTGCGCCCGTCGCCCCCAGGCCCCTCTACCGCGATCCCGTCCACGACGGCGCCGCCGACGCCTCCACGACATACGACCCCAGGACCAAAGAATGGGTGATGTTCTACACCAACCGCCGCGCGACCCTGCCGCTGGCGGACGAGCAGGATGTGCGCTGGGTCCACGGCACCGCGATCGGCATCGCGCGGTCGAGGGATGGCGCGCATTGGCGCTACGCCGGCACCACGGCGATCCCCCGCGCGTGCACGGGCGAGACGCTGTGGGCTCCCGAAGTGCAGCGGATCGACGGACACTGGCACATGTGGGTCACGGTCGTCCCCGGCATCTTTCGCGACTGGAACCATCCCCGCTTCATCCAGCATCTGACCAGCGACGATCTGGCACGCTGGACCTGTGCCGACCGGCTCGACCTCGGCTCGGACCGGGTGATCGATGCCAGCGTCCTGCCGCTTCCCACCGGCGGATATCGCCTGTGGTTCAACGACGAGCGCCGCAACAAGGCGATCCGCTACGCCGACAGTGCGGACCTGACCCACTGGACGGTCCGCGACACGGTCGTCGACACGCCCGGCGAGGGCCCCAAGGCGTTCCGCTGGAAGAATCGCTGGTGGCTGATCTCGGACGCGTGGCAGGGCCTGCTCGTCCTGCGCTCCGACGACGGCGTGCACTGGACCCGGCAGCCCGGCCATATTCTCGGCGATCCCGGCACCGCCCCCACCGACCGCGCCAAGGGGCAGCATCCGGACGTCATCGTGTCCGGCGACCGCGCCTATCTGATCTACTTCGTCCACCAGTCCGGCGAGGCGGAGGCGCGGGGCAACCCCGACTGGGGCCGCCGCACCGTGTTGCAGATCGCCGAGATCAACGAACGGGACGGGCAGCTGTCGGTGAATCGCGACGCGCCCACCCACGTGCGGCTCGCCCGCCCCTGACGCGTCAGTCGCCGGTCACCTTGGCCGGGCCCAGATCGCCCAGCCCCACCGTCCCGCTCGCCAAGCTCAGCATCGCGTCCAGGCTCTTCTTGGCGTTCAGCCGCAGCCCTTCCTCGATCTCGATCCGCGGCTCCAGGTCGCGCAGCGCGATGTAGAGCTTCTCCATCGTGTTCAGCGCCATATACGGGCAGATGTTGCAGTTGCAGTTGCCGTCCGCCCCCGGCGCGCCGATGAAGCGCTTGCCGGGCATCGCCTTTTCCATCTGATGGATGATGTGCGGCTCGGTCGCGACGATCAGCGTGTCGCCAGTCACGGTGGCGGCATATTCCAGGATGCCGCGCGTCGACCCGACATAATCGGCATGGTCGAGGATCACCGCCGGGCATTCGGGATGCGCGGCGATCGGCGCGGTCGGGTACTGCGCCTTCAGCTTCAGCAACTCGGTTTCGCTGAACGCCTCGTGCACGATGCACACCCCCGGCCACAGCAGCAGATCGCGCCCCGTCTTGCGCGCCAGATAGCCGCCCAGATTGCGGTCCGGCCCGAAGATGATCTTCTGCGCCGGATCGATCTTCGCCAGGATCGTCTCCGCCGACGACGACGTGACGATCACGTCGGACAGGGCCTTCACCGCCGCGGAACAGTTGATGTAGGTCAGCGCGATATGGTCGGGATGCCGGGCCCGGAACTCGGCGAACTGCTCGGGCGGGCAGCTATCCTCCAGGCTGCATCCGGCATCCATGTCGGGCAGGATCACCACCTTGTCGGGGCTGAGGATCTTGGCCGTCTCCGCCATGAAGCGCACCCCGCAGAATGCGATCACGTCCGCATCCGTCGCCTGCGCCTTGCGGCTGAGATCGAGGCTGTCGCCGACGAAATCGGCAATGTCCTGGATTTCGGGCTTTTGATAATAATGCGCCAGGATCACGGCGTTACGCTCGCGACGGAGGCGGTCGATCTCGGCGCGGAGGTCCAGGCCGGTCAGATTCGTCTGAATGGTCATGATGCGTTCCCTAGCACCTCTTCCACGGAACGCGAGGTGTCCCAGCGTTCGGTCGACGGCGTCGGCTCGTCGGCGAAGCGTACCTTCACCTGCGCATCGACGCCCGCCGCGCGCAGCGGCATCGCAAAGCTGCGCTCCACCGCCCGCCGCGTCGAGTCCCGCGCCAGCCGCATCGGCGTCGCGTCGCGTGCCTGCCGCACCAGTTCGGCCAGCCCCGCCTTGCGGTTCGCCGCATCCAGCCGCTTCTCGGCGTCGGTAAAGGTGGTGAGCAGGCCCCCCGATCCATATTCCTTGATCGCGCCCAGCTCGACCTGCGGCCCGTCGATCTCGACCGGCGGCAGCGTCACCGACAGGGTGCGCGTATTCGCGTCCCACGCCACATCGCGCTGCTGCAACTTGCCCAGATCGACCTCATAGCGGACGGTGCCCGGCATGATCAGCGTCTTTTCCGTCGAAAAGCCGTATTGCGCCTGCTGCGACGTCACCACCGCGACATAGCGCGCGGCAAAGGCGGATAGCCGGTTCTGCTCGCGCATTCCCTCCAGGCTGGCCCGCGCGATCGTCACCGGGTCGGGGGTCAGGCGCTCGGTCACGTAACGCTGAATGCCCCACATCGCGATCAGCACCGCCAGCACCAAAATGACGACCACGCCCGCCGCCTTGGCCAGAAACGCGGCAATGCCCCCGCCCCGCGCCGGGGTCGCACTCACGCTGCGATCGTCCACGTCTCGCCTTCCTCCCTTACCAGTCCGCGGCCTCGCAGATCATACAGATGCGCCAGCACCGAACGCGCCGCCGCCGGCCACAGCTTGCGGTCCAGCCCTGCATACATCCGCGCGACCATCGCGGGCACCTCGTGCCCCCCGGCGCGCAGCAGCCGCAATATCTGCCCCTCGCGCGCCCGGCGATGGCCCAGCATGCCGCGGACCAGCCGCCGCGGATTTTCCACCGCTTCGCCGTGCCCCGGATAATAGATGCGGTCGCCCCGCTCCATCAGCTTTTCCAGGCTGGCCATATAGGCGGTCATGTCGCCATCGGGCGGCGAGACGATGGTGGTCGACCATCCCATGACGTGATCGCCCGAAAACAAGGCGCCCGTCTCGATCAGGGCGAATGCCAGATGGTTGGAGGTGTGCCCCGGCGTCGCCACCGCCTCCAGCGTCCATCCGGTGCCCCCGACCCGCTCGCCCTCGCCCAACACCCGGTCGGGCACATAGTCCGCATCGAACGCCGCATCCGATCGTGCGCCGGCATCGCTCGGCCCGAAGGGGGCCGCCCCGACGATCGGGGCGCCGGTGATCGCCGCCAGCGGCCGGCTCGCCGGACTATGGTCGCGGTGGTGATGGGTGATGACGATCGCCACCACCCGCCGCCCGCCGATCGCCGCCACCAGCGCGTCCAGATGTTCGGGATCGTCCGGTCCGGGATCGATCACCGCCAGATCCTCGCTGCCGACGAGATGCACCTGCGTGCCCGTATGCGTGAAGGCGGACGGATTGGGCGCCAATATGCGCGTGACCAGCGGCTCGAGCTGGATCGGGAGGCCGGTCGGATGCTCTGCCATGCCCGGCGATGTGGCAAGCGGAGGCGCCGGACGCAAGTCCGCCGCCTCCGGTGCCGCGCTCACTCGTCGTTGGACGCCATCTCGCTGCGCATCTCGACCATCGCCTCGTCGATCCCGGCGAGTGCCGCGCGCCGCTGCTCGCTGCTCATGTCGCGCTGGGCACGGATGCTGGCGCGCGCGGTGTCCAGGCTGGCGAGCGCACTGGCCATCGCCTGGGCACGGATCGCCTTGCTCTTGGCGGCAACCCGCGCCCCCTCGGCGGCGGCCGCCTCGATGCGGTTGGTGCAGACCACCATCGTGCGCTTGCCGCCCTTGGACGACTGGATCACCATCTCGCGGCGCGATCCGCCCATGCCTGGGCCGCAGTTCCGCTCGACCACCTGGGGAACGTTCGGCATCGGCGGCATCGCGGGCATTGGCGGCATCGGCGGGTTCGCCAGATGGGCCATGGATGGCGTGGTCGGCACGGCCGGCACCGCTGGCATGACGGCAATGGCCGGCGGCACGGGCGGGACCGGGGCCGGATGCTTTGCCAGATAGTCTTCGGCCGCCTTGCCCTCATATTCCGTGCGCTTGCCGTTCTTGACGATCACGACATGCGTCCGGCCCTGCCTGACCGAGGGAACCGGCGGCGGGGTCGGCACCGTTGCCGGCGCCGCGATCGCGGGTGCACGGTCGATCGTCGTCAGCGTGACGCCGGTCGCCGCCTCGATCCGGCGGGTCACGGCGGCGGCGGCCTGCGTTCCCGATGCGGTCACCAACAACCCGGTGGTGACGACGCCCACCACCGCCGCGGCCCCCGTCATCAACCGCGTGCGCGACAGGCGCGTGTTCGACAGCATCTTCAGCCGCCCCTTCAGGTCGCTGATCGTATGCAGGTGGCATGCCGCCGAGATCGCACCGCCATGCGCCGCCTTCACAATGGCACAGGCATAGATGTGACGATCCGCGCGGCTGCGCCCGGCCAGCACGAGTGCGTCGTTGGCCAGTTCCTGATCGCAGCGAAAGGCGCGAAACGCCCGCCACGCCAGCGGATTGAACCAGTGCATCGCCAGCACGCCCAGCGCGACCCAGTTCGCCGCCAGATCGCCGCGCTGATGATGGCCCAGTTCGTGCGCCAGCGCCAGTTCGCGCTCATCGGCGTCGTACCGCTCGGCAAAATCGCGCGGGAACGCCACAAAGCGGCGTCCGACCCCGAACGCCAGCGGCCCGGAGGCCCCCGCGCTCTCGATCACGCGCACGCCGTCCACCTCGTCCACCATCCGCGCATCGCCCAGCAGGCGGCGGCAGAAGCGGCGATGCCGCATCAGGTGCACCAGGAAGAATGCCGCCGCGCCCAGCGCCCAGCCACCCCACAGGATCAGCGTCCACGGCACGGCCGCCGCCTCGGGCGCACTGATCGCCGCCGTCGCGACCGGCGTCGCCTCGCTGACCGGCAGCACCAGTCCGCTCACCGCCTCGCTCGCGCGGCTGATCGGCATGGCGACATGACTGCGCCATTCGGCGGGCAATGGCGGGAGCATCAGCCGCAGCGCGGGCAGCGCCCACAGCGCATAGGCGATCTGCGGCCCGAATACGCGGCGCACCGGCCGACGCACCATCAACACCATCGCCATCAACAGGGTGGAGGCGATCAGGGCTTCGACGATCCAGGCGATCATGACTTCAGCTCCTTCAACAGGGCTTCGATCTCGGCGATGTCGTCCGCGCTGAGTGCATCGCGCTCGGCCAGATGCGCGACCAGTGGGGTTAGGCGGCCGCCGAACAGCCGGTCGATCAGCCGCCGCGACTCGCCCTCGACATAGTCGCCACGCGCCACCGCTGGCCGATACAGGTAACGGCGACCATCCTCCTCATGGACGATCGCCTTCTTGGCGAGCAGCCGGCCGAGCAGCGTCTTGACGGTGTTGGCGCTCCAGCCACGGTCGGGGTCCACCCGTTCGGCCACGTCCTGCGCGGTGAGCGGCGCGTCGTCCCACAGCACCTCCATCACCGCATGTTCGGCATCGCTGATGCGCTCGACCACGACTCGCTCCTCTCATCGACTACGCATGTAATCACACCGATTACGAGCGTAGTCAATGCCGGGCGGCGGCCACAGCCCGGATGCTCCGGTCGCTATCCTATCGTAGGATACGGCACTCCTTGCCGCGGTTCCGCCAGGCGTCCAGCGCCTTGCGATCGTCACGCACCGCGCGCAGTGCCGCCAGCAGCGCTTCGCGTGCGCGGCGGTCGTCCTCGCAGGCCGGCCGGGGTGGAAGCTCGGTCATCCTTTGCCCCCGAAAGCAAAGGGCGGATGCCATCGGCACCCGCCCCGTTCATCGTCAGTTCGCGGCGTCGGAGCCTTCGAACAACTGCGCCAGCTCGCCGCTCTCGTACATCTCCATCATGATGTCCGATCCGCCGACGAACTCGCCGTTGACGTAAAGCTGCGGGATGGTCGGCCAGTCCGAATAGGTCTTGATCCCCTGCCGGATGCCCTGGTCCTGCAACACGTCGACGCTTTCGAATTCGACGTTCAGGTGGTTGAGGATCGCGATTGCGCGGCTGGAAAATCCGCACTGCGGAAACAGCGGGCTGCCCTTCATGAACAGCACCACGGGGTTCTGCTTGACCAGCGCGTCGATGCGGGCCTGGGTGTCGTCGGTCATGTCGATCATCCTTGGGGGAGTGCAGTGGTAAGTTGGAGCGCGTGGAGTTCGCCGCCCATGCGGTCGCCCAGCGCGGCATAGACCGCGCGGGTACGCTGGACGCGGTTCATGCCTGCAAAGCTGGCCGCGGTCACTCGCGCAGCATAATGATCGCCGTCACCGGCCAGGTCGGTGATCTCCACCTCGGCATCGGGAATGCCGGCGCGGATCAGCGTGGCGATATCGTCTGCGGCCATCGGCATGGTTCAGCGGCTTTCCATCAATTGGCGGCGGGCTTCCACCGCCTGTTCCTCAAGGGCCCGGCGCACGGTGGGCTCGTCGGCTTCCACCCCCGCCGCGGTCAGGTCGCCGACCAGCTTGCGGATCACGTCCTCGTCGCCGGCTTCCTCGAAATCGGCCTGCACGACCGCCTTGGCATAGGCGTCGGTTTCCGCCGGGGTCAGTTGCATCTGCTTCGCCGCCCATTGCGCGACCAAGCGATTGCGGCGGGCGGTAATGCGGAACAGCATTTCCTGATCCCGCGCGAACTTCGCCTCCTCGGCGCGCTCACGGTCGTCGAACATGGTCATGCGGCGGTCCCCTTTTCACTCTACCGGCGAGATAGGGGGCACAGGGGCCGGACGCAACGCCTGCCATGCGCGGGCGCGGGCGATGCGACGAAGGGTGGAACCAAGGTCCATTTCACCGGTATGTTAGATACGGGATGTCCATAACGACACCAAAGGAGAGAGACCATGACCCGCCATTTCGGCCCCGCGCCCGCGCTCAACCACTCGCCGCCGGTCATGGTGGGCTTTGCCTTCGGGGCGCTGATCTCGCTGGCATTATGGGCCGCGATCGTCGCCCTGGTGCTTGCCGTCGCCTGAGCCACTTGCGGCCGCGTCAGGCCAGTTCGACGACCAGCTTTCCCGTCGCGCCACGCGCCGCCAACCGGGCGATCGCCCGCCCGCCATCCTCCAGCGCGAACCGCTCGGTCACCCGCGGCGCGATTCTACCTTCCGCCCATAAAGCCATCAACGTCGCCACATGCGACCGGTTGGCCTCCGGATCGCGCGCCGCGAACGCGCCCCAGAACACGCCGCACACGTCACAGCTTTTCAGCAGCGTCAGGTTCAGCGGCAGGCGCGGAATACCCGCCGGGAAGCCGACCACCAGATAGCGCCCTTCCCAGGCGATGGCACGCAACGCCGGCTCGGCATAATCGCCGCCGACCGGGTCCAGGATCACATCCGCGCCGTGTCCGCCCGTCGCCGCCTTGAACGCATCGGCGAGTGCGCGTGACTGGTCCTTGTCAAACGGCGCCCGGCCATAGACCAGCGTGTCGTCCGCGCCCGCCGACCGGGCCACCCGGGCCTTTTCCTCCGAAGATACCGCGGCGATCACCCGCGCCCCAAGTGCCTTGCCCAGTTCGATCGCCGCCAGCCCGACGCCACCGGCCGCACCCAGCACCAGCAGCGTCTGCCCCTCGCGCAGTCGTCCGCGATCGACCAGCGCATGGATGACGGTGGCATAGGTCAGCAGCAACGCCGCGCCCTCGGCGAAATCGCGCTCCGCCGGCAGCGCGAACAGCCGCGGCGCATCCACCACCACCCGCTCCGCCAGGCCGCCGAACCCGGTCACCGCCAGCACCCGGTCGCCGACCGTCCAGCCCTCGACGCCCTCGCCGACCGACTCGATCACACCGGAAATCTCGCCGCCCGGCGCGAAGGGGCGCGGCGGCTTGATCTGGTACCTGTCCTCGATGATCAGGACATCCGGATAGTTGATCGCGCAGGCATGGATACGCACCACCACCTGGCCGCGCCCGGCCACCGGGTCGGGCAGGTCCGCCAGCTCCAGCGTGTCAGGTCCGCCGATACTCCGCGACAGCAACGCCAGCATAGCCACTCCTCCCGGCGATCCATGGGCGATGGTCGTCCATCGTCCCTTCGAACCGGCCAATGGCTTCATCCTGTGCCAGCGTCAGCCCGATCTCGTCCAGTCCTTCCATCAGGCACCGGCGCCGGAACGCATCCAGTTCGAAGGGAAAGCGATCCTGGAACGGCGTGGTCACCGTCATCGATTCCAGGTCGACGGTGATCGGCTGCTCGCGTGCCACCTCGACCAGCCGGTCGATCGCCGCCTGCGGCAGGACGACGGGCACGATGCCGTTCTTGAACGCGTTGCCCGAGAAGATGTCCGAGAAGGACGGTGCGATCACCGCCCGCACGCCCATGTCCGCCAATGCCCAGGCGGCATGTTCGCGGCTCGACCCGCACCCGAAATTGTCGCCGGCGATCAGGATCGGCGCACCGGCATAGCGCGGATCGTCGAAGATGTTGCCCGGCTGCGCGCGCACCGTCTCGAACGCGCCGCGGCCCAGGCCCGCGCGGGTGATCGTCTTCAGCCAGTGTGCCGGGATGATGACGTCGGTGTCGATGTTCTTGGCACCCCAGGGATAGGCGGTGCCCGACACGGCAGTGACCGGTTCCATGGCTCAGCGCTTCGCGGCGACGCTCGCCGAGGGTCGTGCCACGCCGGCGGTATAGGCGGCCACGCCGCTGGCCACGGCACCGGCGACCAGCAGAACAAGAACGCGCTTCATCACACTTCTCCCATCAATTCACGGACGTCGGCAAGGCGTCCGGTGACGGCCGCGGCGGCGGCCATCGCGGGCGATACCAGATGCGTGCGCGCACCGGGACCCTGCCGACCGACAAAATTGCGGTTGGAGGTGGAGGCACAGCGCTCGCCCGGCGGCACCTTGTCCGGATTCATCGCCAGGCACATCGAACAGCCCGGCTCGCGCCATTCGAACCCGGCCTGCACGAAGATGCGGTCCAGCCCCTCGGCCTCCGCCTGTCGCTTGACCAGCCCCGAGCCGGGCACCACCAGCGCCCGCACCCCGTCCGCCACGTGCCGCCCGTTCGCCACCGAGGCGGCGGCGCGCAGATCCTCGATCCGGCTGTTGGTGCAACTGCCGATAAAGACATGCTGCACGCCGATATCCTGCATCGCCGTGCCGGGTGTCAGCCCCATATATTCCAGCGACTTGCGCGCCGCCGCCTGTTTGGACGGATCGGCAAAGCTGTCGGGATCGGGCACGACCCCGGTGATCGGCACCACATCCTCCGGGCTCGTCCCCCAGGTCAGCGCCGGGGCGATATCGGTCGCGTCCAGCACCACGCTGCGGTCATAGCGCGCGCCCGCATCGCTCGGCAGCGTGCGCCACCAGTCGACCGCACGGTCCCAGTCCGCGCCCTTGGGCGCCATCGGCCGCCCCTTGAGATAGGCAAAGGTCGTCTCGTCCGGCGCGATCAGGCCGGCGCGCGCGCCCCCCTCGATCGACATGTTGGCGATCGTCAGCCGCCCCTCGACCGACAGGCTGCGGATCACGCTGCCGGTGAATTCGATGACATGGCCGGTGCCGCCCGCCGCCCCGATCCGCCCGATGATCGCCAGGATCACGTCCTTGGCCGACACGCCGAAGCCCAGCGTGCCCTCGACGCGCACTTCCATGGTCTTCGACGGGGACAGCAGCAGCGTCTGCGTGGCGAGCACATGCTCCACCTCCGACGTGCCGATCCCGAAGGCGAGCGCGCCCAGCGCCCCATGCGCGGAGGTATGGCTGTCCCCGCACACCAGTGTCGTACCCGGCAGGGTGAAGCCCAGTTCGGGCCCGACGACATGGACGATGCCCTGCTCGGCGGCGGTCGCATCGATATAGTCGATGCCGAATTCGGCGGTGTTCCGGCGCAGCGCATCCAGTTGCTGCGCACTTTCCGGGTCCGCGATCGGCAGCAGGCGCCCGGCGGCATCGGTGCGCGGCGTCGTCGGCAGGTTGTGGTCCGGCACCGCCAGCGTCAGTTCGGGCCGCCGCACCCGGCGCCCGGCGGCACGCAGCCCCTCGAACGCCTGCGGGCTCGTCACCTCATGGACGAGGTGACGGTCGATATAGAGCAGGCAGGTGCCGTCGTCGCGCCGTTCCACGACATGCGACGCCCAGATCTTTTCGTACAGGGTCTGCGGATAGGTGGCCATGATGGCCGCCCGTTAACGCAAATCGCGCGCCGAACCAAGGGGCGGCGCAAGTATGTTGCGGAAATCACCGCCCATGTTGCGCGTCCCCTGATTCCGCTCAGGCCGCGATCGCCACCTCATAGGCCGCGGTGGTCTTCGCCGCGACTTCCTCCTGCGTCACGCCCGGCGCCAGCTCGATCAGGCGGAACGCGCTGTCGTGATCGGGGCGCTGGAATACCGCCAGATCGGTGACGATCATGTCCACCACGTTGCGCCCGGTCAGCGGCAGGGTGCAGGCGGGGATGAACTTCGCGCTGCCGTCCTTGGCGTTATGCTCCATCACCACGATGATCTTCTTGACGCCCGCCACCAGGTCCATGGCGCCGCCCATCCCCTTGATCATCTTGCCCGGGATCATCCAGTTGGCGATGTCGCCATTTTCCGCGACCTCCATCGCGCCCAGCACGGTCAGGTCGATATGCCCGCCGCGGATCATCGCAAAGCTCTGCTCGGACCCGAAATAGGCGCTTTGCGGCAGCTCGCTGATCGTCTGCTTGCCGGCGTTGATCAGGTCGGGGTCGACCGCGTCGTCATAGGGAAACGGGCCGATGCCCAGCATGCCGTTTTCGGACTGCAACGTCACCTCGACCCCGTCGGGGATATGGTTGGCGACCAGGGTCGGAATGCCGATGCCCAGATTGACGTAGAAGCCGTCGCGGAGTTCCCTGGCCGCGCGCGCGGCCATCTGGTTGCGATCCCATGCCATGTCATTGCTCCCCTGCGGGTGTCCAGCGAACCGCTGGCGGAAAGATGTCGTCGACGCCGCCCTTCAGCGCCGATCCGTAGACGGGGTTGGGCAGCACGAACCACCCCGCGCCCCAGCGACCGGCGATCGGCGCGGCCATCACGGCGGCCCGGCGCTGCCCCGGGGTCAGCCCGGCGTTGAACAGGTCGGAAAAGTCGGTCAACTGGTCGCCACCCATGGCGATTACGCAGTAGCGCCGGGCAATGGTTGCGCGCCGTCCGTCCTTCTTCGACCCGCCGGCATCGTCGCCCGCCAGGAACAGCGTTTCGCCGTGTCGCGCCGGGCCCAGCCCCACGCCCTCGATCGCCGCTTTGGTCTGTGCGGCATTGCCCACCGCGCGGTTGGTGTTGAACACCACCGTCACGCCCATTGCGCGCAGTGCGTCCAGCCCCATCTTCGCGCCCGGCACCGCCGCCACCTGGGTCACCCCCGTCCGCTCCCACGCATCCCAGCGCTTCTGGTCGAAGGCACGCCCGCCGACCGCGTCATATTCGAAGCCCAGGTTCAGCAGCACCGTCTCGTCCACGTCGAACACGGCGGCATAGGGCTTGGCCCCGCAGGCCACATAGCGCGGATCGGATAGCGTCGCGCCCGGCGCCAGCACCACGCTGTCCGCCGGCCGTGCCTTCACCGTATCGCGCGCATAGCGGACCAGATCGTTCCACGCCTGCACGCTGATCGCGGCACCCTCGCCGGACCCGTAGAGATACTGGAACTGTGCCGGCGCGCCCGCCGGCGCCACCGGAGCCGCCACTGCAGCACCGCCCGGCGAGGGCAGCGCGGTCATCCCGGTGATCGTCAGCGTCTGCCCGTCGACCTGATAGGTCTGTCCCGGCTTGGGCAGCGCCACCACCGGCTCGGCGCGCCGCGACGCACAGCCGGCGAGCAGCACTGCCGCAGCGGCGCCGATCGCGATCCGCGCCTTGCCTGTCACGCCGCCGGCCGCTCGCGCACGGTGCGGAACTCGATCTTCTTGTCGTACGGGCTGCCGACGATCATCCGCTTTACATAGATGCCCGGCAGGTGCACCTGATCGGGGTCCAGCGTGCCCACCGGCACCACTTCCTCCACCTCGGCGACGCAGACCTTGCCCGCGGTCGCCATCGGCTGGTTGAAGTTGCGCGCGGTCTTGCGAAAGATCAGGTTGCCCGCCTCGTCCGCCTTCCATCCCTTGATGATCGACAGGTCGGCGCGGATGCCGCGCTCCAGGATGTAATCCTCCCCGTCGAAGCTCTTCACCTCCTTGCCCTCGGCCACCAGCGTGCCGACGCCCGTCTTGGTGTAGAAGCCCGGAATGCCCGCGCCCCCCGCCCGGCACCGCTCGGCAAGCGTGCCTTGCGGACAGAATTCCACCTCCAGCTCGCCGCTCAGATATTGCCGCTCGAACTCCTTGTTCTCACCGACATAGCTGGAGATCATCTTCTTGACCTGACGGGTACGGAGCAGCTTGCCCAGCCCCTCGCCATCGATGCCGGCATTGTTGCTGGCGATGGTCAACCCGGTGGTGCCCGCCGCCTGGATCGCGTCGATCAGCCGTTCCGGAATACCGCACAGGCCGAACCCGCCCGCGCAGATCGTCATGCCGTCGAACAGCAATCCGTCTAGCGCTGCGGCCGCATCGGGATAGAGTTTGCGCATGCTGGTCCCTCTCGTTTGTGCCCGCGTTAGGCGGCGGGCCTGATCCCGGTCAACCCATCGCTTGGCAGCGGCCCGGCTGCCGCGCTAGGCTATCGGTCATGACCAAGCGTACCGGTGGCCGCATCCTCGTCGACTCGCTTCTGGCGCAAGGATGCGACCGCATCTTTACGGTGCCGGGCGAAAGCTTCCTCGCGGTGCTGGACGCGCTGCACGATACGCCCGCAATCGATCTCGTCACCTGCCGGCAGGAGGGTGGCGTGACCTTCATGGCCTGTGCGGACGGCACGCTCACCGGCCGCCCCGGCATCGCCTTCGTCACGCGTGGTCCCGGCGCCACCAACGCGTCGATCGGCGTCCATGTCGCGCGGCAGGATTCGCAGCCGATGATCCTGTTCATCGGCGATGTCGATCGCGGCACCCGCGACCGCGAGGCGTTTCAGGAAATCGACTTCCAGGCGATGTTCGCGCCCATCGCCAAATGGGCGGCACGGATCGACGATGCCCGCCGCATTCCCGAATATGTCGCCAGAGCCTATGCCACCGCGATGAACGGGCGCCCCGGCCCGGTGGTTCTCGCCCTGCCCGAGGATATGCTGTGCGATATGGTCGACGCGACGGATCGGCCCCGCGTCGAACGCTGCGACCAGTTTCCCCCATCCGTCGCACCGGTGCTGGAGCAGCTGCGCGCCGCCCGCAACCCGCTCGCGATCGTCGGCGGCGCCGGTTGGAACAGTGCGGCCAGTGCCGCCTTTGCCGGGTTCGCCCGCAACTGGGGCCTGCCCGTCGCTGCCGCCTTTCGCCGTCAGGACGCGATCGACAACGCGGCACCGGTCTGGGCCGGCAATCTCGGCTACGGGCCCAATCCCCGGCTGGTGGAGCGTGTCCGCGCCGCCGATCTGCTACTGGTCGTCGGCCCCCGGCTGGGGGAGGCGACCACCGATGGCTATACCCTCGTCAACCCCGACCATCCCGGCCAGACGCTGATCCACGTCCATCCCGATCCCGCCGAACTGAACAGCGCCTACCGCGCCGACATCGCGGTCTGTGCGGGCATGTGGGAGTTTGCCGACGCACTCGCCGCGGCCGAACCCCCGATCGAACCCTCCCCTGCCGCCGCACAGGCTCATGCCGAATGGCAACGCTGGTCCACCCCGGCCCCGCGTGAGGGCGTCGCCATGGACCTCGGCCCCTGCGTTGCCGCGATGCGCGAGGCGCTTCCCGCCGACACGATCATCTGCAACGGCGCCGGCAATTATTCGGGCTGGTGGCATCGCTACTGGCCCTATGCCGGCCCCGGATCGCAGCTTGCGCCGACCGCCGGCGCGATGGGCTATGGCGTCCCCGCCGCGGTCGCCGCCGCGCTGCGCCGCCCGAATCGCATGGTGGTCGCACTCGCCGGCGATGGCTGCTTCCTGATGAACGGACAGGAACTCGCCACCGCGGTCCAGCATGATGCGCAGATGCTGGTCATCATCGTCGACAACGGCGCCTATGGCACGATCCGCATGCATCAGGAGCGGGAATATCCCGGCCGCGTCGCCGCCACCCGCCTCGCCAATCCCGATTTCGCCGCCCTCGCGCGCGCCTATGGCTGCTGGGCGGAAACCGTGGAGCGGACGGAGGATTTCGCCCCCGCGCTGGCGCGTGCACAGGGGCAACGCGGCGTCCGCCTCCTCCATTTCCGGACGGATGTGGAGGCGATCACCCCCGCCGCCACGCTGGCCGCGATCAGGCGGCGACCGGCAGGGTGACGCCCGGCAGCGCCTCGAACGCGGGCCTTGCCAGCAGATAACCCTGCACCAGGTCGATCCCCAGCGAGCGGACCGCATCCAGTTCGCCGCGCGTCTCGATCCCCTCGGCGATCATCGTCACGCCCAGTCTCGTGCACAGCCCCACCATCGCCTCCACGATCATCCGGCGCGGCGCGCTGCTGTCGATGCCGCGCAGCAACTCCATGTCCAGCTTGATGAAATCGGGCCGAAAGCGAGCGAGCAGGCCGAGTCCGGCATGGCCGGCACCGAAATCGTCGAGCGCGGTCACGAAGCCCATCGCCTGATAGGTGTCGATGATGTTTTGCACATGCGCGGCATCGGCCATGCGCTCGGTTTCGGTGAATTCGAACATCAACCGGTCGATCGGCAGGTGGTTCGCCGCGGCCGTCTTCAGGGTCAGCTGGATGCACGCCTTGGGCGAATAGACCGCATTGGGCAGGAAGTTGATCGACAGCTTTGCGCCATCCGCCAGCAGGCCCGCCGCCACGGCGCATTCGATCGCGGCCACCCGGCATTGCTGGTCGAAAGCATAGCGGTTCGCGTCGGTAACGCGCCCCAGCACCTCGGCCGCCCCCGCGCCGTCACGCCCCCGAACCAGCGCCTCATAGGCCCAGGTCCGCTCCGTGCGCATGTCCACGATTGGTTGAAAGGCCATCGACAGCGCGAAATCGGGCGCGTCGCCGGATCGACAGGCGACACAGGCGCCGACCCGGTCGAAGGTGTGCGACATTTCCATCGCGCCACCGTTAGCGGCGAAATGCTTAACATCATCCTGACCAACCGATCGCATCGTCGCCGCCCCCCGCCATCCCCGCACGTAAGAACCCCGCGCACGACAAAACGGCCGCCCCGGCATATCCGGGACGGCCGCTCCGTCAACTGTTCCACAGTCGGGGCTTAGATGTCGTCGCCCAGCGCACCCTTAACCTTGCCCTTGAACTGCTCGCCCTTGCCTTCGACCTGCTGGCCCTGGCCCTCGGCCTTCAGTTCCGGGTTGTTCTGGTGGTCGCCGATCGCTTCCTTCACCTTGCCGACGGCTTCGTTGATGTTGCCCTTGATCTTGTCGGTCAGCTCGCCCATTCCTGCCTCCATTATGCGGCGACACCGACATGGTGCCGCAAAATTCGTGACAGGAAAACGGATCGACCCCGATACGGTTCCGTGGTGGCCTGATTCAGATCAGGCCGGCCAGCGGGCTCGACGGGTCGGCATAGCGGCGCTGGCCCATCCGTCCCGCGCGGTACGACAGGCGCCCCGCCTCCACCGCCGCCCGCATCGCGGATGCCATCATGATCGGGTCCTTCGCCTCGGCGATCGCCGTGTTCATCAGCACGCCGTCACACCCCAGCTCCATCGCCACCGCCGCATCCGACGCGGTCCCCACGCCCGCATCGACCAGCACCGGAACGTTCGCCCCTTCCACGATCAGCCGGATCGTCACCCGGTTCTGTATCCCCAGCCCCGACCCGATCGGCGCCCCCAGCGGCATGATCGCCACCGCCCCCGCATCCTCCAGCCGCTTCGCCGCGATCGGATCGTCGACGCAGTAGACCATCGGCTGGAATCCCTCCTTGGCCAGGATCTCGGTCGCGCGGATCGTCTCCACCATATCCGGATACAGCGTCTTGGCCTCGCCCAGCACCTCCAGCTTGACGAGGTCCCAGCCCCCCGCCTCGCGTGCCAGCCGCAGCGTGCGGATCGCGTCCTCGGCGGTGAAGCAGCCCGCGGTGTTGGGCAGATAGGTGATCCGCCTGGGATCGATATAGTCGGTCAGCATCGGCGCATTGCGGTCGGACACGTTCACCCGGCGCACCGCCACCGTCACGATCTCCGCCCCGCTCGCCTCGACGGCCGCGGCGTTCTGCGCGAAATCCTTGTACTTGCCGGTGCCGACGATCAGCCGCGAGCGGAAGGTGCGTCCCGCCACGCTCCAGCTGTCCTCGGTCACGGGTGCCACGTGATCGCCACCGCCGACGAAATGCACGATCTCGATATCGTCGCCATCCTCGACGCAGACGTCCTTCAGCGTCGAGCGCGGCACCACCTCCATGTTCCGCTCCACCGCCACCTTTTCCGGCACCAGCCCCAGCTCGCTCGCCAGATCGGCGAGGCTGAGCCCCGCCGCCACACGCTTGTGCTCGCCATTCACGCTGATGGTCACGGTTCCGTCGGTATGGGGCATCATGGTTCCAATCTTGGGGCCGGCCTTGGCGGCGCGTTCATCCCCATATAGGTAGCGGATCAGCAATCAGGCAACGTGAAGGACCCGCCCTTGGCCGACATCGTCTATGTCCTCAACGGCCCCAACCTCAACCTGCTCGGCCTGCGCGAGCCCGAAATCTATGGCCGCGACACGCTGGACGACATTGCCGGCATGCTGGAGGACCGCGCCCGCGAACTGGGGCTGGAGATCGACCTGCGCCAGTCGAACCATGAGGGGCATCTGGTCGACTGGCTGCACGAGGCGCAGGCACACCAGGCGCGCGCCGTGCTTTTGAACGCCGGCGGCTTCACTCACACCTCGGTCGCGATCCACGATGCGATCAAGTCGGTCACGACTCCGGTGATCGAGGTCCACCTCTCCAACCCGCATGCGCGGGAGGAATTTCGTCACCACAGCTTTGTCGGGCGTGCCGCAAAAGGCACAATCGCCGGTTTCGGCGCGCTTTCCTACCTGCTGGCGCTTGAAGCCGCCGCCCGCTTCTGACAGGAGCCGCCGCCATGACCGAACAGACTGAACAGGCCATGAAGGTCGATGTCGACCTTGTCCGCCAGCTCGCCGAACTTCTCGATGCCACCGCCCTGACCGAGATCGAGGTCGAGCATGGCGATCGCAAGATCCGCGTCGCGCGCAAGGCCGCTCCCATCGCCGCCGCCCATGCGCATTACGCGCCGGCGCCCGCGCCGCTCGCGGTGCAACCGGCACCGGCCGCGCCCGTCGCCGCCGAGATCGGCGCCTCGGCGCCTGCGACCAGCGCGAACGCGGTCCGCTCGCCGATGGTCGGCACCTGCTACCTTTCGGCCGAACCGGGCGCCAAGCCGTTCGCCAGCATCGGGCAGAAGGTCGCCGCCGGCGACACGCTGCTGATCGTGGAAGCGATGAAGGTGATGAACCCGATCACCGCGCCCCAGGCCGGCACCGTCACCGCCGTGCTGGTCGAGAACGGCCAGCCGGTCGAATTCGACCAGCCGCTGATCGTCGTCGAGTAAGCCTCGTGCGCTCGATCAAGAAGCTCCTGATCGCCAATCGCGGCGAGATCGCGCTGCGCATCCACCGCGCCTGCCATGAAATGGGCATCAAGACGGTGGCGGTGCATTCCACCGCGGATGCCGATGCGATGCACGTGCGCCTGGCGGACGAGGCGATCTGCATCGGCCCGCCGGCCGCCGGCGACAGCTACCTCAACATCCCCAACATCATCTCCGCGGCTGAAATCTCCGGCGCGGACGCAATCCACCCCGGCTATGGCTTCCTGTCGGAAAACGCCAAGTTCGCCGAAATCGTGGAGGCGCATAACCTCATCTTCGTCGGCCCCAAGCCCGAACATATCCGCATCATGGGCGACAAGGTGGAGGCCAAGCGCACCGCCGGCGCGCTCGGCCTTCCGCTCGTCCCCGGTTCCGACGGCGCGATCACCGATGTCGAGGAGGCCAAGGCGCTCGCTGCCGAGATCGGCTATCCCGTGCTCATCAAGGCGGCATCGGGCGGCGGCGGTCGCGGCATGAAGGTCGTGCCGTCCGAGGACCAGCTCGAAACGCTGATGCAGCAGGCCGGCTCGGAGGCGAAGGCCGCGTTCGGCGACGCCACCGTCTACATGGAAAAATATCTGGGCAACCCCCGGCATATCGAATTCCAGGTCTTCGGCGACGGCAACGGCAAGGCGATCCACCTGGGCGAGCGCGACTGCTCGCTCCAGCGCCGGCACCAGAAGGTGCTGGAGGAAGCGCCCTCGCCGATCATCACCGCCGAGGAGCGCGAGCGGATGGGCGGCGTCGTCGCCAGGGCGATGGCAGATATGGGCTATCGCGGCGCCGGCACGATCGAATTCCTGTGGGAAGACGGCGAGTTCTATTTCATCGAGATGAACACCCGGCTTCAGGTCGAACATCCCGTTACCGAGATGATCACCGGCCTCGATCTGGTGCGCGAGCAGATCCAGATCGCCGAGGGCCGCCCGCTGACCTTCGAGCAGCAGGACGTGGAATTCCGCGGTCACGCGATCGAATGCCGCATCAATGCCGAGGATCCGCGCACCTTCGCGCCGTCGCCCGGCACGGTGAAGGTCTATCACGCACCGGGCGGCATGCACGTCCGCGTCGATAGCGGCCTCTACCAGGGCTACAGGGTGCCGCCTTATTACGACAGCATGGTCGCCAAGCTGATCGTCTACGGCGCCACCCGCAACGGCGCGCTCCGCCGCCTGCGCCGCGCGCTGGAAGAGTTCGTGATCGAGGGGATGAAGACCACCATCCCGCTCCACCAGGCGCTGCTCGACGATCCCGAGTTCCAGGACGGCCAGTACACGATCAAGTGGCTGGAGGAATGGCTGGCAAAACAAGACGCCTGACCCAAATTCCCTCTCCCCTCCGGGGAGAGGGAAGGGTGAGGGGTAGACCAACAGTGCTGCGCTGCTTGGCTACCCCTCACCCGCCCACCCACCAAAACAAATCCCTCCACAAAGCGCCCCGATCCTGCCAAAAGGCCGATCGATGAAGGCAACGATCTACCACAATCCGCGCTGCTCCAAATCGCGCGAGGCGCTTGCCCTGCTGCGCGAAGCCGGCGCCGAGGTGGAGATCGTCGAATATCTGAAATCGCCGCCCACCGTGGAGACGCTGCACCGCCTCTACGCGCGCGCCGGTCTTTCCCCGCGCGAAGGTCTGCGCCGTGCCGAGCTGGAGGCCAAGGCACTCGCCGAGGCGGACGAGTTCGCGATCCTGGAAGCGATGGCGATCAATCCGATCCTGATCGAGCGGCCGCTGGTCGAAACCGCGCGCGGCGTCGTGCTCGCCCGCCCGCCCGAGCGCGTGCGGGACATTCTCTGAGCATTGCCGCTCTTTCGGGCACATGCTGCCTGCCTGCCCGTTTAATGGGCAGCGATCGGCGGCATTCGATTGCCTCGCCCAAGGGGCGAGCATCTGGCACATCCTGTGCAAGGCGCCCTGACGGGCGAGGGTTCAAACGCGTTTGGGGGCATCCGGTCTCGTGAAAAAGATTGAGGCGATCATCAAGCCGTTCAAGCTGGATGAGGTAAAGGAAGCGCTGCACGAAATCGGCGTGTCGGGCATCACGGTGACCGAGGCGAAGGGTTTCGGCCGACAAAAGGGGCATACCGAACTTTATCGGGGTGCCGAATATGTCGTCGACTTCCTGCCCAAGGTGAAGCTGGAGGTTGTCGTCGAGGACGCACTGGCCGAACGCGTGGTGGAGGCGATCGCCGCCGCTGCGCAGACCGGTCGGATCGGCGACGGCAAGATCTTCGTGATCCCGGTCGAAACCGCTTTGCGCATCCGTACCGGAGAGCGCGACGACGCGGCGATCTGATCCCGCTTTTCCCCTTCCCGACCCATCCCGGACACCTCCGGCCTCACCGGCCGGGGTATAACGACGACAAGAGGAACGACGTATCATGGCGATGACGGCCACCGACATCCTGAACAAGATCAAGGAAGAAGAGATCGAGTGGGTCGATCTGCGCTTCACCGACCCCAAGGGTAAGTGGCAGCACCTGACCATGGTCGCCTCGATCATGGGCGAGGACGAGTTCACCGACGGCCTGATGTTCGACGGCTCCTCGATCGAGGGCTGGAAGGTCATCAACGAGTCGGACATGGTGCTGAAGCCCGATCTCGACGCCGTTTATACCGATCCCTTCTCGGCGACGCCGATGCTGATCGTGTTCTGCGACGTGGTCGAGCCCTCGACCGGCGAGCTTTATGCGCGTGACCCGCGCTCGACCGCCAAGCGCGCCGAGGCATATCTGACCACCACCGGCATCGGCGACACCGTCTATGTCGGCCCGGAAGCCGAATTCTTCATGTTCGACGACGTGAAGTTCGACACCAACTATGCCGGTTCCTACTTCAAGATCGACGATATCGAGCTGCCGACCAACACCGGCCGCGATTACGAGACCGGCAATCTCGGTCACCGTCCGCGCGCCAAGGGCGGCTATTTCCCCGTGGCCCCGGTCGACTCCGCGGTCGACATCCGCGGCGAGATGGTCACCACCATGCTTGAAATGGGCCTGCCCTGCGACAAGCACCATCACGAGGTCGCGGCCGCGCAGCACGAGCTGGGCATGACCTTCGGCACGCTGACCCAGACCGCCGATCGCATGCAGATCTACAAGTATGTCGTGCATCAGGTCGCCCATGCCTATGGCAAGACCGCGACCTTCATGCCCAAGCCGATCAAGGAAGATAACGGCTCGGGCATGCACACCCACTTCTCGATCTGGAACGGCAAGGATCCGCTGTTCGCGGGCAACGGCTATGCCGGCCTGTCCGACATGTGCCTTTATTTCATCGGCGGCATCATCAAGCATGCCAAGGCGGTGAACGCCTTCACCAACCCGACGACCAACTCGTACAAGCGTCTGGTTCCGGGCTATGAGGCGCCCGTGCTGCTCGCCTATTCGGCGCGCAACCGCTCGGCATCGTGCCGCATCCCCTACGGCACCGGCCCCAAGGCGAAGCGCGTCGAAGTGCGCTTCCCCGACGCGCTCGCCAACCCCTATCTCGCCTATGCGGCGCTGATGATGGCGGGCCTGGACGGCATCCAGAACAAGATCCATCCGGGCGAGGCGATGGACAAGAACCTGTACGACCTGCCGCCGGCAGAGCTCGCCCAGGTCCCGACCGTCTGCGCCTCGTTGCGCGAGGCGCTGGAAAGCCTGGCGGCGGACCACGACTTCCTGCTCAAGGGCGACGTCTTCTCCAAGGAGCAGATCGAGTCCTATATCGAGCTGAAGTATCACGAGGTCGCGCGCTGGGAGATGACCCCGTCGCCGGTCGAATACGACATGTATTATTCGGGCTGATCCCCACCGATCGCCATGGGAAGGGGAGCCGGCAACGGCTCCCCTTTTTCATGTCAGGGCACCAGCACCGTGCTCCCGAACGTCTCCCCCGCCTCGATCGCCCGGTGCGCCTGCGCCGCATCCTCCAGCGCGTACCGCTGTCCGATCTCCGGCACGATCGCCCCCCGCGCCAGCATCGCAAACACCCGCGCCATCAACGCCCGCTTCTCCGCCGCGGTCACCGCATAGTCGAACAGCGTCGGCCGCGTCACGAACAGCGACCCCTTCGACGCCAGCACGCCCAGGTTGACGCCCTCCACCGCCCCCGACGCATTGCCGAAGCTGGCGATCAGCCCGCGCCTCGCCGCACTGTCGAGCGAGGCATTCCACGTCGCCTTGCCCACTCCGTCCAGCACCACCGGCACACCGGCCCCGTCCGTGATCGCGCGCACCCGCGCCGCCACGTCCTCCTGCCGGTTCAGGATCACATGATCCGCCCCCGCCGCCCGCGCCCGCGCGGCCTTCTCCTCGCTTCCCACCGTCCCGATCACCACCGCGCCGATCGCCTTGAGCCATGCGACCAGCAGATGCCCGACGCCGCCCGCCGCGGCATGGACCAGCACCGTCTGCCCCGCCTGCACGCGCGCGCAGTCTTCAACAAGGAACGCCGCCGTCCCGCCCTTCAGCATGATCGCCGCCGCGGTGTCGTCGTCGACCGCGTCCGGCAACGGGACCAGCAGGTCGGCGGCAACGTTGCGCGCGGTGGCATAGGCGCCGCGCACCGGCCCGAACACGCCCACCCGGTCGCCGACCGCGAAGTCCGTCACGCCCTCGCCCACCGCCTCCACGACGCCCGCCGCTTCCGATCCCAGCCCGCCCGGCAGGTCGATCGGGTACAGCCCGCTGCGATGATAGGTGTCGATATAGTTGAGCCCGACCGCGCGGTGGCGCATCCGCACCTCGCCCGCCGCGGGCGCGGCCAGCGCGACATCGTGCCAGCCGATCACCTCGGGTCCGCCCGTCCGCTCGATCCGCGCGATCCGTTCCATCATTTCGGCCCTTCGCTGTTCAAAAATCCCGGGAAACCCGCACGTTCGCGCTCTGCCGCCCCAGTGTCGAGATGCTGGACAGCAGCGACAGCCAGCGTGTCACCTGAAACTCCACCCGCGTCGCGGAATATCCCTGACCATCGGTCACGATCTCCGCATAGAAGCGGCGGGTGATGAACTTGCCCGCGGCCACCGAGGTGCCCTGCCCCGTCTGCGGATCGGCGGGCAGGACGCGCAACCGGTCCAGCCCGGCTGCGCGGCGCACGGCGTTGATCGGGTTCAGCCCGTTGCCGCCATCCTGCAACGCCGCCACCGCCGCTGCCAGTTGCAACGCCTCGGGCGCGGACAGTTGGGTGATCGACGTCCCGAACAACAGCCGCGACAGCAACTCGTCCTCGGGCAAAGCCGGCGTGCTGGAAAAGCCGATTTCCGGCTTCAACCCCGTTCCCGTCACGCGGATCGATGCGGTCAGCCCGGTGACATTGGCGTTGGCGACGATATCCAGCGCCGGATTGGCGGGCACCTCGCCGTTGAAGCGGATCACGCCGCGATCCAGATTGAACTCGCGCCCTGCAAATTCATAATCGCCGCGGATCAGCGTCGCCTGTCCCGTGATCGCCGGATTGGTCGGCTCGCCGCCGATCTGCAAATCCGCCGACCATTCGCTGCTGAGGCCCAGCCCGGAGACCATGAGCTGGCCCGGCGCCCGCGCCTTCACCGCCAGCGTCCACGGTTTGGCCGGCACCTCGTCCTCCGCGCCGCCGCCCGGCACGTTGATCTCGCGCACCGCCAGCTTGGGCACCGCCGTCGCGGCACTTGCCTGTCCCAGCCGGTATCGGCTGCGGTTCAGCACCACGTCGCCGGTAATCTGCCCGCCCGACCCGTTCGACACGAAGGAAAGCGGCCCGCTCACCGTCGCGCCGATATCGTCGCGCGCGATCATCACCGCACGGTCCGCCTGCAGCGACAGGTTCATGCCGATGCCGCCGCGCGCCGCGAAATCGAACGCGCCGCTGCCCGTCACCCGGCCGCCGCGCCCGGCATCGGCGCCGAAGCGGTCGATCACCAGCCGCGATCCGTCGAAGCGGCCGTTCGCCTGGACGTTGGTCAGCACCGTGCCGGTCGTGCCGCTCTCGATCCGCGCGCCATTGGCCTGCAGCGCGCCGCGAATCACCGGCACCGCCAGTTGCCCGCTCACATCCGCACCGATCGCGACCGGGCCCGACAGGTCGAACATCTCGATCCCGGTCAGCCGCCACAGCGTGTCCGCCGGCCCGGCATAGCGCAACTGCCCGAACAGCTTCGCGCGCAGCAACCGTTCGCTCAAGGATCCGCTGCCCAGCGGTTGCAGCAGGGCCTGCCCCCGCCCGATCGTCCGCCCGCCCGACGCCATGACCGCGCGCAGCCCCAGCCGGTCGGCCGAAAGAACACCCGCCAGCCCCATGTCGATCGGCCGCGACGACAGCACCAGCCCCGATCGCGTCAGGCCGCGTACCGTCAGGTCCACGCGTCCCGTCGGCGCCGCGCCCGCATGCGTCGCCACCCGTATCGTGCCGGACGCGTTGCCGCCCAGGCCCAGCCCCGGATAGCCGATGTCCAGCACCGTCAGCGGCATGCGAGTCAGGCTCGCCTCCAGCGCGCCCTCGCTGCCGCCGAACCGGCCGGACATCTCCACCGTGCCGCCCGAAAAGCTCAATTGCGTCTGCGCCAGCCGCCAGCTCTCGCCATCGCGCGTGATCGTCGCCGGGGTCAGCAGGCGCAGCGGCCGCCGGTCGAGCGTCCCTTGCGCCGACACGACATAGCGGTCGGGCGATACGCCGATCACCGTCTGGATATCGAAGGCGCGGCCCCGCGATCCCGCGATCGATGCGCGAACTTCGCCCGCCCCGTCCGTCAGCTTCGCCGTCGCGGCGAACCGCCCCAGGCTCAACCGTCCCCGGCGCAGCCCCTGTCCGCTGGCGCTTCCCTCGATCGTCACGCCCGCCGGATCGAGCATCATCGCAAAGTCCGCGCGCCCCTGGCGAAGCACGGCACCGCCACCCAGTTGCACGCCGCTCGCACGCAACTGCCCCTCGATCCGCTGGATATCGCCCACCGGCCGGAAGGTCAGCGCACCGCTCCAGCCGCCGCCGGTCACGTCCAGACGGCCGTCAAAGCCGCCATCGACGATGTTCAGCCGTCCCGTCCCGCGCGCCCCGCTGACGTCCAGGGCATCGACCATGATCGCGGCCTGCCCCCCGCGCGGCAACAGGATCGCGCCCGATGCCCGGAACGGCCCGCCGCGCGACCCGCCCTCGGCGGTATAGCCAAAGCCCTGCGGCGTCGGCTCCAGATGCGCGCGCACATCGCGCAGGCCCAGCGCCGCATTGGGGCTCGCCAGCAACAGGTCCACGCGCGGCCGGGCGATGTCGCCGTCCAGCACCAGTTGCACCGGGCCATAGGTCGATTGCTGTCCCCCGCCCTCGAAATGGAAGCTGCCGTCGCGCCGGCGATAGCCTTGCCCGCGCAGGCGCAGCGACGGCGCGATCAGCACCAGGTCGGCAAAGTGCAGCACCCCGTCCGGCGTCCGCTCCAGCCGCGCGGTCAGCCGCGGCAGGCCACCGGCAAGGCTGCGGAAAAAGGCGTTGTCCAGCCGCAGCACGCGTGCCGCGCCCTGCCCCACCACCCGCGTGCCGTGCCCGCCCGGCCCCGGCACCACGTTCAGTCGGGACGTCACCTCCACCAGCCCCAGACCGGGGATCAGATACCGCCCCAGCCGCCCGTTCAACCCCACCTCGTACCGGCCGGTCGCCAGATCCACCGACAGCGCCATCGTTCCCGACAGCTTGTCGGACCGCAGCCGCAGCGCGTCGGCGCTCAGCGTACCGGGCGTCAGGCGCAGCGCCCCGTCGATCGACAGGTTGCGCAATATGCCCCCCGCGACATTGCCGACCCCGCCCACCGCCGCGGCGGTGAACCGCACCGGCACCATCACCGGCCAGTGCGACCACCGCCCCCGCCCCGCCGCCCGTGGCCGCACGATCACCGTCCGGTCGAACGCCAGCGCCTTGGCGAACAGGCGATATTCATAGGCGGCACTGGCGAACGGTCCGTCGAGCAACAGGCGCAGTTCCACGTCCTCGCCCCGCATCGTGCGCAGCACGGCGGAGGGACGAAGCAGACGCACCCTGGTCTTCAGGTTACGGAACGCATTCTGGCTCAGATCGACCATGCCCTGCGTCTCGATCGCCAGCGCGCCGCTGCGCAGCGCCAGCGTCCCGTCCAGCCGCCGCTCGGCAAAGCGACCGCGGCCGCGCACCCGCACCCCCGGCAGGGTCAGTTGCTGCAACCGCCCTTTCAGCAGCGGCGCCGGCGCCACGCTCCCGTCCAGCGCATAGCGGCCCGCATCCGCCGACAGGCGCAACGCCATCGCCTGCGCCGACCCGATCTGTCCCGTCGCGCGGCCGCGCCACCGCGCCCAGCGCCCGTCGCCCGTCACGTCCAGCGCCACGCTCTGCCGCGCGCCCACCATCCGCGCCAGCACGCCGCGCGCCGCACCGCGCGCGACCACGTCGATATCGAACCGGTCGCGATCGGGCTCGGCATCGATGTTGAGCCGCAACCGGTCGCTGCCCTCCACCACCGCATCCAGCGCGACCAGCGCACGGCCCCGCCGGATGTCGGCACGCCCCTGCAACCGCCCGGTACGGCGCTGGCCCAGCACGGCGGGCGCCAGCACCAGCCGGTCGACCGACAGCGCGCCGATCGCGATATCGAATTCGGGGAGGATCGGTCCGCGCCGACCGGTCGGGCGGGTACGCGGCACGTGCAGCAACTGCGCCTCCGGCACCGCCAGCCGCCTTATGTCCAGCCGGTTGCCGATCCACCGCCATGGCCGCCAGTCCAGCGTGACGCGCGGCGCGTGGAACACCAGCCCGTCCAGATCATAGACGCGCACATCCGCCAGCCGCGCCTCTCGATAGATCGACCCGTCGATCCGCCCGACCGCGAAGCGCAGGCCGTTTGCCGTGCGCACTTTTCCGATCTGGTCCGCGACCCAGCGATGCCCGGCCTGCGTATCGACCGCGGCCAGCGCCGCGAGCAGGATGGCGACGATCCCCAACACGATGCCCGCCAGCCACCGCCACCAGTGCCGCCGCTGCCGCGGCGACGCGGGCGCGGTTTCAGGGCTGTCGTCCGTCTCGCTCAAAACGCCTGCCCCAGCGAGACATAGACCGCGATCCGGCTGTCGCCCGGCTGCGGATTGATCGGCGTGCCGACATCGACGCGGATCGGGCCGAAGTTCGAATAATAGCGCACGCCGAGGCCAGTGCCGAACCGCATGCCGGTCAGGCGCGGCAGCGGCGAGGTGTAGATGTTGCCCGCATCCAGGAACGGCACGACGCCGAAATTGCCGAACGCCTTCACGCGCGCCTCGATCGAGAATTCGGCAAGACTGCGCCCGCCGATCGGGTCGTTGTTCGCATCGCGCGGCCCGATCGACTGAAAGCCATAACCGCGGACCGAGGCACCGCCGCCCGCATAGAAGCGCCGCGACGGCGCGATCTGGTCGCGCGGCGCCCCCAGGATCGTTCCCAGCCGAGTACGCGCGGCCAGCACCACGCCGTCCCGTACCGGGCGGTAGATGCTGGCATCCACCTGCGTACGGGTATAGCCGAACACGGCGCCCTGCAGCGACAGTTCGGGGCTCGCCCGCCCGCCCAGCCGGAAGCCGCGCGTCGGATTCAACAGGTCGTCCGACCCGTCATAATTCAGGCTGGTCGGCAGCGCGCCGATAAAGAAGGTACGCCGCCGGTCGACCCCGGTCGATGCGATCACGTCGCGCTCGTCCGACGCCAGCAATTCGGCCCCCAGCGACCATGTCCAGGTCTTCTGAAAAAAGATGTTGGTCTGCCGCTCCAGGCTGCCCGACAGGGACAATGTCTGTGCCTCGAATGCGTCGCGGTTGATGTGCGTGGCGGCGAACTGCGCGGTCAGTACCCGGTCGCGCCCGTTGAAGTTGTTGCGACGATAGACGACCGCGCCCAATTGCTCGCGCGTGCCCAGCACCGACCGCAGCGTCAGCGCCCCTTCGGGCGGGAACAGGTTGCGGTGCGTCCAGCTCAGTTCGGCGCGTGCGCCCTCGCCAGTGCCATAGCCCAGCTCGCCCGCCACCGTCCGCGGCGGCGCCGGTGCGGTCGCCACGCGGATGTCGACGGTGTCCGGGGTCGCGCCCGGCACCGGCTCCACCTTCACCGACGACACCAGGCTGGTCTGCACCAGCGCCCGGCGCAGGTCGTCGAGCGATCCGGAGTCATACGGCTCGCCGGGCCGGAAGCGGGCAATGTCGGCGATATGGTCCGCCTCGAACACCGATTTGCGTGCACCCTGTTCCGCAACCGCCACGATCCGTCCGAACCGCCGGGCGGTGCCGGGCTCCACCGACAGGTCGAGCGTCGCGGTGCGGGCGGCGCGGTCGACCACGATCTGCGGCTCGCCCACCTTGGCAAAGGGAAAGCCCTCGCGCCCGATCGCGGTTTCGAGCCGCGCCTGCCCGGCGACGATCGCGTCGGCATCCACCGGGTCCTGCGTCTTCACGCCGAACGCGGTGCGCAGGTCGCCCGCCTTGTCGCCCGCCAGCGCCAGTCCGTCGATCGTCACGCCGGCAAAGCGGTACAGGGCACCCGGCACCGCCTCCAGCACGACGTTCGGCGTCGCGCCCGGTTCGATCCGGGTGGCGACGCTGGCGTCATAATATCCCTCACCGCGCAGCAGCGTGGTCAACAGATCGGCATCCTCGCGCGCGCGCCGGTCCAGCTGCGCGGCATTGGCGGGCTCGTTATCATGCGCATTCAGCGTCGATACCTGGTCGAACCGCTCGCGCAGCAGCGCGCCTGCCCCATCCACGCCCTCGACCGCCCAGCGATACCGCCGCTCGGCCGCAGCATCAGTCGTCGTCAACGCCTCCACCAGATCCCCCCCCGGCGCCGCCGCCAGATCCGGCCAGTCGACCCCTATCCCAGGCAATGCCGCCAACGGCGCATTGGGATCCAGCGGCACGGGTTCGGCGGCGGGTGGCACCGCCTGTGCCCCCGCACTCGCGCTGACCAGCAGGATGGACGCCGCGGCCGCGCATCGGCCGGACCGTCGAACGCGGAACACCATGACCGCTCCCTAACCGCACCGCCGCGCATTCCATAGCCCCACCCACAGGAAAAACGACGGCGCGACGCCGGATCGCTGGCGTAGCGCGGCCGGTCATGGCAGGCAGCGGCGATGACGACGTCTTCCTCACGCCCGCCCGCCGCCGGCGGCGTGCTGATCGCGCTGGGTGCCATCATCGGCACCGCGATCGGCCTGCCTTTTGGCGAAACCACGCTGGGCTTTCTCGCCGGCCTTGCCCTGGGCATCGCGGCGGCGCTCGTCATCTGGCGGCGCGACCGCCGCCGTTAGGACGGCGCACGCATCTGCCACACCACCCGGCCGATCACCGTCGGTCGGCCGCCGGGCACCGGCGGCGCAGCGGGATTGTCGCTGGTCACGACCAGCGCCTCCGCCTCGGCGCGCACCCGCTTCACCAGCACGGCGTCGCCGATCCGCAAGACATAGATGCCGCCGCGCGAGCCGGGCACCCGGTCATCCTCGTTAACCAGCAGATAGTCGCCATCGGCAAGTCCCGGCGCCATCGAGTCGCCCCGCACCCGCACCATCGACGACGCCCCCTCCCGCAGGCCTAGCTGCCGCGCCAGCCGCGCGTCGATCGTCGCGATCCCCAACGCCGGATCATCCTCCACCACCGCGCCCGGTCCCGCGGACACCGCAACGTCACGCCGCACCACCGTTACCCGCGACGTCCCCACGGACGCCGCCCCGCCCAGCCGCTCCTCCCCCACCCCAAAAAACTCGGCCAATCGTCGCCGATCCTCCTCATGCAACCGACGGGGGCTGCCACGACCAACAAATTGCTGAAGATAGGCGGCGTTACGGCCCAGCATCCGCGACAGCGCCGCCAGACTGACACCTGCCGCCTCCGCCAGCTCGTTCAGTGCCTGTCTGGGATCATCCTGCATGCCCCAATCTAGTCACAGGAAATTTCCTAGACAAGTTGGAAATAGAACAGAACAAGAACGAAGAAGGAGATTCGCGATGGGAGATGTTCATGGGGCTGATGATCAGGATCGACCGGTTCTTGCGGAGTACGGCCATGCCGGAGACGCGGTTCGGGAGACTGGCGGTCAACGATCCGCGGCTGATCGGCGACCTTCGCCGTGGGCGGCAATTGCGGCGGCGGACGATCCAGCGGATCGAAGCGTTCCTGGCCGCACGCGATGGCTGAACCGCCAGCGTGCCGGCCGTTCGGAGGGGCCGGGCGCAGCGCTGTGCCGGGCGCTCGTCACCGACGCCGCGCGACTTGGCCTGACCCTGTCGGCCCATGTCCGGCACGAGCAGGACTGGTGTTCGGCCACCTTCACCGGAACCCGCCTTACGGTTGAGGTCGACGCGCAACCGCATCCTGCCTGGACCGGCATCCTCGCCACCTGGCTTGCCGCCCTGCCCGACCGCGACCTGACCATGGCCCGGCACCTGGTGGCAGACCTGGTCGCAGCGCCGCCCACCGTCATCGACGCCGACATCACGATCCAGCTTGAGGCGCTGCTGCTCGATCGCCCACCGATCGGAACATGACGAGCATTTAACTTGATATGCTGTATCATCACGATACGAGAGCGGCGTTTCGCCTTTTCTGTTGGAGCCCGTCTTGGCAAAAGCCTTGTTCCTGTCCGGTCTGTCCGCCCTCGCCCTGGCCACCCCCGTTCTGGCGCAAACGGCTCCCCCGACCGATCCCGCGCCGGCACGCGATCGCGGCCGGGACATCGTCATCACCGCACCAATCCGCCAGTCGGAGGCGGACGTGCTGTCGGGCACCTCGATCCTCGCCGGCGAGGAACTCAGCCGCGCGATCCGGCCGACGATCGGCGAGACGCTTGCCCGCCTGCCCGGCGTCTCGGCCACCTCGTTCGGCCCCAATGCATCGCGCCCGGTGCTGCGCGGCTTCCAGGGCGAGCGCATCCGCGTCCTGTCCGACGGCATCGGTTCGATCGATGCATCCAACACCAGCGTTGACCATGCGGTCGCGATCAACCCGCTGCTCGCCGACCGGGTCGAGGTGCTGCGCGGCCCCTCTGCGCTGCTGTTCGGATCGTCGGCGGTGGGCGGCGTCGTCAACGTCGTCGACACGCGTATCCCGCGCACCGTCCCGGAAAACGGCTACCGGTTGTCCGGTATCGCCACCTACGGCTCGGCAGCCAACGAACGCTCCATCTCGTCTGCGGCCGACGTCGCGGTCGGCGGCGGCCTGGTGCTGCATGCCGACGGGTCCTATCTGCGCACCGGTAACCTGCGCATTCCGGGTTACGCCCTGTCCCCGGTCCAGCGTGCGCGCGCTCTTGCCTCTGCCGGCCTGCCGGTCGAGGACGATCATGACCACGGCGATGACGATCATGGCCATGATCACGGCGACGAGGTCGATTTTGCCGCCAATGCCGGCATCCGCAAGCGGCTGCCCAACACGGCGTCGGAAACGTGGAACGCCGGCGTCGGCGCTTCGCTGATCCGCGATGGTGGCAGCCTGGGCATCTCGTACAGCCATTATGACAGCCTTTACGGCCTGCCCGTCCGCTATGCGGTCGCCCCCGGCCAGGAGCAGGAAAGCCCGCGTATCTCGCTGAAGCAGGACCGTTTCGACCTGCGCGGCGAGATCGAGGCGGGGGGATCGTTCATTGATCGCATCCGCATCCGCGCCGCGACGGCCGATTACACTCATGCCGAACTCGGGCCCGATGGCGACATCCACACTCGCTTCGACACGCAAGGGATCGAGGGCCGGGCCGAACTGGTGCAGGCGAACCGCGGTGGCTGGCTGGGCGCATCGGGCGTGCAATATTTCCACCGCCGCTTCGACGTCGCGGGCGAGGAAGCCTTTCTGCCGCGCAACGACACGTCGCAGGTCGGCTTGTTCACCCTGCAACAGTTCAACATGGGCCCCTTCCGCGCCGAGGCCGGCGCACGGTACGAGAATACGTCGGTGGAGGCACGGCCCGGCCTTGCCAACACGCGCTTCTTCAACGGCCAGCGGACGTTCGATGCGGTGTCCGGCTCGCTCGGCGCCTCCTATGAGGTTGCGCCCGACATCCGCATCGGCCTGAACGGCTCGCGTACCGAGCGCGCACCGGCCGCCGAGGAGCTTTATGCCAATGGCCCGCATGCCGGCACCCAGGCCTATGAGCTCGGCAACCCCAACTTCCGGCTGGAGAAAAGCTGGGGGCTGGAGGCGACGCTGCACGCCCACCGCGACGCCTGGAGCTTTGACGCGTCCGCCTATTACAACTGGTTCTCCAACTATATCTACGAGAACCAGGTTGCGCCCGCCGCCTGCGCTGCCGCCGCACCGGGCGAGGATATCGACCTGCCCTGCTTCCAGTTCGCACAGGCCGATGCGCGCTATTATGGGCTGGAGGCGCAAGGATCGCTGCGCCTGGCGACGATCGGTGGCTACCGGATCAATGCAGACCTGCTCGGCGACTGGGTGCATGCCCGCGTCGTGAACCAGGGCCCGGTGCCGCGCATTCCGCCGCTGCGCCTGCTCGGCGGGCTTGAGGCGCAGGGCGACACGGCCAGCGCGCGCGTCGAGGTGGAGCACAGCTTCGAACAGGACCGGGTGACCACCTTCGAAACGCCGACCGACGGCTTCACGCTGGTCAACGCTTCGGTCTCGCTTCACCCGTTCGGTGCCGCCAATCCGACGACGCTGATCCTGAGCGGCAACAATCTGTTCGACGTGACAGCCCGACGCCACGCCAGCGTCCTGAAGGATTTCGCGCCGCTGGCCGGACGTGATCTTCGCGCGACGCTCAGCTTCCGGCTGTGATAGCCCGGCATCTGGTGCGTGGGGACGGCTTTTGTCCCTACGCACTGGACAAGCCATACTGTTTCTTCGAAACCGGCCCCGTGAAAAGGAGAGACGCGATGGCCGGCATGGGCAGTTTCGACTGGGCGGACCCGTTCCTGCTCGACGAGCAGTTGAGCGATGACGAACGGATGATCCGCGACACCGCGCACGCCTATGCGCAGGATCGCCTTGCCCCGCGTATCATCGAGGCTTTCGCCAACGAGCATACCGATCCCGACATCTTTCGCGAGATGGGCGAACTGGGCCTGCTCGGTCCCACCATCCCGGAGGAATATGGCGGCGTCGGTGCCAGCTATGTCGCCTATGGGCTGGTCGCGCGCGAGGTGGAGCGCATCGACTCCGGCTATCGCTCGATGATGAGCGTGCAGTCCAGCCTCGTCATGTATCCCATCCACGCCTATGGGTCGGAGGATCAGAAGCGCCAGTATCTGCCCAAACTGGCGCGCGGCGAGTGGATCGGCTGTTTCGGCCTGACCGAACCCGATGCCGGCTCCGACCCCGGCGGCATGCGCACCACCGCGCGCAAGGTGGACGGCGGCTATCTGCTGTCGGGTGCCAAGACTTGGATCTCCAACAGCCCGATTGCCGACGTCTTCGTCATCTGGGCCAAGTCGGACGCACATGGCGGCGCCATCCGCGGCTTCGTGCTGGAAAAGGGCATGAAGGGGCTCAGCGCGCCCAAGATCGACAACAAGCTGTCGCTCCGCGCGTCGATCACCGGCATGGTGATGATGGACGATGTCGAGGTCGGCGAGGATGCACTCCTGCCCGATGTGCAGGGGCTGAAGGGCCCGTTCGGCTGCCTCAACCGTGCCCGCTACGGCATCAGCTGGGGGGCGCTGGGCGCCGCCGAGTTCTGCCTCCACGCCGCGCGCCAATATGGCCTGGATCGCCAGCAATTCGGCACCCCGCTTGCCGGGCGGCAGCTTTACCAGAAGAAGCTGGCCGATATGCAGACCGAGATCGCACTGGGTCTGCAGGCTTCGCTGCGCGTCGGCCGCCTGATGGACGAAGGCCGGTTCGCGCCCGAGATGGTCTCGATCGTCAAGCGCAACAATGTCGGCAAGGCGCTGGATATCGCCCGCATGGCGCGCGACATGCACGGCGGCAACGGCATTTCCGGCGAGTATCAGGTGATGCGCCACATGATGAACCTGGAAACGGTGAATACCTATGAAGGCGCGCACGACGTCCATGCGCTGATCCTGGGGCGGGCGATCACCGGCATTGCCGCCTTCTGAACACCGCCGCGATGACCGCAACTCCGCTCGCCGGCCTGAAGGTGGTCGAGCTTGCCCGCATCCTCGCCGGCCCCTGGGCGGGGCAGGTCCTCGCCGATCTGGGCGCGGAGGTGGTCAAGGTCGAAAGCCCGGCGGGCGACGACACCCGCCGCTGGGGCCCACCCTTCGTCGCCAATCCGGACGGCACCGAGGATGCCGCCTATTTCCATGCCGCCAACCGCAACAAGCGTTCGGTCGTCGCCGATTTCACCACGCCGCAGGGCCAGGCGATCGTCCGCGATCTGGTCGCCGATGCCGACATCCTGATCGAGAATTTCAAGGTCGGCGGCCTGACGCGCTACGGCCTCGATTATGCCAGCCTGTCCGCGCTCAACCCGCGGCTGGTCTATTGCTCGATCACCGGCTTCGGTCAGGACGGCCCCTATGCCCACCGCGCCGGCTACGACTTCATCGTGCAGGGGATGAGCGGCATCATGGACCTGACCGGCGAGCCGGACGGGGCGCCGCAAAAGATCGGCGTGGCCTTTGCCGACATCATGACCGGCTTGTACGCGGTGATCGCGATCCAGGCGGCACTGCACATGCGCGCGCGCACCGGGCACGGCCAGCATATCGACATGGCGCTATTCGACACGATGACCGGCGTTCTCGCCAATCAGGCGATGAACTGGTTCGCCGGCGGCGTCTCCCCGACCCGGCTCGGCAATGCCCATCCCAATATCGTGCCCTATGCGGTGTTTCCGGTGCGCGACGGCTGGTTCATCCTGGCCGTTGGCAACGACGCGCAATATCGCCGCTTCTGCACGATCGTCGGTCTCGATCCCGATGACCCGCGCCACGCCACCAACGCGCTGCGCCTTGCCCGCCGCGACACGCTGATCCCGCTGATCGAGGCGGCGACCCGCCGCTTCGACCGCGACGACCTTCTGGCGCGTCTGGAGGCGGCGGGCGTCCCGGCCGGCCCGATCAACAGCGTCGCACAGGCGTTCGCCGATCCCCAGATCCTCGCCCGCGGCCTTGCGATCGATGCGGCGCGGGCAGATGGCGGCACCGTGCCCGGCATACGCACCCCGATCCGTTTCTCGGATGCGTCCCTTGCCGATCCGCTGGCCGCACCGATGCTGGGCAAGGGCGACTGACCCGATTGCATCCGCCCGCATCCGTGGCATACCCTTCTTCTGAAAAGAAAACGGAGGAGAGGTTGTCATGGCCCCCAGCGCTGCCGAATGGGAGGCGCGCCAGCAGCTCGCCGCCTGCTACCGCGTGTTCGACATGCTCGGCTGGTCCGAGATGATCTACAACCACATCACCCTGAAGGTGCCGGACGAGGACGGCGCGTTCCTCATCAACCCCTTCGGCCTGCATTTTTCCGAGGTCACCGCCTCCAGCCTCGTGAAGATCGATATCGACGGCAACACGCTGGCGGACAGCCCCTATCCCGTGAACCTTGCCGGTTTTACCCAGCACGCCGTCTTCCACCGCCACCTGCCCGACGCGCATTGCATCATGCACACCCACACCACCGCCGGCGCCGCGGTCAGTTCGGTCGAGGGCGGGCTGCGCCCCACCAACTTCTACGCTTGCGGCTTTGCCGGCCAGATCGCCTATCATGAGTTCGAAGGCGTCACCGTCCGCTCCGAGGAAGGCGAGCGCCTGATCGCCAATCTCGGCGACAGGCGCGTGATGTTCCTGCGCAACCACGGCATCCTCGTCATGGGCCGCACCCTGCCCGAGGCGTTTCTGAAACACTGGTCGCTCCAGCGCGCCTGCGAGATCCAGATCGCCACCGCCACCATGGGCCGCGCGCTGGAGGTGCCGCCGGAGGTCATTGCCGTCCACCAGCGCGACCTGTCCAAGGTCCAGATCCCCGGCGGCCCCGGCAGGGCGGATTTCGCCGCCATGGTCCGCCTCGTCGATCGCATCGACCGGACATGGCGGGATTAGGTGCGATCCGCTAGGACGGCGCCGCCATGAGCCGCCTGACCGTCAACAACCAGCCCGTCCAGTATCGCCTCGACCCTGAAACGCCGCTGCTCTGGGCGCTGCGCGACGCGTCGAACCTGACAGGCACCAAATATGGTTGCGGCACCGGGCATTGCGGCGCCTGCACCGTGGATGTCGACGGCCGGGCGGTGCGCAGTTGCCAGACGACGATCGGCGCGCTCGAAGGCAGCTTCGTCACCACGATCGAGGGTCTGTCGCGCGATCGCTCGCATCCGCTGCAACTGGCGCTTCTGACCGACAATGTCGTGCAATGCGGCTTCTGCATCCCCGGCATCGTCATGGCGGCATCGGTCCTGCTGAAAAAGGACGCCGACCCGTCCGAGGCGACGATCCGCGCCGCGATCGACAATCTGTGCCGCTGCGGCATCTATCCCCGTCTGGTGGAAAGCATCCAGCGCGCCGCCCGCAATGCGCGGGGCGAGGAGGTCGTCGCCGCCGCCCCGCGCCCCGGTACCGACCCCGCCGATGCCGCGCGCACTGTGCCCGCCCTTGTCGCGCCATCCGCGAAGCTGTCGGATCGCTGACCAGGCGATTAAGCTTGCCCTCACCCGGCCTGCCTTATCACCATCCCATGATCGGGCCGGCGCACCCTTGCGCCGGCGATGAAGGATGGCTTGCATGACCAACAGGTGGATCGCCGCGCTGCTCGCCGCCGGAGCGCTGATACCCGGCGCAGCGCAGGCGCAGCAGGAGATGCAGAACCGCGGCACGGATCGCGGCTGGCAACGTCGCGGCGATGGCGGCGAGCGGGTGGGTGTCGTCCCCCGCCCGGAAAACCGCCCGCTCTACAATCGGCGCGAGGACTTCCCCGAGAACCGCCCCCAGGTCACCCGCCCCGACCGTCCGGAGGCCCGCCACACCCTCGACTGGGAAAATCGCGACCGCCCCGACCGTGACCGTGGCGACCGCGAGCGCCACCGCCGCGACCGCCAGCGGAATTGGGACCGCGAGCGCGGCTGGGACCGCAGCGACGCCGACTGGCGCGATTTCGGCGGCGACCAGTGGCGCTCGGCCGAGCGGCGCGACTGGGGCAGCCGCTGGAACCGTGGCTGGCGCGAGGATGGCCGCTACGACTGGTCGCACTGGCGCTCGGCCAATCGCAACCTGTACCGCCTGCCGCGCTATTACTCGCCCTATGGTGGCGCCGGCTATCGCCGCTTCGGACCGGGTGCGGCGCTCGACCCCATCTTCTTCGGCCAGAACTATTGGCTGTCGGACCCCTTCGTCTATCGCCTGCCGCCGACCTACGCCCCCTATCGCTGGGTGCGCTATTACAACGACGCGCTGCTCGTCGACATCCGCCAGGGTCTGGTGGTCGACATGGTGTACGACATCTTCTGGTAACCGGGGGCCTGACCGCCCCCTTGCCTTTGTGCCCACGCCGGAGCAATTCCCATCCCATGTCGATCTTCGCCCGGAAGCCCAAGACCACCTCCAAGCTGCGCGAGGCCGCCGGTACCCACACCGCGCGCGCGCTCGACGCCAATCCCGCGGTCACCCGTGTCGGGGTGGAAACCGCGCAGATCTATTACCACGCGGGCTTCCTCTCGCCGGAACAGTGCGACGGGCTGATCGCGCTGATCGATGCCAACAACCGCCCCTCGACACTGTTGTCGGATCGCCCGGACGTCGGCTTTCGCACCTCGCACAGTTGCGACATGAACCGCTACGATCCCGCGGTGCAGCCGATCGACGAGGCGATCGCCCGCCTGCTCGACATCGCGCCCGAGCGCGGCGAGACGATGCAGGGCCAGCGCTACGCCCCGGGCCAGCAATTCCGCGCCCATCACGATTATTTCCACGAAAGCGAAAGCTATTGGGAAAAGGTGAAGGTGCATGGCGGCCAGCGCACCTGGACCGCAATGATCTACCTCAACGACGTGGAGGATGGCGGCGCCACCTGGTTCCCGCATGCCGGCATCAAGGTCGCTCCCCGGCGCGGCATGCTGCTCGCCTGGAACAACATGAAGCTCGATGGCAGCCCCAACGAAATGACCCTCCACGAAGGGATGCCCGTCGTGGAGGGTGTGAAGTACATCATCACCAAATGGTTCCGCGAGGGCAACTGGGTCAACTGACCCCGCCCGGCGGCGAACGGGGCTCCCGGTCGAACCGGGACGCCCCCGCCCCTCACGCGATCTGCCGCGTCCTGGGCGCCGCCTGACGCACCTCTTCATCGACATGGTCGGCGAACTTCGCGAAATTGTCGACGAACAGGTCGACCAGCTTCGCCGCCGTCGCGTCATAGGCGGCCTTGTCCGCCCAGGTCTCGCGCGGGTCCAGCATCGCCGGGTCGACACCCGCCACCGCCACCGGCACCCGGAAGCCGAAATAGGGATCGGTGCGGAAGGTCGCGTCGTTCAGGCTGCCGTCCAGCGCCGCGTTCAACAGCGCGCGCGTCACCTTGATCGGCATGCGCAGCCCGACGCCATACTTGCCCCCGGTCCAGCCGGTGTTGACCAGCCAGCAATCGACCTGCCCCTTGGCGATCCGCTCCTTCAGCAGATTGCCGTAGACCGACGGATGGCGCGGCATGAACGGCGCCCCGAAACAGGTGGAGAAGGTCGCGTCGGGCTCGGTCACGCCGATCTCGGTACCCGCGACGCGCGCGGTATAGCCCGACAGGAAATGATACATCGCCTGTTCGGGCGTCAGCTTGGCGATCGGCGGCAGCACGCCGTAGGCGTCCGCGGTCAGCATGACGATGTTGCGCGGCACGCCGCCCATATTGTCGGCCGAGGCATTGGGGATGAAGTCGATCGGATAGGCGCCGCGGCTGTTCTCGGCCAGGCTGTTGTCGTCCAGGTCGAGCTGGCGCGTCATCGGGTCCATCACCACATTTTCCAGAACGGTGCCGAACCGCTTGGTGGTGGCGAAGATTTCCGGTTCCGCATCGCGCGACAGGCGGATCATCTTGGCGTAGCATCCGCCCTCAAAATTGAACACTGCGGTGTCCGACCAGCCATGCTCGTCATCGCCGATCAGGGTGCGCGCCGGGTCCGCCGACAGCGTCGTCTTGCCCGTGCCCGACAGGCCGAAGAACACCGCGGTCGACCCGTCCGCGCCCATGTTCGCCGAACAGTGCATCGGCATCACGCCCGTCGGCGGCAACAGATAGTTGAGGATGCCGAACACCGACTTCTTCATTTCGCCGGCATATTTGGTGCCGCCGATCAGGACCAGCTTCTCGGTCATGTTGACCGCGATCACCGTTTCCGAACGGCAGCCATGGCGCGCCGGGTCGGCCCGGAAGCTCGGCAGGTCGATGATCGTGTATTCGGCGGCGAAATCGCGCAATTCGCTTTGCGCGGGGCGCACCAGCATCGTGCGGATGAACAGGTTGTGCCACGCCAGCTCGGTCACCACCCGCACGCTGACGCGGTGTTCGGGCTGCGATCCGCCGTACAGGTCCTGGACGAACAGCTCGTCCTTGTCCTCCAGTGCGCTGAAGAAGTCCGCCTTCAGCGCGGCGAAGTGCGCCGGCTCCATCGCCGCGTTCGACTTGCCCCACCATACCGTGTCGCGCGTCTCGTCATCCTTGACGATGAACTTGTCCTGCGCGGAGCGGCCGGTATGCCGCCCGGTTTCCACCACCAGCGGACCGTCGGCGGACAATTTGCCCTCGCCGCGCGCCACCGCCATCTCGGTCAGCTGCGCCGTCACCCGGTTCCAGTGCAGCGTCGCGCGGGTTTCGATCCCCTGGGCTTCCAGACCGATGTTCGGAATGCGCTCACTCATCACGTTCTCCATAGCCCGGCGCCGATGGACGCCAGCACCTGATTGCCCCGTCGATCAGCGTCATAGCGCGGCTACGTTTAACACGTCAAACATTCTGTTGAACATGTCAAACAACCGCGCCCAGAATAGCGAGGCGGTTGAGCGGCGGATCGGTTTGGCCTAATCCCGGGGCCAGCCATGCGGATCGAAAGGCACCCTGCACGATGACGGCCACGATCGCGCTCGTCGACGACGACCGGAACATCCTCACCTCGGTGTCGATCGCGCTGCAGGCGGAAGGATTTCTGACGCGCATCTATGCCGATGGCGAAACCGCGCTGAAGGCGTTGATCGACAATCCCGCCGACCTCGGCATCTTTGACGTGAAGATGCCGCGCATGGACGGCCTGGAACTGCTCCGCCGCCTGCGCGAGAAAAGCCAGATCCCGGTCATCTTCCTCACCAGCAAGGACGACGAGCTGGACGAGGCGCTGGGGCTGGCGATGGGTGCGGACGACTATATCGCCAAGCCCTTTTCGCAGCGCCTGCTCATTGCCCGCGTCCGCGCCATCCTGCGCCGCGCCGAAATCACCCAGCCGGGCGCCGCCGCCACCGCCGGCGGCGCGGCGGAGGCGCCCACCGGCCCCCTGGTCCGCGGCCGCCTGACCATGGACCCGGCGCGTCACCGCACCACCTGGAACGGCGAGGCGGTGACGCTTACCGTCACCGAATTCCTGATCCTCGAAACGCTGGCGCAGCGGCCGGGCATCGTGCGGACCCGCAACCAGTTGATGGATGCCGCCTATCAGGACGACATCTATGTCGACGATCGCACGATCGACAGCCATATCAAGCGACTGCGCCGCAAGTTCCGGCAGGTCGATCCCGAATTCGACTCCATCGAAACGCTGTATGGCGCCGGCTACCGATTCTCCGAGGAGTGAGACCTCCGACCTTGCGCTGCGCTGGTCGGGGCAGATCTCGCTCACCCGGCGCATCCTGGCGGTCAACATCTTCGCGCTGCTGCTGCTCGCGGGTGGCTTCTTCTATCTCGATTCCTATCGCAGCCGGATCATGGACAGCCGCGTCGCGCAGGCCGGGCGCGAGGCGCGGCTGGTGGCGGAGGCGATCGGCACCGTCGTGCAGGACCAGCGCGACCGGCTGATCCTGCGCCTCGCCGCCGATACCGATACCCGCATCCGCCTCTACGATCCCGCAGGCGGGCTGGTCGCCGACAGCCGGGTGCTGGGCCTGCGCAACGTCGTACTGCGCGATCCCGACAAGCAGGGCTGGCGCGCCGCCAGCGCACGCCTGCTCGATGCCGTGATCGATACCGTTGCCGGCGCCACCCGCGCGCCGCTCTACCGCGAGCAACGCGACGGACGCGGCTGGCCCGACGTGGTCGCGGCGCAGGCGCGCGGCGTCATCGCCACCAGCGTCTGGCGCGCCCCCGATCGCACGCCCGTCATCACCGCCGCGGCGCCGGTTCGCGGCGGCGGCACCGTCATGACCACGATCAACGCGCGCGGCATTACGAAGACGGTGCGCAGCGAACGCTTCCGCCTCAGCGTCGTGCTCGGCGTCGTCACGCTCATCTCGGTGCTGTTGTCGCTGTTCCTCGCCCGCACCATTGTCCGTCCCTTGCGCCGCCTCGCCCGCGCCGCCGTCCGCGTCCGCCTCGGCCGCGCGCGCGAGGTCGTCGTGCCGCGCCTGCCCGATCGCCGGGACGAACTCGGCATGCTGGCCCGCGCGCTATCCGACATGAGCTTGGCGCTCCGCGACCGCATCGACGCGACCGAGGCCTTTGCCGCCGACGTCACCCACGAACTCAAGAACCCCCTCGCCTCGCTCCGCTCCGCCGTCGAAAGCCTCGACCGGATCAAGGACCCGGCGCTTCAGCAACAGCTTCTCGCCATCGTGCGCGACGACGTTCACCGGCTCGACCGCCTCATCACCGACATTTCCGACGCCTCCCGCCTCGATGCGCAGCTCAGCCGCGCCAAGTTCGAGCCCGTCGACATCGTCGCCCTCATCCGCGCTCTGCTCGACCAGCGTGTTGCCCGCGGGGTGGAACGCGACATCCGCCTGCGCCTCGATGCGGTCGGCCCCGCCGACTGGATGGTCCAGGGCGAGGGCGCGCGGCTGGAGCGTGTGTTCGAGAACCTGAACGAAAACGCCATCTCCTTTTCGCCGAACGGCGGCACCGTCGCGATCGGCGTTGCGCCTGACGCCGGCACGCTGGTCGTCCGGGTCGAGGATGAAGGCCCCGGCGTGCCGGAGGAGGCGCGCGACGCGATTTTCCGCCGCTTTCATTCGGATCGCCCGGAAGGCGAGGAATTCGGCCGGCATTCCGGCCTCGGCCTCGCCATTGCGCGAACGATCGTGGAGGCGCATCAGGGCAGCATAATCGTCGAATCGCGAGAGGACCGGATCAGGGGTGCGCGTTTCGTCGTGCGCATGCCGCTGGCCCCGTCTCGCTGACACGGAGCGCGAACACCCTGGCGATACCATCTTCTGAAACGCTGCACGCCAGTTGCGTCGCGATCGGCGACCATGCGGTGCTGATCGAGGGGCGCTCGGGTGCGGGCAAGTCCGACCTGGCGCTGCGCCTGATCGATCGCGGCGCGCGGCTGGTCAGCGACGATTACACGCTGCTGGTCCGCGACCGCGACCGGCTGCTCGCCCGCGCGCCCGCCACCATCGCCGGGCGGATCGAGGTGCGCGGCCTCGGCATCGTGGCCATGCCCCATGTCGAACATGTGCCGGTCGCGCTGATCGTGCGGCTCGACGAGGCGCCCGCCCGCCTGCCGGAGCGTCGCACCCGCCGCGTCGCGGGGGTCGCGATCCGCGAACTCGCACTCGATCCCATTCCCGTATCCGCGCCGATCAAGGTCGAACTGGCCCTGGCGCATCCCGAGGCGACACCCGAATGATCCCCAAACGTATCCTGCTCGTGACCGGCATGTCCGGGGCGGGCACCTCCACCGTTCTCAAGACGCTGGAGGATCTGGGCTGGGAAGTCGTCGACAACCTCCCCCTGGACCTGCTCGACGCGCTGCTCGACTCGCCGCCCCCGGCCGGCGCCTCGCCTGAGCTTCGCCCGCTCGCCATCGGCCTCGGCGTCCGCACCCGCGGTTTCGCGCCGGCCGCCTTCATGGAGCGCAGCGAGCAACTGCACGAACGGTCCGATCTCGCGGTCGAAACGCTTTTCCTGACCTGCGGCTCGGCCGAGCTGAAGCGCCGCTATTCGGAAACGCGCCGCCGTCATCCGCTCGCACTCGACCGTCCCGCCCAGGACGGGATCAGCGACGAAGCCGCGCTGCTCGCGCCGCTTCGCGAGCGCGCCGACCGTTTGGTCGAAACGACCAATATGAACGCGCACGATCTCGGCCAATGGGCCCGTGCCGCCTATCCTGTGGCGGGTCTCAGCGCGCCCGTCCTGTCGGTCATGTCCTTCGGCTTTTCCCGTGGGTTGCCCCGCAACGCCGACCTCGTCTTCGACATGCGCTTCCTCCGCAACCCGCACTGGGTCCCCACCCTGCGCCCCGGCACCGGCCTCGACTCCGACGTCGCCACCTACGTCCAATCCGACCCCGCCTACGAACCCGTCCTCGCCCAGATCGAAGCCCTGCTCATCACCCTCCTCCCCCGCTACCAAGCGGAAGGAAAATCCTACGTCACCATCGCCATCGGCTGTACCGGAGGGAGACACCGCTCCGTCCATGTCGCCGAACGGATCGGCGCACGGTTGCGCGAAGCCGGATTTTCGCCCACGGTGGCTCACCGCGATCTCGGGGCGGTGCCCAAGGACTCGCTGGAAGGGCGCCGCCCGGCGGCCCCTGCTGAAATGCCGTGATGCCCAAGAACAATGCTGGCAAAGATTTGTGATGGATGTACGTGTCTGACATGATCGGTCTGGTTCTTGTGACGCATGGTCGGCTCGCCGATGAGTTCGTGACCGCGATGGTGCACGTCGTCGGCCCGCAGGAACGCGTGGCGACGATCGCCATCGGGCCGGAGGATGACATGGAAACGCGCCGCGCCGACATCGCCGCCGCCATCGGTCAGGTCGATGCCGGCCGCGGCGTCATTGTCCTGACCGACCTGTTTGGCGGCACCCCCTCCAATCTCGCCATCTCGCTGATGGAACGCGGCCGGGTGGAAGTCATTGCGGGGATGAACCTCCCGATGCTGATCCGCCTGGGTTCGGCGCGCAAGTCGATGAAGGTGGTCGATGCGGTCGCCGCCGCGCGGGAAGCGGGGCGCAAATATATCTCCGTCGCCTCCGAAGTGCTGGGCGAGGCCGCGGCATGAGCGGCCTGTCGCGCACGGTGCAGATCACCAACCGGCGTGGCCTTCACGCCCGCGCCAGCGCCAAGTTCGTGACGCTCGCCTCGTCCCAGCCCTGCGAGGTGCAGGTTGCCAAGGACGGCAGCGGCGCGGTCACCGGCACGTCGATCATGGGCCTGATGATGCTGGGCGCAGCGATGGGTGACGAGATCACGATCAGCGCGAACGGACTGGGCGCGGAGGATGCGATCGCGACCCTTGCGGCCCTTGTCGAAGGCAAGTTCGGCGAAGACTGATGCCGCGCGAGATTACCGCTTATTCCAACCCACTGGTGAAGCGCGTCCGCGATCTGCGGGACAAGCGCCACCGTCGTGAGGCACGCCAGTTCCTGGCCGAGGGCCTGCGCATCCTGACCGAAGCCCGCGAGACGGGGCGCCTGCCGCGCCTGCTCTTCTTTGCCCGGCCGAGCGCGCAGCACCCACTCGTCCGCGACCTCGTCGCCGCCGTCGAGCAGAATGGCGGCGAGGCGATCGAGACCACGCCGGACATATTGTCCAAGCTTTCCGGCAAGGATAATCCCCAGGCGGTGGTCGGTGTGTTCGACGAGTTCGGCACCACCCTGGACGCGCTGGACCGGACCTCCGCCGGCATCTGGCTGGTCGCGGAACGGCTACGCGATCCCGGCAATCTCGGGACGATCCTGCGCACCGGCGACGCGGTCGGCGCCGGCGGGCTGATCCTGATCGGCGAATGCGTCGATCCATTCTCGGTCGAGGCGGTCCGCGCCAGCATGGGCGCGCTCTTCACCATGCCCGTCGTCCAGACCGGCTGGGGCGATTTCCTAAACTGGCTGCGGCAGGGGCCTGGGCAATTGGTCGGGCTCAGCCTGGATACGGACCATGATTATCGAGGCGTGCGCTATGCCGCGCCGACCTTCCTGCTGACCGGCAACGAAGCGCAGGGAATGCCCGCGGAGTACGCCGCCGCATGCGATACGCTGGTGAAGATCCCGATGCTCGGCAAGGCGGACAGTCTGAACGCCGCAGTGGCGACGGCGGTCATGGCGTATGAGGTACTCGCTCAACAGCGTGGGTAGGACAAGCCGATATCGCATCGGCATCTAGGGTCGAATGCGATCACACGTGGCCGCCCTCACCCTTCGCCGCCTTCGGCGTCTTTTCCCTCTCCCGCTGGGAACATCGGGTGAACAGTGCCCCGCGCTGTTCACCCGATGCTGGAGGAAGCGGCGCAGCCGCGGAAGGGTGAGGGCGACCGAAAGGCGATCGAATTCCACTCAAGTCTTCGTCATCGAAACGCCACCCAATTTCAGTCGGCCAGCATCGCTTCCATGGTCCCGGCCGGATCGAGCATAAATTCGCGGTACAGGCGGAAATGTGCCGTCTCCCCTAGCGCGCCGGGATCGAAACCGCCGCGCGTCATGGCCAACAAACGGGCATCGGGTAGCGCCACGAGGATGGGCGAATGCGTCGCGGTGATCACCTGAGCCTGCCGCCGCTTCTGGATCATGCCCAGCACTTTCAGGAACTCGAACTGACGGCGAGGTGACAGCGCCGACTCGGGCTCGTCGAAGAAGAAGAAGAAGATGCCGGGCCGGCCGCAGCGCTCCGCGATAAAGCGCAGGAAGCCCTCACCATGCGAATGCAACAGAAAGTCCGGTGGGGCCGTCCATGACTCGCGCGCAGCCTGGTCAAAATAGCAAGCGACCGAAAAGAAGCTCTCAGCCCGGAAGAACCAGCCCTGCCCGACCTTCGGCAACCAACTCGCCCGCAGCACGCTGGCAAGGACGTCGCCGTCTAGCTCCACCGCCTGGCTGTGATCCATCGGTCGATAACCGGGCCCGCCCCCGGCGGGATCGAACCCCGCAAGCGCCGCGATACCCCAGATCAGCGTGGATTTGCCGACGCCATTCTCGCCGACGATGATCGTCACCGCCCGGTCGAAATGCAACTCGAATTCGCCGCCACGGAACATCGGCAGGTTGAAGGGATAGCTATATTCGTCGCTCACCCGGTCGGGGTCGAACCAGACGCGCTTCAGATAGGGCGGCGGCAGCGTCGTGGACCGGCGCCGCGCCACGCTTATTCTGCCGCGTCGGGCAGGACGGCCAGTTTGGTCAGGGGGCGCACGGTCTGTTCGCCGACAGGTAGCGTGTCGATCGCCTTGCCCCCGGTGTCGATATTCAACGCCTCGAACCGCCGCGCGCTGGTCAGCACATTGCTCTCCAGGCTGCCAACGAACGCATTATATGCGCCCATCGCGGTATCCAGGTTCTTGCCCAGCTTGGCGACATGGCCGCCCATTACCGCAAGCCGCTGGTACAGCTCCTTGCCCAGCGTACCGATCTCCTGCGCCTGCTTGGCCAGCTTCTCCTGCCGCCACACCGCATCGATCGTGCGCGCGATCGCGATCAGGTTGGTCGGCGTCGCCAGCAGCACCCGCTTCTCGAACGCGAAGTCCCACAGGCCCGGATCATGCTCCAGCGCGGCCGACAGGAAATGCTCGCCCGGCACGAACATGACGACATATTCGGGCGCATCGTCGAACTGCGCCCAATAGGCCTTGTTGCCCAGCCCGTTGATGTGGGTGCGCATAGACTGCGCGTGCGCCGCCAGACCGATATGCCGTTCGGCCTCGTCCACCGCTCCGAACGCGTCCTGATAGGCGTTGAGCGACACCTTGGCGTCGATGATCAGCGACTTGCCACCCGGCACGCGCACGATCGCATCGGGGCGCAGGCGTCCGCCCTCCCCGTCCGCCACGCTGACTTCCATCTGGAAATCGGTATGTTCGGACAGTCCACAGCTTTCCAGCACGTTGCGCAACTGCTGCTCGCCCCAGCGTCCGCGCGCCTTGGGCGCATTGCGCAGCGCGTTGACCAGCTTGGCCGCCTCGCCCGACACACGCTCCTGGCCGATCCGCATCGCGTCGATCTGCCCGCGCAACTCGCTAAAGGCGTCGCGGCGTTCCAGCTCGACCTTGGCGACGCCTTCCTCATAGCGTTGCAGCCGTTCGGTCACCGGTTGCAGCAGTGCCTTCAGCGACTGCCCCGACGCTTCCTCCGACTGCCGAAACCGCGCCTCGGCCCGCTCCAGGAACTGCCGCTGCGCCGTCTCCAGCGCCTTCGCCGCCGTATCCCCGAACTGCACCCCGATCTGCTCGCGCGCCGCCTTCAACTGCTCCAACGCCACCGCATGCGCCGCCTCACGCTCATCCGCCCGCGCACGAAGCTCGGCCAGCATCGCATTCGCCTCATTGCGCTCGGTATGGGCGGCGGCGAGCGCCGTGCGCAGCGGCTCCAGTTCGGCAGCACGGCCTCGCAACTCGGCCAAATTCTGCATCGCTTCGTTCCGCTCGCGCTCCACCGCATCCCGCGCGGTACGCACAAGGTCGAAATCGGCGGCACGCGCCTGCGCGGTTGCCAGATCCGCCGCCAGGCGTTGTCCAGCGCGGCTGGCGACGAGCCAGCCGATGAGCAGGCCGAGCCCCAGGGCGAGGCAGGCGACGATGATCAGTTCGGGCATCGGCACGCCCCCGGCTCGATGATGAACGGCAACATGCGCGGGAACATAGATCGAACGGGGAGGATCCGACAACGGTTAAATGCGCACGCGCCCCGCAGTCTTCGGCGAAAGGCTCAGCCGCGCCGAAGCTTTGCCAGCTTCTTCATCAGCATGTCGCGCTTCAGGCGGCTGACATGATCGGTGAACAGCACACCGTTCAGATGATCGATCTCATGCTGCATGCAGGTCGACAGCAATCCGTCCAGCTCCTGCTCGTGCGAGGCGCCATTTTCATCCTGCCAGCGGACGCGGCAGCGAACGGGGCGCTTCACCTCGGCATATTGCTCCGGGATCGACAGACAGCCTTCGTTGTAGCTCGAAACCTCGTCGGACACCGACAGGATCTCAGGGTTGATATAGGCGGCCGGCTTGCGGACCGGCTTGCCTTCCTCATCCTCTTCGTCCTGCAGGTCGATGACCAGGATGCGCTTGTCGACACCGACCTGGATCGCCGCCAGCCCGATGCCGCGCGCGTCATACATCGTGTCGTACAAGTCTGCGACGAAGGCGCGCACATCGTCGTCTATCGTCTCAACAGGCTTGGAGACGAGGCGCAGGCGCGGATCGGGAACTTCGACGATGGGAAGAATAGCCATGGCTGTCAGCTAGGCAACGTCCCCCACGCCGTCAAGCGACCGGCCGCCGCGCGCGCAGGGCCTGCGCCAGGGTGCCCTCGTCCAGATAGTCGAGCTCGCCGCCGACGGGCAGGCCATGGGCCAACTGGGTGATACGGACGGGAAAACGCTCGATCCGCTCGGCGATATAATGCGCCGTGGTCTGCCCCTCCAGCGTGGCATTCATCGCCAGCACGACCTCGTCGACGCCCCCCGCCTCGACCCGGCGGACGAGATGGTCGATCGACAGATCCTCCGGCCGCACACCCTCCAGTGCGGACAGGCGCCCGCCCAGCACATGAAACCGTCCCGGAAACAGCCGCGAACGCTCCAGCGCCCAAAGATCGGCGACTTCCTCGACCACGCACAATGCCCGGTCGTCCCGCCGGCCATCGGCGCAGATCGCGCACGGATTGGCGGTATCGATGTTGCCACAGGTGGCGCACGTCACCAGCCGATCCTCTACGGCCGCAAGCGCGCTCAACAGCGGCTCAAGCGCGGATTCCCGCTTTTTCAGCAGGTGGAGGACGGCGCGGCGGGCGGAGCGGGGGCCGAGGCCGGGGAGGCGGGCGAGCGCCTGGGTCAGCGCCTCGATCTCTGGGGATGCCATGGAGAACAGATAGGGGGTTGCGCGCCGCGCCGCCAGCGGAGAGACGGGCAGACATGCGGATCGTCTTCATGGGAACGCCGGGCTTTGCGGTGCCGGTCTTGGATGCGGTGGTGGCGGCAGGCCACGATGTGGTGGCGAGCTACAGCCAGCCGGCGCGTCCAGGCGGACGACGCGGGCGGCAGCTGGTGCCCTCCCCGGTTCAGGCGCGGGCCGAGGAACTGGGCATTCCCGTACGCACACCCGTTTCACTGAAGGGTGCGGACGAACAGGCCGCGTTCGCCGATCTGCGCGCCGATGTCGCGGTGGTCGCGGCCTATGGGTTGATCCTGCCGCGGGCCATACTCGATGCCCCGGTGCATGGCTGCCTGAACGTGCACGGATCGCTGCTGCCACGATGGCGCGGCGCAGCGCCGATTCAGCGCGCCATCCTGGCGGGCGATACGGAAACCGGCGTCGGCATCATGCAGATGGAGGCCGGCCTGGACACGGGCCCGGTCCGGCTGGAAGGACGGACACCGGTCGACGGCAAGACGACGGGCATGTTGACGCAGGAACTGGCAGCCCTGGGTGCCGCCCTCATGACGCAGGTGCTGGGCGATCTCGACGGCCACCCGCCGGTGCCACAGCAGCAAGACGGCGTGACCTACGCCGCCAAGATCGACAAGGCGGAGACGCGCATCGACTTCGAGCGCCCCGCAATCGAGGTCGAGCGGCTGGTGCGCGCGATGAACCCGGCGCCGGGCGCATGGTGCGAGATTGCCGGCGAGCGGGTGAAGATCCTGGCGGCGGACCTGTTGCCCTTCAGCTTCTACGGGGCGGGCGAGACGGTGGACGACCAGTTGACGATCGCGTGCGGCGACGGGGCGATCCGCCCGACGCTGGTGCAGCGCGCCGGCAAGAGCGTGACCAGTGCCGCAGAGATGCTGCGCGGCTTCCCCGTCCCCTCGGGAACCCGGCTTTGACGCGTTTCGCGCTGCTGGTGGAATATGACGGCCGCCCCTTCATGGGATGGCAACGGCAGGCACATGGGCCAAGCGTGCAGCAGGCGCTGGAAGAGGCCGTGTTCGCGATCACCGGCGAAAAGGCGGCAGTGCACGCATCGGGCCGCACCGACGCGGGCGTGCACGCGCTGGGCATGCGCGCCCATGTCGACATCGCCAAGCCGATCACGCCGTTCCGCCTGATGGAAGCCCTGAACGCGCGCGTGCGGCCGGCGCCGGTCGCGGTTCTGGCGTGCGAGGTGGTGGCGGACGACTGGCATGCGCGCTTTTCGTGCATCGGCCGCTCGTACGAATATCGCATCGTCAATCGCCGCGCGACGCTGACCCATGAAAAGGGACTGGCGTGGCAGGTCGCCCATCCGCTGGACACGGATGCGATGGCGGCGGGTGCGGCGCAGCTGCTGGGCCGGCACGACTTCACCACCTTTCGATCGGCGCACTGTCAGGCGGACAGCCCGGTGCGGACGCTGGACCGACTGGAGGTGGCGCGCATCGGCGACCGGGTAACGGTGCGGGCGGCGGCGCGGTCTTTCCTGCATCATCAGGTCCGGTCGATGGTCGGATGCCTGGTGCATGTCGGCATGGGACGGTGGACGCCCGACGATGTCGGCGCCGCCCTCGCCGCGCAGGATCGCCAGCGATTGGCGCTCAACGCGCCGCCGGACGGGCTGTTCTTCGTCTCGGCGGCGTATCCGTAACCACCTCTGCTACCGGACGAACCGCGCCGCCAGCTCGACATGGGTCGACCAGCGGAACTGACCGACCGGCTGCACCCAGTCGATCCGCCAGCCATGATCCGCCAGCATCTTGGCATCGCGCGCAAAGCTGGCCGGATTGCAGGACACATAGGCGATCGCCGACACGTTGGCCTGCGCCAGTGCCTCCGCCTGATCGCGTGCGCCCGCGCGGGGCGGATCGAGGACGATGGCGTCAAACCGGTCGAGCTCGGGCTTGGTGAGCGGCCGGCGGTACAGGTCGCGATGCTCGGCGAACACCTGCCTGCCCGCGCCATTGGCGGCCGCCTTCAGCGACAGGAGGGCATCGCGCGCGCCCTCCGCCGCATAGACGCGCGCCGGCAGCGCGAGGGCAAAGGTGCCGAGGCCGGTGAACAGGTCCGCCACCGTTCCCGCCTTGCCGACCGCATCGCCGACGGCGGCGACAAGGGTCGCCTCGCCGTCCTCGGTCGCCTGGAGAAACGCACCGGGGGGCAGCGGCACGGGGATGCCGCCCAGCGTGATGGTGACGGGCTCGGGCTCCCACCGCGTCTCCGGCCCCATGCCGTCATCGACGCTGAGCCGGGCGACCTTGTGCCGCTCGCAAAAGGCGATGATCGCCTCCGCCGCGTCGAGCCCTTCCGGCGCAAAGCCGGTGATGGTGATGTCCGGCCCCTGATCCGCCATGGCGAGGTGGATGTCGCAGCGCCGCTTGAACCCCAGCCGCTGGAGAAAGCCGCGCAAGGGCGTGACCAGCGCGAACAGTTCGGGCCGCAGGATGTGGCATTCGGCGATGTCGACGATCGCGTGGCTTTTCTCCTCCGAAAAGCCCAGCCGGATGCGACCGCCCTTCGCCTCGGCATGCAGCGTCGCGCGGCGGCGGGTATTGGGCGGCGAGACATGGGGAACACGCATCGGCGCGGACAGCCCCTGCCCGTCGAGGGCGGAGGCGACCCGGTCGGTGACAAAGGCGGCATAGCTGTCATCGTCGAGATGCTGGAGCTGGCACCCGCCGCAGGTGGGAAAGTGACGGCAAGGCGGCACCTGATGATGGGGCCCGTGGCTCAGCGTGCCATCGGCGTTCAGGATATCGCCGGGCGCGGCGAACGCGGCGTGACGGCCATCGGCGGTGACGCCGTCGCCGCGAGCCGCGACACGGATAATGGTATCGGTCATGGCGATCAGCCTCTGACGGCGGAGAGCGCGTCTGCCAAGTCGTCGGCGATGAAGGCCGGTCCCAATCGCCGCGCCGCGGCACCATGGAGCCACACCCCGGCCCCCGCTGCGGCAAAGGGATCGAGCCCGGCGGCGCGCATTGCTCCGATCGCCCCGGCCAGCACGTCGCCCGTGCCGGCGGTGGAAAGCCAGGGACTTCCCTCGCCCGCAACTGTGACCCGCCCATCGGGTGCGGCGATCACCGTGTCCGGCCCCTTGTGGACGATGACGGCACCGGTCTGTGCCGCGGCGCGGCGGGTGCGGGTGATCTTGTCGCCCTCCTGCCCGAACAGATGGGAAAATTCCCCGCCATGCGGGGTCAGGATGCTGCCGGCCGGGATCGTCGTGGGATCGATCAGGCGCAATGCGTCGCCGTCGATGACAAGCGGGCGATGCGCGGCAAGGCTGGCGTCCAGCATGCGGCGCGTGGCATCGTCGCGGCCAAGACCGGGACCGACGACGATCGCGCCGATACGCGCGTCCTGCAGGGCATCGGCGGAGAAGATTTTGCGGACCAGCGCGTGCGGGGGCCCCTGCCCTTCGCCCAGATGGAGGACGTAGCCGGCACCGGCGCGCATCGCGGCGATACTCGCCAGCTCGGACGCGCCCGCCATGCCGCCGGCGACGATGGCGACCATGCCGCGGGTGTATTTGTGCGAATTGGGGCCGGGGGTGGGAAGGGTAATGGAAGGCGCTACGCAAGCCATGTCCCTCTCCCCCTCGGGGAGAGGGCTTGAGAGGACGTGGGTGTGGCTGACGACCGGCACGCCGATCGGGATCAGCCGCACCGTGCCGCAGGCCTGCGCCGCGGGTTGCAGCAGATGCGCAGGCTTGGCCGCCTCTAACGCCAGCGTGATGTCGCAGGTCGCCGCGCCCAGCACCGCGCCGTCATCGCTGCCGACCCCGCTCGGCACGTCCACCGCGATCCGCAACCGTGCGGCACGGGCGAGGCGGTGGAGCGGTGCGGCGACCTCGTCGGCCAGCGGCCGCGACAGGCCCGTGCCGAACAACGCATCGACCAGGATGGTGGCGGGTTCCGCCTGTGCCAGCGCCTCGACCGGGCCGTGCCACCGGGCGGCCGCACGGACTGCGGCGGGGCTTGCCGGCGCGCCGGACGCGGCGACGCGCACCGCCGCGCCCATGCGGTGCAGCGCGGCGGCGGCGACATAGCCGTCACCGCCATTATTGCCAGGGCCGCACAGGATCACGATGTCCGCCCCCGCCGCCAGACGGTGCACGGCGACCGCGACACCCTCGCCCGCCCGCTCCATCAGCGTATCGACGCTGGTCCCGGCCACCATCGTCGCCTCCTCGGCAGCGCGCATCTCCCCCGCGGTCAGGATCGGCTGGCCGTCCAGCGGGATCATGCGCCCTTGATCGTCGCGGGCAGGCGGTAGCGGTCCTGACCGATCGACACGTCGATCCCGTCGGCGCCCACCACGGTGACGCGCGCGGGCTCGGCGCCATCGGCGGCGACCACGCCGCGACCGTCGTTCGTCACGCGCAGGCGATGGAAGCCGCCATCGCCGTGACGCACGGTCAGCACCAGCCCCTCGCCGTCCACCATCCGCTCGACGGTACAATTCGGCTCCAGCGGCGCGTTGCCGCGGGTGCAGGGGATGCGGTCCGCATCCGCCGCCGGGATCGCCCCGCCCGACGGCGTCTCGCCGGAGGAACATCCGGCGAGCGCGAGCAGAAGCAGGGCAGACGCCCGGTCAGATATCCGCATAGACATGGGTTTCGGCGCTCGCTCCCGGATGGGTGACCGCCCCCTTATAGGCCGGCCCCACGGTGCGCGCATAGCGCCACAGCACGCCCGACTGATAATCATTCTGCCGCATGGTCCAGCGGGCGCGACGATCGGCCAGCACGGCATCGTCGACCAGCAAATCGATCGTGCCGGCCTCTGCGTCGATACGGATGGCATCGCCATTCTCGACCAGCGCGATCGGGCCGCCGTCCGCCGCCTCCGGCCCGACATGGCCGATGCAGAAGCCGCGGGTCGCACCCGAAAAGCGGCCATCGGTGATGAGCGCGACCTTCTCGCCCATGCCCAGGCCATAGAGCGCGGCGGTGGTGGACAGCATCTCGCGCATGCCGGGGCCGCCCTTGGGCCCCTCATAGCGGATCACCACGACTTCGCCGTCCTCGATCATCCGCGCCTCGACCGCGGCAAAGGCGTCCTCCTCGCAGTCGAAGACGCGCGCCGGCCCTTCGAATTGCAGGCGCTTCATGCCCGCGACCTTCACGATCGCGCCCTCGGGTGCCAGCGATCCGCGCAGGCCGACGACGCCGCCCGTCGGGGTGATCGGCGCCTTGACGTCGTAGATGACCTTCTGGTCGGGGTTCCAGGTGACCTCGTCGATATTCTCGGCCAGCGTCTTGCCGGTCACGGTCATGCAGTCGCCATGCAGATAACCACCGGCCAGCAGCGTCTTCATCAGCATGTAGACGCCGCCCGCCTCGTACATATCCTTGGCGACATATTTGCCGCCGGGCTTCAGGTCGGCGATGTAGGGCGTGGTTTTGAACGTCTCGGCCACGTCGTGCAGGTCGAAGTCGATCCCCGCCTCGTTCGCCATCGCCGGCAGGTGCAGCGCGGCATTGGTCGATCCGCCGGTGGCCGCGACGACGCGGGCGGCATTCTCGAACGCTTCGCGGGTGCAGATGTCGCGCGGGCGGATGTTCTTCGCGACCAGGGCCATCACCTGCTCGCCCGCGGCCTCGGCGATGCCGTGGCGATCGAGAAAGGGTGCGGGCATCATGTTCGAATTGGGCAGCGACAGGCCGATCGCCTCGCCCACGCAGGCCATGGTGTTGGCGGTGAACTGTCCGCCGCACGCGCCGTGGCCGGGGCAGGCGACCTTTTCCAGCTCGATCAACTGCTGGAGCGGGCAATTGCCCGCGGCGTGCTGGCCCACCGCCTCGAACACGTCAACCACGGTCACGTCCTTGTCGTGGAAGCGGCCGGGCAGGATCGATCCGCCATAGACGAAGATCGACGGGATGTTCAGGCGCAGCATCGCCATCATCATGCCGGGCAGCGACTTGTCGCACCCCGCAAAGCCGACCAGCGCATCATAGCAGTGGCCACGCACCGACAGCTCGACCGAATCGGCGATGACCTCGCGACTGACCAGCGAGGCCTTCATGCCCTGATGACCCATGGCGATGCCGTCGGTCACGGTGATCGTGTTGAAGCGACGCGGCATGCCGCCGCCGCGGATCACGCCGCCCTGCGCGGCATCGGCCTGCGCATCCAGCGTCGTATTGCACGGCGCGGAGTTATTGCCCGCCGACGCCAGCGCCACGAACGGCTTGGCGATATCCTCCTCGGTGATGCCCATCGCATAATAATAGCTGCGATGCGGGGCGCGCTCGGGACCGACGGAGACATGGCGCGACGGCAGGCGGGATTTGTCGAACTGGTGGGTCATGGCGTAGCCCTATGTCGCGCAAGGACCCCCAAACGCAAGCTTGTTTCACACAAGCCGGCGGGAACAGCCCTCCTACAAAGCCACGCAGCCCCGAAGATGATGTTTTCGCGCAGATATCTCGATCGCAGCGCGCAACGAGGCACCGACCCCTCCTTGGGGGAGAGACGCCATCTAGATACAGAACGCCGGAAATTCGGCGATGGCGGCTTACAGCTCGCCAAGCGCCTTTGCGACGCCGTCCATCGTGAACGGCTTTTGCAAACGGGGGCGGTCGCGGAAACGTTCGTCCACCGAATCGTCGCTGCCGCCGGTGGCGAAGACGAAGGGGACGCCGCGCTCAGCCAGCAGTTCGGCGACCGGGGTGCTCTTTTCACCGCCGCGCAGGTTGACGTCCAGGATCGCAGCGTCGATGCCGCCCGCCTCCACCCGCGCGATCGCGTCCTCGACGCTGTCGGCGGTGCCCGCGACCTGCTTGTCGAGGATGTCGAGGAAATCCTCGAGCATCATGGCGATCAGGGGCTCGTCCTCGACGATGAGGATCTGGACAGGGTCGTTCATCGTGCCTGCCCTTATCACGAATTTGCAGAACCGCCAGTGCCTTGTTGCAACAGCACGGCGCGCGTCGCCTCGGCAAGTTGCTGGACGGAGAAGGGCTTGGGCAGGAATGCGACATTGTCGATGTCGATCGAACGCCGCAGTTGCTCCTCGGCATAGCCCGACATGAACAGCACCGGCAGGTCGGGATAACGCAGGCGCACCTGGCGGACCATGGTGGGGCCGTCCATCGTCGGCATCACCACGTCGGAGATCAGTAGATCGGGCTTGTCCATCGCCGCCAGCATCTCCAGCGCGGCCTCGCCATGCTCGGCGGCCTTTACCGTATAGCCCTGCCGGGTCAGGGCGCGCTCGGCGACTGCGCGGACCATTTCCTCGTCCTCGACGAGAAGCACGGTGCCGGTTCCCCACAGGTCGGCCGGCCGGGTGGGCGCGCGCGAACTCAGCGGCTTGGGTTGCGGTGCTGCGGGCGCGGCATGGATCGGCAGGTAGATGGAGAAGGTCGCCCCCTGCCCCGGCCGGGAGTCCGCAAAGATCCAGCCGCCCGATTGCTTAACGATGCCATAGACGGTCGACAGGCCGAGCCCGGTCCCCTTGCCCAGTTCCTTGGTGGTGAAGAACGGCTCGAAGATTTTGGGCAGCACATCGGCGGGGATACCGGCGCCCGTGTCGCTGACGATCAGCGCAGTATAGTCGCCGACCGGCAGGATGTCGGAGGCCATCGCGCGGACATCGTCGGCGGATATGCTGCGCGTCTGGATGGTCAGGGTGCCGCCCGAAGGCCCGTTCGCCTGCACGATCGCGTCGCGTGCATTGACCGCCAGATTGACGATCACCTGCTCCAATTGCCCCGGATCGGCACGTACCGGCCCCAGGTTGCGGCCATGGCTGACGTCCAACCGCACCGTCTCGCCCATCAGGCGCTTCAGGAGGTTCGACACCTCCGACACCACGTCGGGCAGTTGCAGCACCTGCGGCCTGAGCGTCTGCTGGCGGGAAAAGGCGAGCAACTGGCGGGTCAGCGCGGCGGCTCGGTTGGAGTTGGAGCGGATCTGCTGGATGTCGTCATAATCGCTGTCGCCGGGCGAATGGCGCATCATCATCAGGTCGCAGTGGCCGATGATCGCTGTCAGGATGTTGTTGAAGTCGTGCGCGACACCACCGGCAAGCTGGCCCACCGCCTGCATCTTCGTCGCCTGCGCCACCTCGCGCTTCAGGCGGCTTTCCTCCGAATTGTCCTTCAGGCTGAGCAGCACGGACGCGTCGCCCAGCCCTCGTGCACCGGCAATGGTCAGCGCCACGGGCTCGTCGGGATGGTCCTTCAGGCGCACCGCCATGTCGGCGGAATGCGTCGCGCCGCCGGCAAAGCGGCGGATCGCATCGGCAACCGCGCCCTTGTCCTCGCGCACCACCAGATCGCCCGGATAGAGCGGCGGCGCCGCGGCATTCACCCCGGCTGCCCGCATGAAGGCGTCGTTCATCTGTAGAAAGCGGCCGTCGCGATCGACCAGCGCCATGCCGAACGGCATCAGCGCGACCAGCGTGCGGACATGCTGCGTCGCGCTTGCGCCGATGGCGGGGGCGGCATCCTCCTCCTCGTCGATCAGCGCGACGAGCATCGGCGCACCGTCCCCTTCCACAAAAGGAACCTGGATCAGCCGCAGCGGCGAGCCGTCCAGCCCCTCGCGCTCGAAGCGCAGAAGGCCGCGGCTGTCGGTGATCAGGAAGCGCGCGAAGTCGCGACCGGCGATGCTGTCCTCGGCCCGCCCCAGGGCGCGCGCGGCCAGCACGCGGTTGGCGGCGCGCACCCGCCCATCGGGGCCGACCACCGCCGCCATGATCCCCGCCGCGCCGAACCGGTCGCCGTCCTTGCCCGCGATCAGCGCCTCGACCATCTGCGCCAGATCCTGCTCGACCGCGACCACGAAGCGCCAGACGAGCATGTCCGCCTCGTCCCCCGCCCGTGTCACCAGTGCCGATACCCGCACCCCGTTCGCCAGCAGGCGATCGGCGCGCCCCAGCCCGTCGCGCCACGCCACCCGGCCGGCCTGGGTCAGCGCGGCGACGCCCTCGCCATCGAGGGGCAGGCCCGGTGGTGTCGGCGAGCCGGGAAACAGCGCCTCATAGGCATCGTTGGCGCAGACCAGTCGACCGGCACGGTCGGTGACCGCGATCGCATCATCACTGGTATCGGCGACCACGCGGGTAAAATCCCAGTCGAGCGCGCGGCGCTCCGTGGCTTGCGCGGGCGACAACAGCCGCCACGCCACCACGCCGCCGCCGACCACCAGCCCGATTCCCAGAAAACCGGCGGCGAACGGCCAGCTGCCGACCACCGCGAAGACGAGGATCGCCGCCAGCAGCCCCGTCCCGATCGTGACGAGCAAGGCGGTCTGGATGGGGGAAAGCGTTCGGGTGGGGGCCAGCGTCGCCATGGATTATGTCTTCCGATGGCGAAGGATGCCGGTCAAGCGCGAACGGCGTAGAGCCGTAGGGCCGGAAGAGGCCGGGGCTGCCCCGCCGCGCCTGGCGCCGCCGGGCAGCCCCGCCAGTCACCCCCCTCCCCAAAGGGAGAGGGGTGCGGGCATTACCAGATGCGGACGCGCTGTTCGGGCGTCAGGAACAGCGCCGTGCCCGGCTTCACGTCGAACGAAGCATACCACGGGTCTAGGTTGCGCACGGTCAGCACGCGCTGATGGCCCGGTGCATGCGGGTCGGAGAGCAGCGCCTGGCGCAGCGCGGGCTCGCGGAACTTGGTGCGCCACACCTGCGCCCAGCCATAATAGAAGCGCTGGTCGCCCGTCGTGCCGTCGATCACCGGCGCCGGCTTGCCGCCCAGCGACTTGTGATACGCATCCAGCGCCACGGTCAGGCCGGCGAGATCGGCGATGTTCTCGCCCAGCGTCAGTCCGCCCTGCACATGCTGGCCGGGGATCGGCTCATAGGCGTCATATTGCGCGACCAGCTTGTCCGTGAAGCTCTTGAAGCGCTCCACATCCTGCGGCGTCCACCAGTCGGTCAGCTTGCCGGTCGCGTCGTACTTGCGGCCCTGATCGTCGAAATGATGGCTGATCTCGTGACCGATCACCGCGCCGATGCCGCCGTAATTCACCGCCGGATCCGCCTTCGGATCGAAGAAGGGCGGCTGGAGGATCGCGGCCGGGAAGACGATCTCGTTCATCGTCGGGTTGGCATAGGCGTTGATGGTCATCGGCGTCATGAACCATTCGGCACGGTCGATCGGCTTGCCGAGCTTGTTCAGGTCGCGCTGATATTCGAACGCGTTGGAGCGCGCGACATTGCCGACCAGATCGTCGCGGCGGATCTGCAGCGCCGAATAATCGCGCCACTGGTCGGGATAGCCGATCTTGGGCGTGAAGGCGGCGAGCTTGGCCAGCGCCTTCGTCTTGGTCTCGGGGGCCATCCATTCCAGATTGCGCAGCCGCTCACCCATCGCGGCGATGACGTTCTTCACCAGATCGTCGGCCGCCGCCTTCGATTCCGGCGGGAAATACTTCGCCACATATTGCTGGCCGATCGCCTCGCCCATGCCGCCCGACACCAGGCTGACGCCGCGCTTCCAGCGGACCTGCTGCTCGGGCGTGCCCGACAGAGTGGTGCCGTAGAAAGCGAAGTTCGCCTTGTCGAAATTGGTCGACAGATAGGGCGCATAGGCGCGCAGCACCTTCAGCGTCGCAAAGTCCTTGAGGACCGGCAGCGGCGCATCGGCAAAGGCCTTCGCCTCGCCGGTGACCGCGCTGGGTTGCGCCACCAGATAGGCCGGGCGGTTGGCGGTGCCGAGCGCGGTCATATACTGCGCCCAGGGGAAGCCCGGCGCCTTGGCGGCGAAATCGGCCGCGGTCCACTTGTTGTAGGTCTTGTCCGCGTCGCGGCTCTCGATGCGCGTCCAGTGCGCGGTCGCGATCGCCTTTTCCAGGTTGAACACGGCGGCGGCGCGTGCCTGCGCGTTCGGCTCGCCCGCCAGCGTCAGCATCTGCGCCAGATAGGCCTGGTATGCGGTGCGGATCGCCGCCAGCTTGGCATCGTCCTTCAGATAATAGTCGCGATCGGGCAGGCCGAGGCCCGACTGGCCGAAGCTGACGATATAGGTGTCGGGCGCCTTGTCGTCCTGGCCGACATAGGTACCGAACAGACCGCCGACGCCCTGCCGCTGGAGTGCGGCCATCGCCTGCACCAGCGCGGTCTTGTCCTTGGCGCCGGCCAGCGTGGCGATCATCGGCTTGACGGGGGCGACGCCCTTTGCGTTCACCGCCGCCTCGTCCATGAAGCTGGTGTAGAAATCACCGACCTTGTCGCCCGGACGCTTGGCCGCTTCGTCGAGGATGGTCCGCGTCCGCTCCAGCGACAGGTCCTGGAGAACGTGGAACATGCCATAGGACGAGCGATCCGCGGGGATCTCGGTCGCCTTGTACCAGGTGCCGCTGGAATGATCGAAGAAGTCGGTGCCCGGCTTCACGCTCAGGTCACGGCCGGCCATGTCGAAGCCAAAGTCGCCGATCTGCGGCTTGTTCGCGCTGGCAGGGGCGACCGGGCCGGTCGCTGCCTTGCCCACGGTGCGGGTCTGGTTGGTCTGGCTTTGTGCGAATGCGGCAGTAGAGGCGAGCAGGCAGGCGACGAGAATCGACGTACGCATCAACGGTCCTTTTACATGAAGGCGCTTCGATGCTGCGTGTTCTAACCGGGTAGCACGGCCGCTCCAATAGATTTACGGCAAGGCTTGCGACCTTATTTTCCGCAGCGATGGCCCAAACGGTGGCGCACCCGCCATTTGTGCGCGATCCACAGACGCCAGCCGAGCGCGGTGCCGGCATAGCCCAGTATCGCGCACGCCGCGGTCAGCACGCACAGCCCCAGGCCAAAGGCCGGCCCCTGCTCCCACAGCCAGTGGAACGCGCCGGTCGCCCATTGCAGCCAGCCGGTCGCGGTTTCCGCCACCGGCTGCGCGATCAGCGGCGTGTCCGTGCGAAGCAGCCAATGCCCGATCTGATAGGCGATGTACCACAGGATCGGGGTGGTCAGCGGATTGGTGATAAAGGTGGTCAGCGCCGCGACCGGCACATTTGCACGGGCCGGCAGCGCGAACAGGGCGGCGATGGCGATCTGTGCGACCGGGAACAGGAACCCCGCCACCATGCCCAGCGCCACGCCGCGCGGCACCGACCGGCGGGTGAAGCGCCACAGTTCGGGCGCCAGCACGCGGTGAGCGACGGGGCGGAGCAGGCGGCTCTGCTCCATGCTGTCGCGCGTCGGCATGTTGCGCCGCATCCACGCGACGGTGCGGGACCACATGGTGGGCGCCGCGCTGGCCATCAGCCCCGGTCGCGCAGGATACGGCCCTGCTCGCGCTTCCAGTCGCGCTCCTTGATCGTTTCGCGCTTGTCGTGCGCCTTCTTGCCCTTGGCCAGTGCCAGTTCCACCTTGGCGCGTCCTTGCGAATTGAAATATACGGTCAGCGGCACCAGGGTCATCCCCTCGCGCGCGACCGCCCCGTGGAGCTTGTTGATCTCCCGCTCGTGAAGGAGGAGTTTACGCGGGCGCTTCGCTTCATGATTGAAGCGGTTGCCATGGCTGAATTCGGGCACGTTGCTGTTGATCAGCCACACCTCGCTGCCCTTCACCTCGGCATAGGACTCCGCGATCGAGCCTTCGCCGAAACGGAGCGACTTCACCTCCGTACCGGTCAGGGCGATGCCTGCCTCGTACGTCGTGTCGATGGCATAATCGAAGCGGGCGCGCCGGTTCTCGGCAACGATCTTCTTCTTGTCGAAGGTACGGGGTTTGGGACGCATGGGACCGGGGATGTAGGCGGTCGCAGGCCTCGTGAAAAGCGGGCGCGCGACACGGGGCGGGATCAGAACGGGATTTTCAGCCGCATCATCGCCCGGTTGCTGGGAAAACCGCCAACGCCGGCCTGTTCGGTTTCGGCGGACAGCTTGGCATTGCCGAACACGCGGACCTCCGCCTTGGGGAGGGTCGGCTCGGTGTAGCGCTCGGGCACCGGTTTCAGGCGATCGGGCTGATCGGTGCGGGCGCACACGACGACCTCGTCCCCGTCCGCCGATCGGTCGCAGCCCGGCGCGGCGCGCAGGACCTTCGGCACGGGCAGCACCGGGCCGGACACCGCTTGCAGGCCGAACAGCAGCGTGGGCAACATCGCATGGGTCTCCCGTCCCTGTGATGTTGCGCAGGCTGCGCTATGATTTGGGCGGGATGATGGCGCGTTCGTAGAAGTTTTGTTCACGCGAAGGCGCGAAGACGCGAAGAAGATGTATTCACGCGGAGGCGCGGAATATCTCGAGCCGAAGGCTCCCGATCCTCGTCGACGTCCGCGATCGTCTCCCGATCGAGAGGACACGCCGCAGGGGCCGCTAGTGCCACTCTCCGCGTCTCCGCGTCTCCGCGTGAACACATAACTTCTTCTTCGCGGCTTCGCGTCTTCGCGTGAACCAACAATCCTGCCTTACACCAACCCCGCATGCGCCAACGCGGCGTCAACCGCTGCACGGGCAGCGTCCGACGGCCAGGTCATCGGCAAACGCAGGCCCATCGGCATGTCAGGCCACACGCGCGACAATGCGTACTTCACCGGCCCCGGCGAGGCATCGGTGAACATCGCGTCGTGCAGCGGGAACAGCTTGTCATGCAGCGCCAAGGCCCGCGCCCCGTCTCCGGCTGCACAGGCCGCCTGGAAATCCGCGCACAGGCGCGGCGCGACATTGGCGGTGACCGAGATGCACCCCACCCCGCCCATGGCGTTGAACGCCAGCGCCAGATCGTCGTTGCCCGACAACTGGCAGAAGCCCTCGCCCAGACCGGCGCGGTGTTGCGACACGCGGGCGAGCGCGCCGCTGGCGTCCTTCACGCCGACAAAGACCTCCGGCGCGGCAGATACGATGCGGACAAGCGTCGCCGGCTGGATATCGGTCACGGTGCGGCCGGGCACATTGTAGAGCACGATCGGCAGCGGCGACCGCTCGGCGAGCACCGCGAAGTGGCGTGCGATCCCCTCCTGACTCGGCCGGTTGTAATAGGGCGGCACCATCAGCGCGGCGTCCGCTCCTGCGTCCTTGGCCGCCTGAAGATTGGCCGCCGCCACGCCCGTGTCGTTCGAACCGGCGCCCGCGATCACCGGCACCCGCCCCGCCGCCTGCTCGACACAGGCCCGCACCACCCGGAAATGCTCGTCCTTGGGCATGGTCGCCGCCTCGCCCGTCGTCCCGCACGCGACCAGCGCGGTCGACCCCTGCTCGATCTGCCACTCGACAAAGGCCCGAAACACCCCCTCGTCAAACGCGCCACCAACATGGTCGCCCGTGTCCGCGAACGGCGTCACCAGTGCGGGAATCGATCCTGAGAACATGGAAGAAAATGTGCTCCTGCTGCACTGATGGGCCAATTTGTTCAGGACATGTACGGGTCGGGGCCTTATTCTGTCCAGCATGGTGACTGCTTTGAAACCCGTGATGATGCTGGCGGCCTTTGCCGGCGTGGCCCTTCCTCCCCAACAGAACAGCCAGTCGCAGGATCAGCTCGACCGCTACCGCACGCAGATGGCGAACATGCCGCCCAGTGCCCAGACCGCCAGCGCAATGCCCGCCGATGGCACGATCGCCGCGGCACTCGCGCAATGGCGCGCGCTGCAACAGACCGATTCGCTGCCCTTCGACAGCTATGCCGGCTTCCTGATGGCGCATCCCGGCTGGCCGGGCGAGACGAGCAACCGGCGCGCAGCGGAGCGGCAGGCGGCGAACTTCACCGCGGCGCCTGCCAATATCGTCGCCTATTTCCGGCGCTTCCCGCCACAAAGTGCCGCCGGTGGCGTCGCCTTCGCCCGTGCATTGCAAGCGACGGGCGCTAGTGCGGAGGCAGCGCAGGCCGCACGCACCGCATGGCGCCGTGGTCCGCTTTCCCCGACCGACGAGGCCCTGGTCCTGTCCAGCTTCGGCAGCGCGCTGACACCCGACGATCACGACCAGCGGATGGATGCGCTGCTGTGGCAAGGCGCGACCAGCGTTGCCGCCCGCCAGATCGGCTTCACCAGCACGGCCAAGCGCCCGATCTTCGAGGCGCGGCTGGCCTTTCGCACCAATGCCGCCAACGCGTCCAACCTGTCGGCCTCGACACAGGCGCTCTACGCCAATGATCCCGGCTACATCGCGGACCGCGCGACATGGTTGCGCAACAGCGGCGCCAGCCCCACTGCCCGCGGCTGGCTTGCCCGCCCGCGCACGCTCGCCAGCCGGCCGGGCAATGTCGAGAAATGGTATGAGGCACTGCTCGTCAACGCACGCGCGGCCGCTGCGGACAACCAGTTGCAGATCGCCTATGACATCGCGCGGCAGGTGGACGACGCCTATCCCGCCGGCACCGACGTCTCGACCAAGCCCTATGGCGAGCGCGACGATTATACCAGCCTGGTATGGCTGGGTGGGCAGACGGCGATGAAGCTGAACCGTCCCGCCGACGCGATGGTGCTGTTCGAACGCTATGGCCGGGGCAGCCAGTCGCCGCAGACCCGCGCCAAGGGCTTTTACTGGGCGGGTCGCGCGGCCGAGGCCGCCGGTCGCACCAGCGAAGCCGCGGCGTTCTACGCTCAGGCAGCCGGTTATCGCGATCAGTTCTACGGCCAGTTGTCGCTGGAGCGCACCGGTCAGCCCTTGACGGCGCCGCCGGCCATCGCCGCGCCGGCGATTGCCCCCGCGGTCCAACAAGCCTTCGCCAATCGCGAGGTGGTGCGCGCAGCCCGCTTCCTGGGCCAGATCGGCCAATATCAGGATCAAAGCGCATTCGTCCGCCAGATCGCAGCCGATGCGACGACGGAAACCGATCACTGGCTCGCCGCCGACCTGTCGCGGCAGATCGGAAGGCCGGACCTGGCCGTCATGGTCGGACGCAGCGCGATGCAGAACGGCCTGACCGATTATTCTGCCGCCGGCTTCCCCACCGTACCGGTGCCGCAGGGCTATGAAGGCAACTGGACGCTGATTCACGCCATCGCGCGCCAGGAAAGCCAGTTCGATCGTGCCGCGGTCAGCCATGCCGGCGCGCGCGGGCTGATGCAGTTGATGCCCGCCACCGCCGCCGAACAGTCGGGCAAGATCGGCCTGTCCTACTCCCCCGCGGCGCTGACCACCGACCCCAACCTGTCGATCCAGCTCGGCTCCAGCTATTTCGAGCGGATTTTCGGCAATTACGGCAGCTATCCGCTGGCGATCGCGGCCTATAATGCCGGCGGCGGCAACGTGAACAAGTGGCTGCGCCAGAACGGTGACCCGCGTACCGGAGCAATCGACATCGTCGACTGGATCGAGCAGATTCCGTACATGGAAACGCGCAATTACGTGCAGCGTGTGCTGGAAAACGCGGTGGTGTACGATCTGATGAACCCGGCGCGCGCCAAGAGCCGGGGCACGAAGACCCCGCTGAGCTGGTATCTGGGCAAGTCCGGGCGGCCGGGCTGATCGCGCGATCCGTGACGGACAGACCCCACTACATCACGCCGGCCGGGTACGCCGCGCTGCGTGCCGAATATGAGCAACTGTTCGGCACCGAGCGGCCGCGGCTGGTCGATACCATCGCTTGGGCGGCGGGCAATGGCGATCGATCGGAGAATGGCGACTATATCTATGGTCGCAAAAGGCTGCGCGAGATCGATCGGCGGCTCGGCTGGCTGTCGAAGCGGATGAAGGCTGCCAAGGTGGTGGACCCGGTCCGTCAGGAGGACCGGACGCGCATCTGGTTCGGCGCTACCGCCACCATCGTCGACGAGGACGATCAGGAACGCATCCTCACGCTGGTCGGCGACGACGAGGCGGAAGCGGGCCGGGGCCGCATCGGATGGAACGCGCCGATCGCCCGTGCACTGCGAGGTGCCGCGATCGGCGATCTGCGCCGGGTCCATCTGCCCGCGGGCGAGCGGGAATATGAGGTCATCGCCATCACCTACCCGGCGGCCTGAGGAACGGGGCCGTCCCACCGCCGGTTATCTCCTTGCAACGACAGGAGAGAGACGATGGAAAATCCCCGCACGACCAGCGCGCGTGATCATGACGACAGCGCGATCATCGACGCAGCCGATCGCTCGCCGGATGCAGTCGGCCATGCAGGCGGCCGGCTTGCGACGGACGTCGGGACGCAGAACGACCTGACCCGCGAGGTCGAAGATCCCGAAGCACCTGACCGCGTTACAAAGGAAAGCGCGATTGCTAACAACACGGCCTATCCCTCCGATCGGCGGGGCGGCAACGAATAAGGACGGCCATGGCGGACGACGTACCGGCGCGTAACATCGCGCTTCTGATCGATGCGGACAACGCCACGCCGTCCGCGCTTGATCCGGTACTGACGGTGCTGGCCGAACTGGGCACCGTCAACGTCCGCCGGGCCTATGGCAACTGGTCCAAGCCCGGCCTGAAGGGCTGGCGCGACATGTCGGTCAAGCATGGCATCGAGCCGCAACAGCAGTTCGACCTGACCAAGGGCAAGAACGCCACCGACATGAAGATGACGATCGACGCGATGGACCTGCTGTTCCGCGGCCGGGTTCAGGGGTTCGGCATCATGTCTTCGGACAGCGACTTCATGCCGCTGGCGATGCGCATCCGCCAGGATGGCATCCCCGTCTACGGCTTCGGTAGTTCGCGCACGCCGGAGGCATTCCGACAGGCCTGCACCCGCTTCATCGACGTGACCGCACTGACCGAGCGGCCCAAGCCCTCCCCCGCCGATGTGCCGTTGTCCGAGTCGCTGCCGCCCCCGATCGAGGCACGAACAACCGAGAGCGCGGTCCGCCCGGTGGACGAGGATTTGCTGAAGCTGTTGATCGATGCCTATACCTCGGTCAAGCGCGACGATCGGGGCTTTGTCAGCCTCTCTGCAATGGGCCAGCTGGCCGGGAACCGCTCCAGCTTCGACGCGCGCAACTACGGATTTCGCCAGCTTTCCGATCTCATCAAGGCCGTACCCAATTTCCAGACCGAGCGTCGCCCGGACGGCCGCCTGTTCGTGAAACGGGTGCGCTGACCGATCCGCCCGCAAACAAAAATGGCCCGGCTTCCTCGTGGAAGCCGGGCCATTCCCGAAGCGTACGACCTTGGCGCTTACTTGCGCAGCGTCAGGCCACCACCGAAACGCTTGTTGAAGCGTGCGACCTGGCCGCCCGCGTCCAGCATCTGGCCACGGCCACCGGTCCAGGCGGGGTGCGCCAGCGGGTCGATGTCGAGCTGCATCGTGTCGCCTTCCTTGCCCCAGGTGGAGCGGGTTTCGAACACAGTGCCGTCGGTCATCTGGACCTTGATCATGTGGTAGTCGGGATGGGTATCGGTCTTCATGGTGGTAGCTCCTGCGTGGCTGGTTCCGACCAGCCGGGAATGCGAAGCGGCGCCCATAGCGAACGGGCGCCGCACGGTCAAACGCCGTATCGAATGAGGATCAGGTGGCCTTCGGCGGATCGGCGATCATCGCGGTGAAGTTCGCCTCGGCCACGACCTTTCCGTCGACCTTGGCGACACCGGCGAACTTGCAGACGGTGGCCCGCTTCTGGACGAACGTCGCCTCCAGTTGCAGCAGCACGCCGGGTTCGACCGGCTTGCGGAACTTGGCACCGTCGATCGCCATGAAATAGACGAGCTTGCCCGATCCGGCGAGGCCCAGGCTTTCCACCGCCAGAACACCAGCAGCCTGTGCCAGCGCCTCGACGATCAGCACGCCCGGCATGATCGGCCGGCCGGGGAAGTGCCCCTGGAAAAAGCCCTCGTTGATCGTCACCGCCTTGATCGCCGTGATCGACGTGTCGGGCACGAGGCTTTCGACACGGTCGATCAACAGCATGGGATAGCGGTGCGGAAGCGCCGCCATGACCCGCCCGATATCGAACGGGCCCATGGCGGATTTCACCTCGTCAGTCACCGCGTCGCTCACCGGCCGCTGTTGCGGCGGTTACCGGTGGCGGCCGGAGCCGGCGTCGCGGCGGGCGCCGCACCGGCCGGCGCAGCACCGGCGGCCTGACCGCCCTGGCCCGGCTGCCAATTGGCCGGCGGCGTGGTGTTGACGGTCGGGACCAGACGATCGAGCTCGGCCGTCACGGCCGCAGTGATGTCGGCGGTCGGCTGCATGAACAACACCGCCTGCGGCGAGACGAGCAGGCTGACATTCTTGGCGCGGACGGCGCTCTGCACCGCTTCGCCCAGACGGTTCTGGATCTGCTCGATGGCATAGGCCTGCGCACGCTGTGCCGGCTGGGTCAGGCGCTGAAGCTCCTGGTTCGCAGCGGTTTCGCGCGTCTGGATCTGCTGCGCCTGAGTCTGCAGCGCCTGCTGGTTGGCGTTGGGCGCCGAACGGGCGGTGTTGAACTGCTGGATCAGCGGCTGCAACTCGGTCGACAGGGCCTGACGGCGTGCTTCGGCCTGGTCGAGCTGCGCCTTGTAGGTCGTCTCGATCTGGGTGCGGGCAGCGGTCCAGGCGCGCGAGTTGGCGATCGCACCCTGCGGATCGGCAACGGCGACACCACCGACCTGCGCGGCGGCCGGAGCCGCAGCAAGGACGCCAGCGGCGAGGAGGAGAGTCGTGAACGTCTTCATCAGAACTGTGTTCCTACGTTGAAGGTGATGAGCTTGGGATCATCGCCGGCTTGGGTAATCAGCGCCTTGGCGAGGTCGATACGCAGCGGGCCAAATGGTGAGTTCCAGTTCACGCCAATGCCAATCGACAGACGCGGTTTCCAGCTGCCGCCGTAGTAAGTCTCCACGAACGGCGAAGTGCGTAGCAGGGTGTTCACCGTAGTGCCGGTGCAGACGCCATTCTCCAGCGTGCCGGTGGCGCATGTCGTGGTCAGTCCGGTGCTTGCAATGGAATACAGTGCATTGCCGTTCGCATCACGCTGGATGTTGCCGATCAGAGTCGGCGATCCATCGCTGTTGAAGAGCAGATTGCCACTGGCATCGCGCAACTGCTCGAAGGGCGGGTCAGCGGTCGGACGCGGACGGGTCAGGTCGAACAGCGAACCGGCCTGCACGTAGATCGACGGCCGCAACCCCATCTCACGCGCACCGGAACCGAGCGGCAGTTCCAATTCGAGACGCGTCAGGTAGTAGGCCTTGCCGCCCAGTGCGTCATCGACGAGCTGATTGCGATCGGTGACAAGCGTCTGCGTACCGTCGGCTGCACTGCCAGTAAAGAAACGACGCTGAACGCGCGGACCGATGCCACGAATATCGAACCCGCGGAACTGCGGCTCGCCCAGATAGAAGCGGTCGGTGATGCGCACGGGATCGATGCCGACGCCACGGCTGCTCTCCAACGAGTGGATGTAACCGCCTTCGCCCAGCCACGACAGGACGAAGCCGCTGCCCAGCCCCTTGAACTTCGAGCCCTCGGCGCGGGTACGGATATATTTCACGTCACCGCCGAGACCGGCAAAGTCCTGGCTGAACGAGAAGCGATGGCCCGCCGTCGGGCGCAGGCGGCTGTTCAAGCTGTCATAGATCAGCGAGTAACCGACCGACGAGGTCCAGCGATTACCGAGCTGCTCGCACAGATACCGGCCGGCGATGGTGACGTCGCACTCGCCCGCCGCGTTGAAGAAGGAATCGGCGAGACCGACCTCGTCATAGGTCAGGCCATAGCGACCGGACAGCGACCAATATTCGGTCAACGGCACGCCCGCGCGCACCTGGAAGCCGGTTGACACCTGGCTGTAGGTGGTCTGGCGATTGGTGCCAATAAAGTTGAACGCGTTGAAGTCGCGGCGGAAGATATCCACGCCCATCGCGATGTTCTTGTCGAACACGTACGGCTCGGTGAAGCCCAGTTCGACCGATTTGGAATAGGCCGAATAGTTCACGCCGGCGCGGAGTTCCTGGCCCTTGCCGCGGAAATTGCGCTGCGTGATGTTCGCCTGGATGATGAAGCGTTCGAGCGACGAATAGCCGGCGGACAGCTGCAACTCGCCGGTCGAGCGCTCCTCGACATTCGTCTCCAGCACCAGTCGATCGGGGGCGGAACCGGGGTTCTGCTTGATCTCCAGCTTGTCCTGGAAATAGCCGAGCGAGTTGATGCGGTCCTGCGAACGGCGCACCTGGAAGCTGTTGAACGCGTCGCCCTCGGCCAGACGGATTTCACGCCGCACGACCTTGTCCTGCGTCTGCGTGTTGCCGTTGATCTCGATGCGCTCGACATAGGTGCGCTTGGCTTCGGCGATGTTGAACGTGACCGACATGGTCAGCGCCTCGCGATCCCGCTGGAACTCCGGATTCACATCGGTGAAGGCATAGCCGAACAGGCCGGCGGTCTGGCTCAGGCTTTCGACCGAGTCCTCGACCAGCTTGGCATTGTACCAGTCGTCCTTCTTCATCGGCAGCGACGCGGCAAGCTTCGTATTGTCGAAATCGCGGATCTGGCTGTCGACCGCCACGTCGCCGAACTTATAGCGCGGCCCTTCCTCCACCACATAGGTGATGATGAAGTCCTGCTTGTCCGGGGTCAGCTCGGCCACCGCGCTGGTCACGCGAAAATCGGCATAGCCCTCGGTCAGGTAGAACTGGCGCAGCTTCTGCTGGTCATAGGCCAGCCGGTCCTGGTCGTAGGAGGTGTTGGACGACAGCAGGCGGAACCAGCGCGACTGCTTGGTCGCCATCTCGCCGCGCAACTGATCGTCGGAGAATTTTTCGTTGCCCAGAATGTTGATCTGGCGGACCTTGGACTTCGGACCCTCGCTGATCTCGAACACTACGTCGACGCGGTTCTGGTCGAGGCTGACCATCTTCGGTTCGACCACCGCGCCGAACCGGCCCTGACGGCGATACAGCTCGACAATGCGCGCCACGTCCTGACGGACCGCGGTACGCGTGAAGATCTGGCGCGGGGCCAGCCGGATTTCCTTGGTGATCTTGTCGTTCTTGAGGCGCTTGTTGCCCTCAAGGATCACGCGGTTGATGATCGGGTTCTCGCGCACGCGCAGCACAATGTCGCCCGTCTCGACGCCGGCAATCGAGAAATCGGCGAACAACTCGCTGGCCTGCAGGTCCTTGAGCGCCTGATCCAGCGTTTCCGGTGTGTAGGGAATGCCGACGCGCAGCTTGGTATAGGACAGCACCGTCTCGGGCTCGATGCGCTGCGCACCCTCGACTCGCAACGTCTTGATGGTGCGAACCGGTGCCGGTGCCACGCTCGGCACCGCGGCGGGCGCCTGCGCGGAGGCAGCGGCGGCGCCCGGCCTTGCCGGCGCGGTCTGCGCAAGGGCAGGAACGCCCGACAGCGCCGTACCCGCCAGCAGCACAGCGCCCGCGCGCACGATCTTCATACCAGTCATCGCTGTCACCAAACCCACCCCAGAAAAGTCGAACCGACCCCTGCGTTCGCCGCCCTGCCCCAGCTTGCTCACCCGATCAAGCCGGCGAGATTCTGCCACAGGCCCAGATTACCCAGATCGTTGAACGTCACGAACAGCATCAGCGCCAGGATCGCCAGCATTCCGCCACGAAATGCCCATTCCTGCGCATCGGGGCCGAGCGGTCGCCGCCGCACCGCCTCGATCGCGTAGAACAGCAGATGACCGCCATCGAGCATCGGCACTGGCAGCAAATTGATGAACCCCAGATTGATGGACACCAGCGCGATCAGGAACACGAAGGCGTCGAGCCCGAGCGCCATTTGCTCGCCGGAAACCTTGGCGATCGACAACGGCCCGCCCAACTCCTTGACCGAGCGGCGGCCGGTAATGACCTGGCCCAGCGTTTCCACCATCATCGATACGATCTGCCCGGTGCGCTGCACCGCCACGACGGGCGCGCGCAACAAACCGACCGGCTGTATCTCCGGCTTCGGGCCGAGCAAGCCGAGGCGACCGATGCGATACTCGTTGCCGAAGCGATCGCGTTGCAGATCGGTGGCGATCACCGCCTCCACCGAGGTCGGCTGGCCGTCGCGGACGAGATCGACGCGCACCCGCTCACCGGCCCGAATCTGGATGAAGCGCACCATGTCGGCAAAATCGTCGATCGGCCGACCATCGAGTGCGGTGACCCGGTCGCCTGTGCGAAGCCCCGCCGCGGCCGCGGCGCTGTTCGGGGCGACGGCCCCTGCCACCGGCGGCATCACCGCCTCGCCATAAGCCAGCGCGAAACCCGCCAGGATCAGGATCGCCGCGGCAAAGTTGATCGCCGGGCCTGCCGCGACGATGATCGCGCGCTGCCATACGGGCTTGGCTTGAAAGGTGCGCTGCCGCTCCTCGGCCGGCATCGACAGCCATTCGGCACTGGGCTGGCTGGCCGGGTTCATGTCGCCCGAAAACTTGACGTAACCACCCAGCGGCAGCCAGCCGATCTTCCAGCGGGTGCCGCGCTTGTCGGTGAAACCCGCCACCTCGCGACCGAAGCCGATGGAGAAGGCGTCCGCCTTCACCCCGAACCAGCGGCCGGCAAGGTAATGACCCATTTCGTGAACGAACACGAGCGGGCCGATGACGAGCACGAAGGCGAGAATGGTCAACAGGAAACCGGGAGTCTCGATCAAACGACGCAATCCTCTACGCGTTCGCCCGCCAATACCCTCGCATGCGCATCGATTGCGAGTACCGCATCAAGCGTATCCGGCGGGGCCGGGTCGTAACGCTCCAGTATATCCTCGACGATTGCGGCAATTTCGAGGAAGCCGATGCGACGGGCCAGGAAGGCCGCGACCGCAATTTCGTTCGCGGCGTTCAGGATTGCCGGCCGGGCACCACCCGCGATCAGCGCCTCGCGCGCCAGCCGCAACGCAGGGAAGCGCACCGGATCGGGCGCCGCGAAATCGAGCCGGCCGAGGGCGACCAGATCGAGCGGGGCCATCGGCGTCGCCATCCGGTCCGGCCAGGCCAGACAATGCGCGATCGGCACCCGCATGTCCGACGGACCCAACTGCGCCAGCATCGATCCATCGATATAATCGACCGCAGAGTGGATGACCGATTGCGGATGGACGACGATCTCGATCCGCTCCTCGGGCACGGGGAACAGGCGCGCCGCCTCGATCAGCTCCAGCCCCTTGTTCATCATCGTCGCCGAATCGATCGAGATCTTGGCGCCCATCGACCAGTTGGGGTGTGCGACCGCCTGTTCGGGCGTCATGCGCGCCATCTCTTCACGCGTCTTGTCGCGGAACGGGCCGCCGCTCGCCGTCAATATGATCCGCCGGACGCGCTCGGGCCGCGCGAAATCGAAGCATTGATAGATGGCATTATGCTCGCTGTCCGCCGGCAGCAGCGTCGCACCGCTGCGCGCCGCCGCGGCCAGGATCAGCTCGCCCGCGGATACCAGCGGCTCCTTGTTGGCCAGCACCACCGTGCCGCCCCGCTCGATCGCTGCCATTGCGGGCTTCATCCCCGCACAGCCGACGATAGCGCCCATCGTCCAGTCCGCGCCCAGAGCCGCTGCCTCGCACACCGCCTGCGCCCCCCCAGCCACCTGCGTCGCGGTACCAGCCAATGCGTCGCGCAGTGCCAGCACGCAGCTTTCGTCCGCGACCACCGCCAGTTCCGCGTTGGTGCGCCGCGCGGCGGCCGCGAGCTTCACGACATCGCAATTGGCGGTCAGCGCCCGCACGCGAAACTTGTCCGGCTCTCGTTCGATCAGGTCGAGCGTCGAGGTACCGACCGACCCGGTCGCGCCAAGGATGGTGACGGTGCGCATCAGATCAGCCGCGGTGCGATCACGAGAAGCGCCGCGATCGGCGCCACCGGTACGACGCCGTCCAGCCGGTCCAGCACCCCGCCATGACCGGGCAGGACATTGCCTGAATCCTTCACGCCGGCGCGCCGCTTGAGCGCGCTTTCAAACAGGTCGCCACCTTGTGCCAGCACCGCCAGGAACGGCGTGGCGATGGTCAGGCGCAGCGGCAGGTCGAAGAAGGCCTCCATCACGGCCGCCAGCAGGGTCGCAAGAACAACGCCGCCGAGAAGACCGGACCAGGTCTTTGCAGGGCTGATCGACGGGGCGAGCTTGGGACCGCCAAAGGTGCGGCCGGTAAAGAAGGCGCCGCTATCGCATGCCCAGACCAGCGCCATCGCCCATAGCGCCAGCACAAGCCCATTGGGCTGTTCGCGGATCAGTAGCAGCGAAAAGACTGGCAGGCCGACATAAAGAACGCCCGCGCCCAGCGCCGGGCGCCGCGAGACGATGGTGACGAAGAAGAACGCGCCGGCAATCAGGCCGAGCGCAAAGAAGCCCGGACCAGCCGCAAGTTCCGGCGCCATGATCGCCAGCGGCACGGACAGCGCAAACTGCGCCATGCGCTTTGCCTTGGCATCGGCCTGATGCAGGTCCGACCATTCCGCCATCATGAACAAGGCGACGACAACGGCGAGCAGCCAGAAGAGCAGCCCACCCGCAACCAGGCACAGGCTGGCGACCGCGATCATGACGAGGCTCGCCAGGATGCGCTTGGTCATGTTCGACATGCCGGACGGCATCGGCGCGGGGTCGGTCACAAGCCTCCGAAACGTCGCTGGCGGCGGCCAAACGCTGCCACCGCCTCACCAAGCGCCGCCTCGTCGAAATCGGGCCACAGCGTGTCGACGAACAGCAATTCGGCATAGGCCGCCTGCCACAGCAGGAAGTTGGACAGCCGCTGCTCGCCCGAGGTGCGGATCACCAGATCGAGGGGCGGGAGACCGTGGGTGTCCAGTTCGGCCTCGATCGCCTCCGCCGTGATCGCCTCCGGCGCGATCTCGCCGGCCGCGGCGCGCGCCGCCAGCCGCTGTGCGGCCGCCACCAGTTCAGCCTGCGCGCCGTAGTTGAGCGCGATCACCAGGGTCGGACCGGTATTGGATGCGGTGCGCGCGACCGCATCGTCGATCAGCGCGACGAGATCCGCGGAGAAACGGCGATAGTCGCCGATGATGCGCAGCCGCACATTGTCCGCCACCAGTTCGGCCAGATCGTTGCGAATGAACAGGCGGAGCAGACCCATCAGGTCGCTCACCTCCGCCTCCGGCCGCCGCCAGTTCTCCGACGAGAAGGCATAAAGCGTCAGCGCCTCGATCCCCAGCGCGCGCGCGGCCCGGGTGATGCGGCGTACCGTGTCCACCCCGGCCTTGTGCCCGGCGAAGCGCGGCAACAGCCGACGCTTCGCCCAGCGGCCGTTGCCGTCCATGATGATGGCGACGTGCCGCGGCACCGCGCCCGTATCAGGCACGGCGGCAAGCGATCCCAGGGCGACCTGCGCCGAGGCGGCCGGCGGGCTCACTTGCCCAGGATTTCCTTTTCCTTGGCAGCCGCCGCCGCATCGACATCGGCGATCGTCGCGTCGGTCAGCTTCTGCACCTCGGTTTCGTGGCGCTTGCGATCATCCTCGCCAAACACCCCCTTCTTTTCGTCGGTCTTCAGGCTGTCCATACCGTCGCGACGCACGTTGCGGACCGCGATGCGCGCCTTTTCGGCATATTGCCCGGCGAGCTTTGCGAGCTCCTTGCGGCGCTCCTCGGTCAGGTCGGGAATCGGCAGGCGCAGGGTCTGGCCGTCGTTGATCGGGTTGAGGCCGAGGCCGGCCGAGCGGATCGCCTTTTCGACGGGACCGACATTGGACTTGTCCCATACCTGTACCGACAGCATGCGCGGCTCCGGCGCGGAGACGGTCGCCACCTGGTTCAACGGCATGTGGCTGCCATAGACCTCGACGGTAACCGGATCGAGCAGCGCGGTGGAGGCGCGGCCCGTACGCAGGCCACCCAGATCATGCTTCAACGACTCGACCGCACCGGCCATGCGGCGTTCGAGATCGGATTTAACGTAGGCGGGCATCGATTACTCCTGGTTCTGCACGATCGTCGAGACGCCGTCACCGGCGAGCACGGCACCAAAGTTGCCATGTTCACGAATGTTGAAGACGACGATCGGGATATTGTTGTCGCGGCACAGCGCGATGGCAGAGGCATCCATGACCTTCAGGTCGTCGGACAATACCCGCGAATAGCTGACGGTTTCATAGCGCGTGGCCGTCGGCACCTTTTTGGGATCGGCATCGTACACACCGTCGACGCTGGTGCCCTTGAACAGCGCGTCACACTTCATCTCGGCCGCGCGCAGCGCCGCACCGGAATCGGTGGTGAAGAAGGGCGAGCCGACACCGGCGGCAAAGATCACCACCCGGCCCTTTTCCAGGTGTCGCTCGGCACGGCGACGGATAAAGGGTTCGCACACGCTGGACATCGGGATCGCCGACTGGACGCGGGTGTCGACGCCGATCTGTTCCAAGGCGTTCTGCACGGCCAGCGCGTTCATCACCGTGGCCAGCATGCCCATATAATCGGCCGTTGCCCGCTCGATCCCCTTGGCCGCAGCCGAGAGGCCACGGAAGATGTTGCCGCCGCCGACCACCACGCACAGTTCATAGCCCTGGTTGCGCACATCGGCGATCTCACCGGCGACGCGCGCGGTGATGACGGGGTCGATGGCAAGACCGCCCTCGCCCATCAGGACCTCACCCGAGAGTTTCAACAGGATGCGTTTGAAGCGTGGCGCGGTCATCAGATCTCGGAAGCTGGTTGGGGGGAGCGGCGCGGACCTTAGGCGCGGCGGCGCGCCGGGGCAACCTCGGCGACGTGCAGGATCGATGGTGATTTCATGCAGGTCGCGACGGCATGAGAGAGCAACGCCGACAAAGATTATCCATCGATATCAAACACGTCGCAAAGCTGTACCATTTTGGACGACGTTTCACAGATAAGCTATTTTTTACATTCTATTGCTAACGATTGCGGCCATGATCATGCGCTGCGCCAGCATTGTTCCAGAGCCGTTATCGACATCCCGGCCGCTTTGGCGGTCGACGCGGGGTGTCGTGCTGGTCGAGTTCGCGATGATCGCGCTTCCGTTTTTCGCCGTTCTGCTCGCCGCTTTGATGACCAGCCTCGTCTTCTTTGCCCAGCAGACGCTGGAAAGCGTCACCGCCCGCTCGGGCCGGCTGTTGCTGACCGGGAGCGACAAGGCGGCGGTTGCCAGCAAGGCCGCGTTCAAGACGCGTATCTGCAACGATCTTCCCTCCTATCTGCGCTGCGAGAATCTGTTGCTGACGGCGGCGAAGCCGGACACCTTTACCGCTGCGGATTTCACGCAACCCACGATCCGGTTCGACGCAAGGGGGAAGCCGATCGACGATCTGCCCTTCACCATCGGTGAGCCCGGCAAGATCACGGTCCTGCGGGTCCTTTACGTGTGGGATCTGCCGACGGTATCGCTGGGCTACGACATTTCCAATCTGCCGGGCGGGCGTCGGTTGCTGGTCGGCACGGCGATCGCACGCGCGGAATTGTATAAGTGAGGCGGCTGATGACGCTGGGTCGGGATCGCCGCGGCGTTGCCCTGATCGAGTTCGCCTTTACCTTCCCCATCCTGCTGCTGCTGTTCCTGGGCGGCTATCAACTGGCCGATGCGGTGGCGTGCCAGCGCAAGGTCGGGCTGGCGGATCGCACCATCGTCGATCTGGCGAGCACACCCAAGACGCTGACCAAGGCCGATCTGCAAACCATCCTGGAATCCTCGACCGCGATGCTGGCACCCTATTCGCGCGGCGGTGCCACGGTTCGGGTGCTGCAGATCGTCTTCGATGCCGCAGGTACGCCGTCCATCGACTGGAGCCGCGCGATCAATACCACGCCGCGCACCGCTATTTCCACGGATGATATACCGGCCCGCCTGCGGGTGGCGAATACCGCGCTGATCATGGGCGAGGTCACCTACGCCTATGATCCGGGCGTGGCCTATCGTTCGGTCGGCAAGCTGAACTTCTCCGACCGCTTTTTCATGAATCCCCGCAACTCCAACATGGTCGTTTGCAATGACTGTCGCTGACCTGATCGCCGCCGCATCCCGGGGGGTTCGCCGGCTGCACGAGGATCGCCGGGGCAATGTGTTGATGCTGACCGCGTTCGCGCTGCTGCCCATCACCTTCGCCACCGGGATGGGCATCGATTACAGTCGCGCCAAGCGAACCGAAAGCAAGCTGGACGCGGTCGCCGATGCCGCCAGCCTCGCCGCGGTGACCCAGGTGACGATGGAGAAGCCCGTCGGTGCGGCCTGCGCCGCAGCGCGCAGCACGTTCGTTTCCCAGACGGGAGGGCTGGACGGTCTGTCACTTGACGTCAGCCAGCCCAGCGGCCTGACGATCGTCATTACCGACACCTATGCCTCCGGCACGGCGGCACCCTACATCTGCCCGACGAACCCCAACGCGAACGCTACCGGCGAGCGGCCGCTGACCCGCAAGGCGGTCGTCACCTATGGCGGCACATCGGCCAACAGCTTTGCCGGCGTGCTGGGCGTCGCGACACTTGCCGTGGCCGGCACCAGCACGTCGCAGACGATCAAGGCGCCGTATATGGACGTCTATCTGGCGCTCGACACCTCACAGTCGATGGGGCTGGCGGCATCCGACGAGGATGCCAAGAAGCTGTGGACGCTCACCTACGATCTGAACAGCGAAGACAAGAAGTACAAACGCGGGTGTCAATTCGGCTGCCACGTACAAGGCAAACTGGCGAATGGTTCATGGGAGAAATACTCCAATGAAGCGATCGCCAACAAATACGGCATCAAGCTGCGGGTGGATATCGAACGCATTGCCGCGCTGGACATGATCAATACGGCACTGAATAGTCAGAACAAGAACCGTTTCTACCGGTTCGGGGTGTATGAGTTCGGTACCGAGATGCGGAAGGTACAGTCGCTGACCGACGATCTGAGCAGCGTGGAGAACACCGTGTCCAAACTGACGCTTGGCCCCAATGACGGAAATATCGGCTATGGCGACACCAATCTGGCCGCGGTGATGAACGGCATGGCCGCCCAAATTCCGGCGAGCGGCGATGGCACCACGCAAGCCGATGCCCGCAAATTCCTGTTCATCGTCACCGACGGCGTGCAAGACCTCTGCGGCAGCAGCCATTGCATGGCGTTGATGGACCCGGCCAAATGCGAAACGCTGAAGCGGGACAAGAAAGTCACGATCGGAATCGTCTATACGACCTACCTGCCGGTCAAGAAATTCCCAGCCGACGAGAAAAGCACCGAACTTGCTTTTGAATATAATTGGTTGATCGCCCCCCTGCCGCCATCGAAGATCCGCCCGAGGCTGGAGGAATGCGCGTCGCCGGGGTGGCTGCTGGAGGCAGCGGACGGCGACGGCATCCATGCCGCGATGTTGAAGCTGTTTACACAGGCGACGCAGGCGCCGACGATCATTCACTAATAGACCAAGCCCTCGTGCCACCCAGGGTCGGGCGGCACGAGGTGCGGAGGTTACTTGCCCAGCCAGCGGGTGACGGCAGGTTGCAACTGCGTGGCCGTGCCCTTGCGGACGCCGATCTGCGAGATGGCGCGGGTGGCGCCGCCACGCGAGCCGGCGGGCAGATACTGGTCGGCGAAGGCCGTGATCTTGCCCGGCATGGCGGGATCGCTGGAGCCTGCGCCCAGCCCGACGATGAAGCCCGAACGCGTGCTTTCCTCCAGGAAGCTGTCGACCAGCGTACGATTGGCCACCGCCCAGTCGAAGGCGAGATCGGGGTGGGTGCCGGCGATCGAGCGGAGCAGTGCGGCGCGCTGCGGGGGCGTGAAGGTGTCGGTCTTCAACAACTCCAGCGCGCGCGCCGCGATGGCCGGATCGTCGGCATAGCCGAGCAGCGTGACGTAGCGGTTCTTGGCGACCGGGCTGCGCTCCGCCTTGGTCAAGGCCAGCAACTGGTCCCACTCCGCCGCGGTGGCATTGCTGGCATAGGTGGCCAAGATCGGCGCGCGGATGGCGGCGGGGATCGCGCCCGGATCGGTGCGGAGCGCGGCGACATAGGTGCGGGCGCGGGCCGCGACATCGGCATCGCCGTCACCACCCAGCTGGCCGATCAACTGTTCGCGCAGGTTGCTGATCAGCGCCGACTCGCCCGGCTTCGCATCAAGCCCGATCCGGGCGAGTACCGGCTTCAGCACGGCGGCGCTGCGCTGGCGGAGCGACGCCTCAAGCGGCGTGCCGCGATACAGCCGCTCCAGCGTGCCGAGCTTGCCCGCCACGGTGCCCCATTCCAGCGGATCGGCATTCGCCCCGACCTGCGCCATCACCGCGAACCAGCGCGACAGATCCTGATAGCCGCCCGCCGCCAGCGCGAAGTCGTCGCCCAGCGTGCCGAGCCGGTCGTCCAGCGCCATCTTGTTGAAATCACGCACGATCGCGGCATGACCCGCCTCGTCGTACATGACACGGGTGTAGCTGCCCTTGCCATGGTTCAGCACCAAGGTGCCGCATCCGGGCACCTTGACCGGGGTCGCGGTGGCACCGAAGACGGTGGCGCGCGCCTCGCCGCCGTCGATCGTGGCCAAGCGGATCGGCACATGCCAGGTCTGCGGCGTCTTCGATGCGGCATCCAGGCCGAAGCGCCCTTGCGTCAGCGTCGCAACGGTCGCCCCGCCCTCGCAGCGCGTGCCGGTCAGCGTGACCAGCGGCACGCCGCCCTGCAACGTGAAGTCCTTGGCGATGGTCGCGATCGGCTGGCCCGAGGCGGCCGACAGCTCAGCCCAGAGCTGGTCGGTGACGGTGTTGCCGTACTTGTACTTGGCCATGTAGCGGCGGATGCCTTCACGGAACGGCGCTTCGCCCAGCGTCGCCTCCAGCATGCCGATGACCGACTGGCCCTTCAGATAGGTGATGCTGTCGAATGCCTCGCCGATCTGGTCCACCGTCTCCACCTTGCGGATGATCGGATGGGTGGCGGAGGTCGCATCGATCGCCATCGCGCTTTCGCGGGCGCCGACCACCTCGGCCTCGCGCGCCTTCCATGCGGGGTTCAGATCGGCGGACGCCTTGTTCTCCATCCAGGAGGCAAAGCCCTCGTTCAGCCACAGATCGTCCCACCACGCCATGGTGACGAGGTCGCCGAACCACTGGTGCGCCATCTCATGCGCGACAACGGTGTGGATGCGCTGGCGATTGCTTTCCGTCGCGATCTTGGGATCGAACAGCAGTTCGGATTCGAAATAGAAGATCGCGCCCCAGTTTTCCATCGCGCCGAAGAACTGGCTGGAGCCGGGGCCGGCGATCATGTCCATCTTGGGCAGCGGGTAGCGCTGGCCGAAATAGTTGTTGAAGTATGGCAGCAGCTTCGACGCCGCGCCAAGCGCATAATCGCCCTGATCGACCACGCCCTTGCGGCTGATGATGCCGATTTCCACGCCGTCCGCGCGCGCCGTCTTGCGTTCGACATCGCCCATGCCGAGGAAGAGCAGATAGCTCGACATCACCGGCGTTTCGCCGAACTTGTAGAGCTTGCTGCCGTCCGCTGCCTGCGTGATCGTCGCGGGCATGTTGGAATAGGCGGTCTGGCCGGCCGGCGCAGTGGAGGACAGGCGGAACTTCGCCTTGAACGCGGGCTCGTCCCACATCGGCGCGAAGCGGCGGGCATCGGGTGCCTCGAACTGGGTTGCCAGCATCCGGGCCTGGCTGCCATCGGTGTTGGTATAGTCGATCGCGAACAGGCCGGAGGCGGCGCGATTGATCGTGCCGGTCCAGGCGAAACCGACCGTATGGCGCCCGGCCTTTACCGCCTGCGGCAGGGTCAGCGTGAGCGTCTGCGCTTCGTTGTCGAGCGCGTAGCGGATCGGCCTTCCGTCCAGCGTCGCGCGGGTGATCGCCAGATCGGCGGCGTTGAGGACGATGGTGCGCGTCGGGGTCTTCACGTCGACCGTTACCGTCTCCTCGCCGGAGAAGGTCAGCTTCTGCGCGTCGGGGCGCACCGTGATGTCGTACAGCACCGGCACGACGGTGCGCGGCAACTGCCCGGCGGCAAGCGCGGGCGCAGAGACGGTAAAGGACAGAAGCGCGGCAACGGCGAGTTTCATGAACGGGACCCTGTGATATGCTGTTACATCGGCGGTGTACGCTGTTGCGCGAACAAGACAACATGAGGGTTGCGCGCGATGGGGCGATTCGCGGGTAACGCGGCGTCCCGCGACGCAATTTGTGCCCGTCGGGCTGGAAGTGGACACTACACCCCCCTGTCCGTGTCCACTTACCTTTTCTGCAATCGTCCCGCCGCGCAAAGGACCGGTAGGACGAGGACGACAGCATGGCGGCAGGCCTAGCGGAAAGCGACGCTGTAGGACAGCGGCGCCCTCCTGCCGCATACTGGACATGCTTGCCGTTTACGTTATCGTAAAGCGATGACCCTGCCCGCCCTGTTTGACCGCCTGCGCCTGCCCGTGATCGGGTCGCCGCTGTTCATCATCTCCGGTCCCGAACTGGTGATCGCACAGTGCAAGGCGGGGATCGTCGGATCGTTTCCCGCGCTCAACGCACGACCGGCGGCGATGCTCGACGAATGGCTGCACCGGATCACCGAGGAACTGGCCGCGCATAATCGCGACCATCCGGACCGGCCGGCCGCACCCTTTGCCGTCAACCAGATCGTCCACCGGTCGAACGACCGGCTGGAGGCGGATCTGGCGACCTGTGCCAAATGGCAGGTCCCGATCGTCATCACCTCGCTCGGCGCGCGCGAGGACCTGAACCAGGCGGTGCATGGCTGGGGCGGGATCACGCTGCACGACGTGATCGACGACCGCTTCGCCCGCAAGGCGGTGGAAAAGGGTGCGGACGGCCTGATCGCGGTCGCGGCGGGCGCGGGCGGCCATGCCGGGCGGCTGTCCCCCTTCGCGCTGGTGCAGGAAATCCGGCAATGGTTCGATGGGCCGCTGGCGCTGTCCGGATCGATCGCGACCGGCGGCGCGATCCTGGCGGCGCAGGCGATGGGGGCCGACGTCGCCTATATCGGCTCGCCCTTCATCGCCACGACCGAGGCCAATGCGGTCGACGGCTACAAGCAGGCGATCGTCGAGGGGCGCGCGTCGGACATCGTCTATTCCAACCTGTTCACCGGGGTGCACGGCAATTACCTGCGCGGGTCGATCGCCGCCGCCGGCCTCGACCCCGACGCGCTGCCCGAAGGCGACCTGAAGACGATGGACTTCGGCACCGGCAACGGCGCCAAGGCCAAGGCATGGCGCGACATCTGGGGATCGGGCCAGGGCATCGGCGCGGTGGATGCAGTAGAGCCGGTCGCGGACCGGGTGGCGCGGCTAGAGCGCGAATATCGTGCGGCGCGGGTGCGGATCGGGGGGTAGGGTCCGCCCCCGATCCAGCCTGCATCAGATCTCCAGCGCGACAAAGATCGCCCTGGTCTTCTCCTTGTCCAGCGCGACCTCGAACGCGTCGTTGATCGCATCCAGCGGAAAGCGGTGGGTGATGAGTTCCTGGGTGCGCAGCTTGCCGCGCGCGACCAGATCGAGCACCTCGGCCTGTTCGGGGTAGATGTCGTGGACGGCGAAGCTGGCACTGGGGATCAGTGCGATTTCCGACATCTGGATGCGCTGCCATTCCAGCGCGATCTCGGTCTCGCCCCCGTCGAAGCCGCCGACCAGGACGATCCGGCCGCCGCGTCGCGCCAATTTGGTCGCCAGCGGCAGCGTGGTCGGCATCGACGTGCCGCCGGCGCATTCGAACACCACGTCCGCACCGCGACCTTGCGTAAACGCCATCACCTGTTCGACCGGGTCCTGCTGCTCCGGATCGACCGTCACGTCGGCGCCCAGTTGCCGCGCCACCTCCAGCGAATGCGCCACCGTGTCGATGATCAGCACATCGGCGCCGCTCGCCTTGGCCAGCATTGCCTGCCCCAGCCCGATTGGGCCGGCGCCGATGATGGCGACGCGCGCGTTGATGGTCAGCCCCGACAGATGCTGCGCGTGCAGGCATACCGCATAGGTATCGAGCAGTGCTGCATCGTCGAAGCCGACATGATCGGGCAGTTTGTAGAATTTGTGCTGTGGCCCGACGACGAACTCGGCATAGGCACGCGACACGCTGGCGCGGCGGGTGGGATAAAGGTCGGGGCAACGATTATACTGGCGCACCCGGCACCATTCGCAATGTCCGCAACCCAGCACCGATTCGACCAGCACGCGGTCGCCGATCGCGACATGGGTGACATCCGCCCCGATCTCCACCACCTCGCCCGCCATTTCATGGCCCATGATGCAGCAGCGCAGTTCGGGGTCGGGCTTCTTCCAGTGGCGCAGGTCGGTGCCGCAGATGCCGGCGACGCGCACCCGCGCCTTTACCCAGTCCGCGGCGGGCAGTGCGGGCTCCTCCACCTCCGCGATGCGGAAGCGGCCATCCTCGGTTTTCAGCGCGGCTCTCATGGTGCGGCCGGTGCTGGCCGGGTCCCTGGTCTCTGCCGTCATCGATCGCCCTGTCCCCTGTGGTGGACAGCGGGAGGTGACGCAACTTTCAAGTGATTGAAATAACGTGATTTAACCTCGGGCGGCGGCGGTCGTGCACCGCGAACCGTCTGCCGCAGCCCTTAGAAAGCGGCGACCAGCCGATCGTGCAGCAAGTGCGCCGGATTGGGCATGTCGTCGGCCACGGTCCGGTCCAGCCGGGCGACGCGCCGGTGCAGGTCGATGCTCGTCGCCACCAGTCCGCGCGCGCGCGGCGGCATGGTTGCCAGCATGTCGCCATCGGTGACCGGCGCATCGCCCAGCCGCCGGGTCGGTGCGCAGGCATCGGCGGCGCTCAGCTCGCCCGCGTCCACCGCGCGCTGGGTGAGCAGCCAGGCGATGACATGCATGAGGCGGGTGGTCAGCTTCAGCGCCTCGCAGGAAAAGGCGACCCGCTGGACCGGCGCCAGACCGTCGCGATCGCCGCGCCCGCCCAGATCGAAATAGCTGCGTGCCTCATCGGCCAGCAGCATCGCCTCACTATACAGCCCCTCGGTCAGGCGCCGGCGCAAATCGGGATCGGTCCGTCCATCCATGATGCATGCGGCTCGCACAATCCCGGCACGTCGCACAGAGGCTGCGACGATGCCGTCGTCCCGAAACGGAGCAGGCGGCCCTGCCCCCGTGCTTCCAGAAAGGCGTCAGGCGATGATGTCGGGTATCAGGCGATCCTCGACGGCGGCGATCTCATCGCGCAGGCGCAACTTGCGCTTCTTCAGCCGGGCCATCTGCAACTGGTCGGGCACGGGCACGGCCGCCAGGGCGCCGATCGCGGCGTCCAGATCGCGATGCTCGACCCGCAACACGTCCAGCCGCCCCCGCCATTCCGCATCGTCCATCGCATATCCCCCGGCCATCGCTGCCGCTCCCTTACGATGGGACGGGCGGCGGCGCGAGCGGGCAGATGCGGGTCGTCGCGCCTTTCACCACCATTTGTCGATTTCCGACCAAGGGGTCGGGACATTGCGGTCGATCGGTGCTTTAATCCCTTTCCCCCAACGCGAATGCTCAGGAGGTTTACCGCCATGCAGTCAACGCATCATCAGGCCCTGGAGACGAAGCATGCGACGCTGGATCGTCGCATCCATGCAGAAACGCAGCGCCCGTTACCCGATGCGACCATCCTGGCCGACCTCAAGAAACAGAAGCTGCGACTGAAAGAGGAAATGAGCAGCCTTTAACGGCAGATCGTGGGTCTCGGACGCATCGGCGTCCGGGGCCCTTTTGCTACCCCGCGGTCGCGAGCCATGCCGCTACCCGCCGCCGCCACCCGTCAGGGTTTCGAGGATTTCACCCGGACATTGGGAATCGACCGCGCATAGGTCGGCGTCGTCGTGCCACCGGTCACCGGCTTGCGCGCCAATTGCGGGTCGATGCTGTTGTCGAAGGCGACGCCCACTCGCCCCTGCGTGCACCAGGCGATCTTGCCATGCACCTCGCCGATGCCGCGCAGCACCAGCATGACCGGGGTGCCCGGTTCCAGGATGCGGGGGAATTCGGCCATCAACCCGCCCTCGGACAGATTGCGCACGCGCACTTCATGGCGCTGCCCAGCGACCTCGAACTGCGCCATCAGGAACAGACTGTCGCGTGGCGCACGCCGTTCCGCGTCTGCCACTGCCTGGTTCGTGCTGCGATCGTCGCCGTTCATATATCCATTCCGCGCGGGCCCCTGACTTGAACCGGGGACACTATCGGTTGCCCGCCCCCATCCCAAGGGGATATGACGCAATGGGTAAACGAAACAATAACCCATTGCATCATTCGCGGTCGATCAGTCGTCGCGCGACACCTTCTCGTTACGCTCGTGGCGCTCCTGCGCCTCCACCGTCATCGTGGCGATCGGCCGCGCCTCCAGCCGGCCCAGGCTGATCGGTTCGCCCGACACCTCGCAATAGCCATATTCGCCGTCGTCGATACGGCGCAGCGCCGCATCGATCTTGGCGATCAGCTTGCGCTGCCGGTCGCGGGTGCGCAGCTCGATCGACCAGTCGGTCTCGCTGGAGGCGCGGTCGGTCAGATCCGATTCGCGCAACGAGTCGAGCTGCAGCTGCGACAGCGTGCCCAGCGAATCACGCTGGATCGCTTCCTTCCACTGATTGAGTTTACGGCGGAAATAGTCCTGCTGACGCAGGCTCATGAACGGTTCGTCCGCCGAAGGGCGATAGCCGTCGTCCAGGTCGTTCGCAGCCGCCGGGCTGCTGGAGTCGTCCACGCGATTAAACACCGTCGCCATACCACTCTCCCTCGGGCCCGTCGGCGCTTTTCGCTCCGCGTCCTCAGGGCCGCCCCCCATGGTGTCAGCGCCTATAATCGGAGAAACCGGGCGCGGCAAGCGACTGACGTTTCAGATGCTTACCTATTTGCGCAGCTTTGTTGCGAACATCTGCGCCCTGGTGCAGCGCAGCATTGTCCCATTCGACCTCCGTTGCAGCATTGCTGCACCGGCAAGCGGTAAATTTCCGCACGATCCTGAGCGAAAATCATGGTTTCGCAAGCGCACGCTCCCGCGAGTCCCGTTCTTGCACGACCGCACGCACGGGAGAGGCCTTGCACTTAAGTGTTTCTTGGTTTCTGTCGAAGTATCGGGCGCAGAGCGTCAACAGGGTTGATCCCCGGCCGGCATGGGCGGGCGATGTGAGAGGTAAGCGATGTCGGTCCGGATGGCCTTGGCGAAACTTAGCGCATGTGCGGCGGGCGGTGCCGTGATCGGCGGCGGTGCCGTGCATATCGCGGAAAGCCCGAAGCGGCCGGCGATCACCCAGCAGACCAAGATCAAGAAGGCGCCGCGCCGCCATTATGCCAAGGTCGGCAAGGTCCGCCGCGTGGTGACCAAGACCACGACCACCGCCTGCGCCCCGGCGGTGGTGACCGTATCGACACAGGCGCCGCCGGTGCCGCTGCCGCTGCCCGCCGATCCGGTACTGGCCGGCGGTGGTGGCGGCTTTGCGCCCGCGGTGATCGGCGGCGGCTGGGGCTCGCCCGGTTTCGGCGGCGGCTTTGGCGGCGGCTTCGGTTTCGGGGGTGGCGCCGGCTCCAGCGGCAGCATCGTCATCTCGTCCACCTCTTCGGGCGGATCGACCTCGACCGGCGGATCGTCGACCTCGACGGGCGGGTCGTCCACGGGCGGGTCATCGACCTCCACCGGTGGCTCCTCGACCTCGACGGGCGGGTCTTCGACGTCGACTGGCGGGTCCTCCACCTCGACGGGCGGCTCGTCCACCTCGACCGGAGGATCTTCGACCTCGACGGGTGGGTCCTCGACGTCCACCGGCGGCTCCTCCACCTCCAGCGCGTCGTCGGCGTCCAGCGCCTCCAGCGCGTCGTCCGCCTCTTCGGCGAGCGGGAGCAGCAGCTATGGATCGAGCAGCAAGGGCTGGTCGTCCAATGGCGGATGGTCCTCGAACGGTGGCTGGTCGTCGAACGGATCGAGCGCAAGCGGCTCCAGCGCCAGCGGGTCGTCGGCCAGCGGCGCCTCGGGCAGCACCGGGTCGAGCGCGAGCAGCGCGTCCTCGGCATCGTCGGCCAGTTCGGCCTCGTCCTCGGGCAGCAGCGGATCGAATGGCGGACCGCCGACACCGGTGCCCGCACCGCCGATGATGCTGTTGTTCGGGGCCGCCGCCGCCGCACTGGTCGCCCGCCACCGGTTCGCGAAGCGCACCGCCCAGGCCTGATCCACCAGCTTTGCCAAGGAAAAAGGGGCCCGCCGATCCCCTCGGCGGGCCCCTTCCTGCGTGTGCGGGAGGGGTGTCCCCTCGCGCGTCAGGCGTTCTTCAACGCCGTCTCGATATCGGGCACCGGCATGTTGGTCAGGTCCTTGGCCAGTTCGCCCGTCAGCCGGTTGCTCACCTCCTTGTGGTAATGCTTGCGGAGTTCGCCCAGCGTCTGCGGCGGCGCGACGATGATGAGCGACTCGAACTCATTGGCCAGCGCACGGCGCTTCAGCATGTCGGCGATCTCGACCGCAAAGCGGTCCTCCTCCTGCTGGTGATAGTCGGTCTCGCCGAGCGTCCCGCGCGAGGGGGCGAATTGCGCGCCCTGCCCGCCGCCACCGGCCTGGTTCGATCCGCCCTGCGCAATCGGCGGGGCGCCCTGGCCGCTCTGCGTCGAGCGGGCCGCACCGGCTGCATCGGTCTTCTGGTCGCGGTCGCGCGGGTTGGGATGCTCCTCGGCATGTTCGACCTTGAGGTTCGGGAACTCGGCATCGCCATCGTTGCGGAAGAACAGGCTCTTGCGCCCGTCGGCCACCAGCACGAATGCATTGTGCGGCACCAGCATCGCGTATCTCCTTGCAGTGTCGGTTCTATTCGGGACAACGCGCGTGCCGCCGCCGTGGTTGCGCCGGCGGCCGGCTTGCAAGCCCGCGTTCACCCCGCCATAGCCACGGCCCATGCACGACATCCGCCTGATCCGCGACGATCCCGCCGCCTTCGATGCCGCCCTGACCAAGCGTGGCGGCGAACCGCAGTCGGCCGCCCTGCTCGCGCTGGACGAGCGTCGCCGTACCACGATCGCGGCCGCACAGGATGCACAGACCCGCCGCAACGACTTGTCCAAGCAGATCGGGCAGGCCAAGGCGGCAAAGGACGAAGCCCGCGCACAAAGCCTGATGACCGAGGTCGCCGACCTGAAGGCAAAGCTGCCCGAGCTGGAAGAACAGGAACGCGCGATCGGCGCGGAGCTGGACGCGGCGCTTGCCGCCATTCCCAACCTGCCCGCCGCCGATGTTCCGCCGGGCGCGGATGAAGCCGACAACGCCCTGATCCACACACGCGGCCAGCGCCCCGAATTCGCCTTCCCGCCCGCCGAGCATGACGCGATCGGCCCGGCGCTGGGACTGGATTTCGAAACCGGCGTCGCGCTGTCGGGCGCACGCTTCACGCTGCTCCGCGGGGACGCGGCGCGGCTGTCGCGGGCGCTGGGGCAGTTCATGCTCGACCGGCTGACGCAGGAGCATGGCTTCGAGCTCGTCCAGCCGCCCCTCATGGTGCGTGACGAGGCGGCGTTCGGCACCGGGCAATTGCCCAAATTCGCCGAGGACCTGTTCCGCACCACCGATGGTCGCTGGCTGATCCCCACGGCCGAAGTTTCGCTGACCAACATCGTGCGCGAAGCGATCCTGGCGGAGGAGGAACTGCCGCTGCGCTTCACCGCGCTCACCCCCTGTTTCCGGTCGGAAGCGGGCGCGGCGGGCCGTGACACGCGCGGACTGATCCGCCAGCACCAGTTCGACAAGGTCGAGATGGTGTCGATCGTCCATCCCGACCGGTCGGACGAAGAACATGAGCGGATGACGGCCTGTGCCGAGGGGGTGCTCGACGCGCTCGGCCTCGCCTATCGCCGGATGCTGCTGTGCACGGGCGACATGGGCTTCTCCGCCGCGCGCACCTATGACCTAGAGGTGTGGTTGCCCGGACAGGACCGGTATCGCGAGATTTCCAGCTGCTCGACCTGCACCGATTTCCAGGCGCGCCGGATGAACGCGCGCTTCCGCCCCGCCGAGGGCAAGGGCAACCGGTTCGTCCACACGCTGAACGGCTCTGGGCTGGCCGTCGGCCGCACGCTCGTCGCGGTGATCGAGAATTATCAGCAACAGGACGGATCGGTGGCGGTGCCGGCGGTGCTGCAACCCTATCTGGGCGGCGCCACGGTGCTGGGCGCACGCTGAGCCATGCGCATCCTCCTCACCAATGACGATGGCTATCATGCCCCCGGCCTGAAGGTTCTGGAGGAGATCGCCGCGCGGTTTTCCGACGATGTCTGGGTGGTGGCACCGGCGGAGGAACAGTCGGGGACGAGCCGGTCGCTGACCCTGACCCGGCCGCTGCGCGTCCGCCGCTTCGGCGAGCGGCGTTTCGCGGTGGCGGGCACGCCCACCGATGCGGTGATGATGGCGCTTGGCGAGATCATGGCGGACGGCAAGCCCGACCTGATCCTGTCCGGCGTCAACCGCGGCGCCAATCTGGGCGAGGACGTGTTCTATTCGGGCACGGTGTCCGCCGCGATGGAGGGCGCACTCGCGGGCATCCGCTCGGTCGCGCTCAGCCAGCGTTACGCACAGCACGGGATGGGCGACGCGGTCAGCTTCGATACCGCGCGCGCCTGGGGCGAGCGGGCGTTGCGCCCGCTGCTGGGTCTCGACTTTGCGCCGCGCACGCTGATGAACGTCAACTTCCCGCCGGTGGCGCCGGATGCGGTGCAAGGCATCCGCGTCGCGCGGCAGGGCATTCGCGATTATGGCCGGGTGCGGATGGACAAGCGCACCGATCCGCGCGGCTATGACTATTATTGGCTGGCGCTCGGTCGCATGCCGCACGCACCGGCGCACGATACCGATCTGGATGCGGTACATGACGGCCATATCGCGGTCACCCCGCTGCATCTGGACCTGACGCACGGCGCCTCGCTCGCCATGCTGAACGCGGCCTATAGCTGAAGCGGAGGGTGGCGGCATGCGGAAGCTGGCGATGATGCTGGGCGCGACGATGCTGGCGGGGTGCATCCCCAGCCTGGACGATGCCACCCCCACTGCGCCGCCGCCGCCACCCCCGCGCGCAGAGGAACGACCCGCCCCGCCGGCGATGCAGGGCGACCTGTCGCCGCCGGCCAGCGACGCGGTATCCACGCTGCCGGCACCGCGCCCGTCCTGGGAAACACGGCCCGTCACGCCCGACGCACGCGAAATCCCCGCCTCCACCTATGTCGTGCAGCTAGGCGACAGCCTGCGCCGGGTGGCGGATCGCACCGGTTCGGGGTCGGAGGCGATCGCGCGGGCCAACGGCCTTCAGCCCCCCTTCGTCATCCGGGTGGGGCAGCGGCTCTCGATCCCTGCCGGGCGCTATCACCTGGTCCGATCCGGCGAGACGGGGATCGCGATCGCGCGCGCCTACGGCGTCGAATGGTCGCGGATCGTCGACGCCAATGCGCTGGAGGAGCCCTATGTGCTGCGCGCCGGCCAGCGCGTCATCATTCCCGGCCCGGCGAGCGGCGAGCACACGCCCTCGCTGGCCGATCGCGCCGCGGCGTTCAGCCTGGACGTGGACGACATCCTGACCGGCGGCGAGCCCGCGCTGGCTAGCAACCAGGCCCCCGCCAGGCCCGCCGCGACGCCGAAGCGCGTGCTGCCCCCGACCGCAGTCGTCGCCGCGCCGGCACGCCTGCGCTCCGGCTTCGTCTGGCCGGTCGACGGCCGCGTCGTGCGCCGCTTCGGTCCCGGTGCCAGCGGCGAGCGCAACGACGGCATCAAGATCGCGGTGCCGCTGGCCACGCCGGTCAAGGCCGCGGCAGACGGCGTGGTCGCCTATGTCGGCGACGGTATCGCCGCGCTGGGCGGGCTGGTGATCGTCAAGCATGGCGACAACTGGACCAGCGTCTATGGCCATGCCTCCAAGCTGCTCGTCCAGCGCGGGCAGAGCGTGAAGCGCGGGCAGACGATCGCGCTGTCGGGCGATACCGGCTTTGCCGACCGGCCGGAGGTGCATTTCGAATTGCGTCGCGGCCGTACCCCGGTCGATCCGCAAAGCCAGTTGCCGCGAAAGTAAGGCCACCCAACTGAAGGGTGACGGCGGCTGCGCGCATGTGTAACGACACACCCGCTATGACCTACCAGTCCGACCTGCTTCGCACGCTGTCTGCCCGCGGCTATATCCACCAGATGACCGATGCCGCGGCATTGGACACGCTGGCCGCCCGGGAGATCGTGCCCGGCTATATCGGCTTCGACCCGACCGCGCCGTCGCTGCACGTCGGCAGCCTGGTGCAGATCATGCTGCTGCGCCGCCTGCAACAGACGGGGCACAAGCCGATCGTGCTGATGGGCGGCGGCACCGGCAAGATCGGCGATCCCAGCTTCAAGGACGAGGCCCGCAAGCTGCTGGCCGAGGATGGCATCCAGGCCAATGTCGCCTCGATCAAGCGCATCTTCGAACGTTTCCTGACCTTTGGCGACGGGCCGACCGATGCGGTGATGGTCGACAATGCCGAATGGCTCGACCGGCTGGAATATATCCCCTTCCTGCGCGAGGTGGGGCAGCATTTCTCGGTCAACCGGATGCTCAGCTTCGACTCGGTGAAGCTGCGGCTGGACCGCGAACAGTCGCTCAGCTTCCTCGAATTCAACTACATGATCCTGCAGGCTTATGACTTCCGCGAACTGGCGCTGCGCCGCGGCTGCCGGCTCCAGATGGGCGGCAGCGACCAGTGGGGCAACATCGTCAACGGCATCGAACTGGCGCGCCGGATGGACGGCACCGACGTGTTCGGCGTGACCACTCCGCTCATCACCACCGCAGACGGCGGCAAGATGGGCAAGACGATGGCCGGTGCGGTCTGGCTGCACGAGGACCAGTTGCCGCATTTCGATTACTGGCAGTTCTGGCGCAACACCGACGACCGCGATGTCGGCCGCTTCCTGCGCCTGTTCACCGACGTGACCGAGGACGAGATCGCCCGGCTGGAAGCGCTGGAAGGCGCGGAAATCAACGAGGCCAAGAAGATCCTCGCCAACGCCGCGACCGCGATGTGCCGCGGCGCTGCGGCGGCGGAAGAGGCGGCCGAAACCGCGCGCCGGACCTTCGAGGAGGGGTCGGCCGGCGGCGCGCTGCCGACGCTGGCGGTCGCAGGCGGCAGTATCGGCATCGTCGATGCGCTGGTCGGCCTGGGGTTCGCCAAGTCGAAGGGCGAGGCCCGTCGTCTGATCGCGGGCGGCGGCGCGCGCGTCGAGGGCGAGAAGATCGACAGCGACACCGCGATCATCGCGGTCGATGCAGAAACCGTGCGGATTTCCGCCGGCAAGAAGCACCATGGGTTGCTGGCAAGGGAATGACCTTGCTGCGATGCAGCATAATATCTTGATCTACATCATACTGATTTGCCAAATAAAATTCTGATCTGGATCCTTTTTCAACCATTGTGGGTTTAACCGTATTGGTGTGAAGCGGGGGTACGGGGATGAATTGGGCAGCAACGGCACATAACCATGAAGATCGCGGCGAGCCGCGGCACGAGGTGTTTTACCGCACCAGTGCCGTCGCTGCCAATGGCAGCAGGATCGCGATCGTCATCGTCAACGTCTCCGGCGGCGGCCTGATGGCGCGGTGCATCGACACGCTGAACGTCGGGGACCGGATCGACGTCCAGCTGCCGGTTCTGGGCAGCGCCACGGCCGAGATACGCTGGGCGCTCGGCGGCCGGATCGGCTGCCAGTTCGACCGGCCGGTGCCCACCCATTCCTATTTCCCGTTCCTGTCCGCGCTGCGCGGTAACTGATCGCGCTCAGCCCGAGCGCAGCAGCGCCACGCCCGTCTCGCGTTCGAACAGGTACAATGCCGTCCGCGCCGCCTGCCCGCGCGGCCCCTGCAACCCGCCGTCGCGGTCGATCAACAACCGGGCATCGTCCTGCGCGCACTGGATCAGGTCGTTCAGCATCTCCGGTGCGACCAGCCTGAACGCCAACTCACCCGACTGACGTTTGCCGAGCAGGTCGCCGGCCCCGCGCAGCCGCAGATCCTCCTCCGCGATCCGGAAACCGTCATTGGTCTCGCGCATCAACGCGAGGCGCGCGCGCGACGTCTCCGACAGCGCATTGCCCCGCAGCAACAGGCAGCGCGACAGCCCCCCGCCCCGCCCGACGCGCCCCCGCAACTGATGGAGCTGCGCCAGTCCGAACCGGTCGGCATGCTCGATCACGATCAGCCGTGCATTGGGTACGTCGACGCCGACCTCGATCACGGTGGTGGCGACCAGCACGCCCAGCCGGTTGTCCGCGAACGCCTCCATCACCGCGTCCTTTTCCGCCGGCTTCATCTTGCCGTGGATCAGGCCGACCCGGTCGCCGAACAGCGCGCGCAGCGATTCCGCCCGCATCTCGGCGGCGGCGAGGTCGGACTTCTCGCTTTCCTCGACCAGCGGGCACACCCAGTAAGCCTGCCCGCCATCGGCCAGATGGCGGCCGAGTCCGGCGGCGACTTCGTCCAGCCGCTCCTCGGATACGACCCGCGTCTCGATCGGCTCGCGCCCGGGCGGCATCTCGTCCAGCCGGCTGACGTCCATCTCGCCGTAATTGGCGAGCGTCAGGGTGCGCGGGATGGGCGTCGCGGTCATCGCCAGGACGTGCGGACTGCGCCCCTTTTCCTGCAGCATCATGCGCTGCTGCACGCCGAAACGATGCTGTTCGTCCACCACCACCAGGCTGAGGTCGCGGTAGGTGACGCCTTCCTGAAAGATGGCGTGCGTGCCGACCAATATGTCGATCTCGCCGGCCGCCAGCGCCATCAGCGTCGCCTCGCGCGCCCGCCCCTTGTCGCGGCCGGTCAGCACCCCGATCTGCACCGGAAGGCCCGCCAGCGTCCGGCGCAGCGTTTCGTAATGCTGGCGCGCCAGGATCTCGGTCGGCGCCAGCATCGCACCCTGCGTCCCCGCCTCCACCGCGATCAGCAGCGCCATCGCGGCGACCAGCGTCTTGCCCGCGCCCACATCACCCTGCAACAGACGCAGCATCGGCGCCTCCTGCGCCAGATCGCCCTCGATCTCGCGCACCGTGCGGTCCTGCGCCCCCGTCAACCGATACGGCAACCGCAGCATGTCGCGCAGGCGCCCGTCCCCCTTCAGCGCCCGGCCCCGCCGCCGCCGCGAATCGGCGCGCACCAGCGTCATCGCCAGTTGGTTGGCGAACACCTCGTCATAGCCCAGCCGCTCGCGCGCCTTGGCGTCGGTGGGGTCGGCATGGATCCGCGCCAGCGCATCGCGCCAGTCGGGCCAGCCGCGCGCGGCCTTCAGCCCCGGCTCGATCCATTCGGGCAAGACCGGCGCCCGCTCGATCGCCTGCGCGGCGAACCCCGCGATCCGGCGCGAGGTCAGCCCCTCCGACAGCGGATAGATCGCCTCGCGCATCGCAAAGGCCTCGTCATCCTCGCCAACCTCGGGGTGGACGATCTGGAGCGTGTCGCCATAAAGGTCGAGCCGCCCGGACACGCGGCGCGGCTCGCCCACCGGCAACTGCCGCTTCGCCCAGCCGGCCGATCCGCCGAAATAGACCAGCGCGACGGTATTGCCGCGTGCATCCTCGGCAATCACCCGCGCCGGCCCGCGCCCGGCCGGGCTGCGATGCTCGCGCGGGGTCAGCGTGATCGCAATCACGCGGCCGGCGTCGGAGGTCATCAGTTCGTCGCGGGGCAGCCGGTCGATATGGCCGGTCGGCAGATGGAAGGCGACGTCGACCACGCGACGAAGGTCCAGCCGGTCCAGCGGCTTGGCAAGGCCGGGGCCCACGCCTTTCAGCGCGGTCACCTCGGCGAACAGCGGATTGAGGATATCGGGACGCATGACTACATGCCGCCTATACCGCACCCGACGGCCGCCGCCAGCGTCCGCCGGGCACCATTTGTTGGGAGCCCCATGGACCACGCCATCCGTCTGAAACGCCTGCGCTTTCGCAGCTGGCACCGCGGCACCAAGGAGGCCGACCTGATGATCGGCGGCTTTTTCGACCGGCATCACCAGGACTGGACGCCCGAGCAGACCGACTGGTTCGAGGCGCTGCTGGAGGAACAGGACGTGGATATCATGGCCTGGGCGATCGGCACCCAACCCTGTCCCCCGCGTTGGGAGGGCCCGATGATGCAGACGATGCGCGACCTGGACTTCGTGCCGATCGCGAAGTGACCTTTGCCCCCTCTCCCCCCGGGGAGAGGGTCGGGGTGAGGGGGTGCCACAGGCGGAAACGCTGACTGGCACCCCCTCACCCTCCCCACGGCTGCGCCGCGGGTCTCCTCCCTCTCCCCGTCGGGGCGAGGGCCTAGTGGAAATATCATGCCCGACCTGAAGACGATCCTGTCCGCCACCACCCCGCTCACCCTGTCCGGCGTGCCCGCGGGGTTCCAGCCGTCGCTGCTCGCCGATCTGGCGCGTGCGGCGGGACGCGTCGTCTTTATCGCTAGCGACGATGCGCAGATGCGCGCGATCGCCGGCACCGCACCCTATTTCGCGCCCGAGCTGGAGGTCATCCAGATCCCGGCCTGGGACTGCCTGCCCTATGACCGCGCCTCGCCGACGCTGCGCATCATGGCGGAGCGGATCGCCGGCCTGCACCGGTTGCAGGCCAGGGCGAAGGCACCGCAACTCGTGCTGACCACCGCCAATGCCGCGACGCAGCGGGTGCTGACCCCGTTCCGCATCCGCCAGCTCGTCGCCAAGCTGGCGCCCGGCGAGCGGATCGACCTCGACCGGCTGGCGGCGCTGTTGCAGGCGAACGGCTATGTCCGGACCGAGACGGTGCACGACCAGGGCGAATATGCGGTGCGCGGCGGTCTGGTCGACCTGTTCCCCAGCGGGGCGGAACAGGCGCTGCGCCTCGACTTCTTTGGCGACGAGATCGAAAGCGTCCGCACCTTCGATCCCGGCGACCAGCGGACCACCGGCCGGATCGAAGGCTTCACCCTGCTGCCTGCGTCCGAGGCGCTGCTCGACGAAGAATCGATCAAGCGGTTCCGCACCCGCTATCGCGAGACGTTCGGCGCGACCGCGACCGGCGACCCGCTCTATCAGGCGATCTCCGACGGGCGGCGGCTGGCCGGCATGGAACATTGGCTCCCCTTGTTCGAGGACAAGCTGGCGACGCTCTTCGACCATCTGGGCGATGCGGTCGTGGTCCGCGACGCCGGCGTCGCCCAGGCGGCGGAAGGCCGGTTCGAGGCGGTCGCCGACTATTATGAGAACCGCAAGCGGGCCGAGGGCGCACAGCCGGGCAGCTATCGTCCCCTGCCCGCCAAGGCACTGTATCTGGCGCCCAAGGAATGGGCCCCCGCGCTGGAGGCGGCGACCGCACATTTGACCACGCCGTTCCACGAGCCGGAAAGCCGGACCGTGCTCGACTTCGGCGTCGACAATGCCCGCGACTTCGCGCCCGAACGCGCCAACCAGGCGAATGTCTACGAGGCGGTGGTCGCGCATATCGCGGCCTTGCGCAAACAGGGGCGCAAGCCCGTCCTCGCCAGCTATTCGGTCGGTGCGCGCGAACGGCTGACCAGCCTGCTCAAGGATCATGGGCTGAAGGGCGCCAAGGCGGCGGATGGCTGGCAGGAGGCGCTGGGCATCGCCGATACGGGCAAGAGCTTCGGCGTCGCGATGATCGTCCTGCCGCTCGACCATGGCTTCACCGCGCCCGACGTGTCGGTGCTGACCGAACAGGACATGCTGGGCGACCGGCTCGTGCGCCGTGCGAAGCGCCGCAAGTCGGCGGACGCCTTCCTTGCCGAACTCGCTACGCTGTCGCCCGGCGATCTCGTGGTCCATGCCGATCACGGCATCGCGCGCTACGAGGGGCTGACCTCGGTGCCGGTCGGCAAGAGCCCGCACGACTGCGTTGCCCTGTCCTATGCCGGCGGCGACAAGCTGTACGTGCCGGTCGAGAATCTGGAAGTTCTGACCCGCTACGGATCGGGCGAGGACGGCGCCACCCTCGACCGGCTGGGTGGCGAGGCGTGGCAGCGGCGCAAGTCGAAGATGAAGGAGCGCATCCGCGAGATTGCGGGTGAACTGATCGCCACCGCTGCCGAGCGCGCGCTACGCCCCGGCGAGCTGGCGGAGCCGGATACCGCCGGCTATCCCAGCTTCGTCGATCGCTTCCCCTACGAGGAAACCGACGATCAGGACCGCGCGATCCAGGATGTGCTGGGTGACCTTGCCGCGGGCAAGCCGATGGACCGGCTGATCGTCGGCGATGTCGGCTTCGGCAAGACCGAGGTGGCGCTGCGCGCCGCCTTTGTCGCGGCGATGGCGGGGATGCAGGTCGCGGTGGTCTGTCCCACGACCCTGCTCGCGCGCCAGCATTACAACAACTTCGTCCAGCGGTTCGAGGGCTTTCCGATCAAGATCGGGCGGCTGTCGCGCCTCGTCACCGCCGCGGAGTCGAAGAAGGTGAAGGAGGGCGCCGCATCGGGCGACCTCGACATCGTCGTCGGCACGCACGCGCTGCTGGCCAAGAATGTCGAGTTCAAGCGCCTCGGCCTCGTCGTGGTCGACGAGGAACAGCGCTTCGGCGTGACGCACAAGGAACGGCTGAAGGCGCTGAAGGCCGACGTCCACATGCTGACGCTGACCGCCACGCCGATCCCGCGCACGCTGCAGATGGCGATGTCGGGTCTGCGCGAGCTGTCCGTCATCCAGACCCCGCCGGTCGATCGCCTGGCGGTGCGCACCTATGTCATGCCGTGGGACCCGGTGGTGCTGCGCGAGGCCCTGCTGCGCGAGCATTATCGCGGCGGCCAGAGCTTCCTTGTCACCCCGCGCGTCGCCGACCTGCCCGATCTGGAGGAGTTCCTGCGCAACGAGGTGCCCGAGGTCCGTTACGTCGTCGCGCACGGCCAGATGTCCGCCACCGAGGTGGAGGAGCGCATGTCGGCCTTTTACGACAAGAAGTTCGAGGTGCTGGTCTCCACCACCATCATCGAAAGCGGCATCGACATCGCGTCCGCCAACACGATGATCGTCAACCGCGCCGACCGCTTCGGCCTGGCGCAACTCTACCAGCTTCGCGGGCGCGTCGGTCGCGCCAAGACGCGCGCCTATGCCTACCTCGTCACCCCGCCCGAGCGGCAGATGACCGATGCCGCGGAAAAGCGGTTGAAGGTGCTGTCCGACCTCGACTCGCTGGGCGCCGGCTTCCAGCTTGCCAGCCACGATCTCGACATTCGCGGTGCCGGCAATCTGCTGGGCGACGAACAATCCGGGCATATCAAGGAAGTCGGCTACGAACTCTACCAGTCCATGCTGGAGGAGGCGATCCTGGAGGCCAAGTCCGGCGGCGCGTTCGAGCGTCCGCGCGACTTCAGCCCCCAGATCACGGTCGATGCGCCGATCCTGATCCCGGACGATTACGTCCCCGACCTCGACCTGCGCATGGGACTGTACCGCCGCCTGAACGACCTCGAAAAGCATGCCGAGATCGAATCCTTCGCGGCCGAGATGATCGATCGCTTCGGCCCGCTGCCCGATGCGACCGACAACCTCATCCAGGTCATCAAGATCAAGCTGAATGCCAAGAAGGCCTGTGTGTCGAAGATGGATGTGGGGCCGAAGGGCGTGCTGGTGTCGTTCCACGACAACAAGCCCGCCGATGTCGACGGCCTGTTCGCCTATGTCGACCGGCTGAAGGATGTCGCCAAGCTGCGTCCCGATGGCAAGCTGGTCGTCAACCGCGCCTGGCCCGACGCCAAGGCCCGCCTCCACGGCGCGCTGCAACTGTCCAAGGGGTTGGCCAAGGCGGCGGGGTGAATGCCGGCGCCTGGCGTGTCGGCTTTGAACATAGTTCGTTCGTGCTGAGCGTAGTCGAAGCACAGCCACCAGCGCGTGGCCTTCGACTTCGCTCAGGCCGAACGGATGAAGGATATAGCGTACCCTTAGCTGCTATGATCCGCCACGATCTTCCAGCCACCCGCCCGGCGCTCGAACACCAGCGTGGTCATCCCGCTTTCCTCGCCATTGCCCCCGCGCAGGTGCCAGCGGGCGAAGACCATTCGCCGCTCGCCGATCGGCCGGATCAGCAGATATTCGAACGACAGCCGTCCGCGGCTGTTCGCGCCCCCGGCAAAGCTGGTGCGGTAGCTGTCGGCGATCGCCGCCTTGCCGCGCACCAGTCCGCGCGCACCGACATACACCGCATCGGGCGCATAGATGCCCATGAACCGGTCGAGATTGCCTGCGTCCCACCCGGCCGCACTCGCCGTCATCGCCGCGCGGATGCCCGCCTCGGCCGGATCGCCCGCCTGTGCCGCGACCAGCGCGATCCCGATCGCCATCATGCCCATCATTCGCTCTCCATGATCGCCACCAGTTGCGCCTCGCCCAGCGCCCCTGCCCGCAGGAAGCCCTGGTAGTAATTGCACCCCTCCGCCGCGAGCAGTGCCAGTTGCGCGGAGGTTTCCACCCCTTCGGCGATCACCGCCAGCCCCAGCGACTGCGCCATGGCGATCACCCCGCGCACCACCACCCGGTCGCGCGGCGAGCCCTCGATATCCTGCGTGATCGCCCGGTCGATCTTGAGATAGTCGAGCGGCAGTGCTTTCAGATAGGCGAGGCTGGAATAACCGGTGCCAAAATCGTCGATCGCCACGCGGCACCCCGCCCCGCGCAAGTGGGCGAGCAGCGCCGCGGCGGCGTCGAGATTCTCGATCATCCCCGTCTCGGTGATCTCCACGGTCAGGCGTCCACGCGGGAAGCCGCTGGCGTCGACCCGCTTCAGGAACATCTCGGCAAAGCCGGCGCGCGCAATGTCCGCCGCGGTCAGGTTGATCGACAGCCTCACCCCGTCCAGCGCCTGCGGCCAGCGGGTGGCGCGCGCCAGCGAGATGCGCTGGATGTGATCGGACAGCGCGATGCCCAGATCGGCGCGCTCCGCCGCAGCGAACAGCGGCTCGGCCCCCAGCGGCCCCAGCGTCGGGTGGTACCAGCGCGCCAGCGCCTCGACGCCAACGATCCGCCCCGTCGCGATCTCCACCTGCGGCTGGAACAGCACGTCGATCTCGCCGCGCTCGATCGCATGGTGCAGGTCCACGCCCAGCACGTCCAGCGGCGCCACGCCTTGCGGGTGCGCGACGCGCAGCACTGCGCCATCGCTCGCCTTGGCCTCGGCCAGCGCCTCGCTGGCGCGGCGCAGCAATGCGGCGGCATCGTCGCCCATTTCGCTGCGCGCCAGTCCCAGCCGCGTGCCCAGCAGCACCGGCGATCCCGCCGCCAGCACCGGCCGCGCCAGCGCCCCTTCCAGCGCGGCGGCGATCGCGGCGGCCTCCCCGGCCCCGCCCATGCCCGCCACCACGAAGTTCGACCCGCTCAGCCGCGCGGTGATCGTCGCCTCCCCGAACACTTCCGCCGCCGCCGCCCGGATCCGCGAATCAATCGCGCGCAGCAGCATCGTCCCCGCCGGCCGCCCATGCGCCGCATTCACCAGGTCCAGCCGCGACAGCGACACCATGACGACCACACATGGTCGCCCATGCCCGATCGCCCGTTCGATCCATCCCCCGACGCCCCCCGCCATCTCCGCGTCCCGCGCCCCCCGCCGGTCGCCCGCCATGCGCTCCACATGCCGCGCCGCCAGTGCCAGACCGGCGGACAGCGCCGCGATGTCCGAACAGTGATGCGTCGCCCCGGCGTCGCTTGCGCGCATCGCCAGTGCCGGCGCGCTCAGCACCAGCAGGGCGCCGCCGACCGCCTCCACGCCGGGCGCAAGCCGCTCCGCCGCCGCCAGCATGATGTCGGGGGCATCGCGCGCATCGATCAGCGCGATGCGCGCCGCACCCGCCGCAAAGCGATTCGCGCTCGCATCCTCGGGCTGGACGACCACCGGCTGCCGCCCCGTCTGGACCACCGCGTCGACCAGGGCGCTGTCGGGCACGGGGCCGGGCCGGAACGAAATCAGGACGATGCCCGTTGCCACTACATCCTCGCGCGAATGGATCGTCCCCTGCTTCATCCAACCAGCCTAGCCGCCGTCTCTTTTCCCGCCAATGCGAAACGGACTTGCCGCTCAGGTGCCAAGGTCCTAGCCAAGTGAGCATGGCTCCGGACGTATTTGTGGGTCAGCCCCTGGCCGACCAGCATGGTCGCGTGATCCGCTATCTGCGGATCTCGGTGACCGATCGCTGCGACCTGCGATGCCGCTACTGCATGGCGGAAAACATGACGTTCCTGCCGCGCGCCAAGCTTTTGAGCTTGGAAGAGATCGCCGTCATCGCGGAGCGCTTCATCGCGCGCGGCGTGACCAAGATCCGCCTGTCGGGTGGCGAACCGCTCGTCAGGCGGGATGTCGGCGACCTCGTCCGGCGCCTCGGCCGCCATGTCGGCACCGGGCTGGACGAGCTGACCATGACCACAAATGGGACACGTCTGGCACGATATGCGCCCGAAATGGTCGAAGCCGGTATGGCACGCGTCAATGTCAGCCTCGACAGCCGCGATCCCGACCGCTTCCGCTTCATCACCCGTCATGGCGACGTGGACGGCGTGCTGCGCGGCATCCTCGCCGCGCGCGATGCCGGTCTGGCCGTCAAGATCAACATGGTCGCACTGAAAGGGCTGAACGAGGACGAGATCGCCCCGATGCTGCAATGGTGCATCGACGAGGGGCTGGACCTGTCGCTGATCGAAACCATGCCGCTCGGCGCCATCGACGAGGACCGGGTCGACCGCTTCCTGCCGCTGACCGCCGTGTTCGACGATCTGTCCGCCCGCTTCCCGCTGGCCCGCGCGGCGCATCGCACCGGTGGCCCGGCGCGCTATTGGCGGGTCGAGGGCACGCAGACGCGCCTCGGCCTGATCTCGCCCCTGACCGCGAATTTCTGCGATGGCTGCAACCGGGTCCGGCTGACCACGGAGGGCAAGCTGTTCATGTGCCTGGGTCATGAGGATCAGGTGGATCTGAAAGCCGCATTACGGGCCGGCGGGCTGCCCGCGCTCGATGCCGCGATCGATGCCGGGCTGGCGATCAAGCCGGCGCGCCATGATTTCCGAATCGAAAGCGGTGCCGCCCCCGCCGTGTCGCGACACATGAGCGTCACCGGCGGATGAGCGAGTATGAACGGCGGGCGCTGGTCGCCTCGCCGACACCGCCTGCGCAGCAAGCGGCGGCCGAGCTTCGCGACATGGCCGACTGGGTCGATGCCGAGGACGCCGATGTCGTCATCGCGCTCGGCGGCGACGGGTTCATGCTCCAGACGCTGCACGGCATGCTGGAGCGCCGCAAGCCGCCGGTGCCCGTGTTCGGGATGAACCTGGGCACGGTCGGCTTCCTGATGAACGAATGGCGCAGCTACGGCCTGGAGGAGCGGCTGATGCGGGTACGCCCGTTCAAGGTCACGCCGCTGCAGGCGACGGTGACCGCCGTCGATGGTCGCGTGCACACGCTGCCCGCGATCAACGAGGTCTCGTTGCTGCGCGAGACCCGCCAGACCGCCAATCTGGAAATCAGCGTCAACGACCGCATCGTTATGCCCGAACTCGCCTGCGACGGGATCCTGGTGGCCACGCCCGCCGGGTCCACCGCCTACAACCTGTCGGCGCAGGGGCCGATCCTGCCGCTCGGATCGGGCATGCTGGCGCTCACCCCGATCAGCCCGTTTCGCCCGCGGCGCTGGCGCGGCGCGATCCTGACCGACCGGGCCCGCTTCTCGATCCGCATCCTCGATTCCTCCAAGCGCCCCGTCTCGGCGGTGGCCGACCAGCGCGAGGTGCGCGATGTCGCCCGCGTCGACATCTGCATGGATCGTTCGCGCGAACTGACGCTGCTGTTTGACCCCGAACATGCGCTCGACGACCGGATCACCATGGAGCAATTCGCCTCCTGACGCGCATCCGCAAAAAAGAGGCTTGCAAGCTTTTTCGAGCCGTTTATAGAGCCCCCCACAGCGCCGGACATTCCCTGATAGCTCAGCGGTAGAGCTCTCGACTGTTAATCGAGCGGCCGTAGGTTCGAATCCTACTCAGGGAGCCACCGGCGCTGTAGATCTTCCGCCAACATCTGCTTGAGTCGACAACTCGCACCTGGCGATTTCCTTACCTCCGTTATCACAACCATTATGACAGCCTCTATCGCGCGTGCGTGTCGCGGCGATCAAGGCTGGCCAACGACCGCTCCGTCATGACGGACGAGGGTGGTCGCGCATTTCCCCCGTGCTCGTCCCCTGGCGGCCACCCTCACCCAAAAAGAACGCCGGCGGGTTTCCCCACCGGCGCCCTCATGCCTCGCTGCGAACCGATCAGCGGCAGCGGACCTTGCCGCGATCGACCTCGCGGCCGAGCAGGGCACCGCCGCCTGCGCCGAGCAGGGTGCCGAGCGTGCCGCCGCCGACCAGATTGCCCAGCACACCGCCGCCGACCGCGCCGACCACCAGACCGGTCGTGCCATCGTTGCGACGGCAATAGGTACGGCCATCCTGCCCGCGATAGATCTGGTCGTTCCGGCTCAGGCGCCGCTCACGGTAATTGCCGCGGCGATAGTCGCGGGACGGCTCCCAGTTGCGGTCGTCGCCATGCCAGCGATAGTCACGGTCGCGGCGCTGCGCCTCGACGGGGGCGACGGTCACCGGCACGGCAAGCGTGGCCACCGCCAGGGCTGCAAGCAGGTTCGACTTCATCATGCGTCTCCTCGAGAAGTGCCGGGCTAACGCATGTGCGGGCATGTAGGTCCATTTGAGGCCGTTTGCGCCGCCGAAGCATTGAGACGCCATGCGCCAGGCCACCACGCTTCTTTCCATCGACACGCCCGGACAGGGCCTGTTCGATATCACCCGCCGCGTCACCAGCTGGGTCGACCAGCACGATATGGCGGAGGGGTTGCTGACCTTGTTCTGCCGGCACACCTCTGCCTCGCTGCTGATCCAGGAAAACGCATCGCCCGAGGTGCAGGTCGATCTGCTCGCCTATTTCGCCCGCATCGCGCCCGAGGATGCACGGGCCTATACGCATGATGATGAGGGGGCGGACGATATGCCCGCACATCTGCGCACCGCCCTCACCGGCGTCAACCTGGCGATACCCGTCATCGACCACCGGCTGGCACTCGGCACGTGGCAGTCGCTCTACCTGTTCGAACATCGCCGTCGACGCCACCGGCGATCGATTGCATTGCATTTGATCGGGGCATGACTCCCAACAATTCGTCGCGGGAGCAAACCCGTTCATCGAACGTTCTGAGTTGAACGGGTACGAGCGAACAGGTTCGCCGTCGATGCGGTGGACGGAGAAGGAAAGAGTCCATGCAAATTGGTCGCAAGGCACTGATAGCCGCCCTGACGGCGGGTACTCTGCTCGTCGCGGGCTGCGCGACGGAAACTACGTATCGCCCTGCCACGGGTTCGGGCTTCTATGCCACGGGATATTCAGATCGCCAGATCGAGCCCAACCGCTTCCTGGTGAGCTTCGCCGGTAACACCGTTACCGCGCGCGACACGGTCGAGCGGTATCTGCTGTTCCGCGCGGCGGAACTGACGCTTGCCAACGGTTATGATTATTTCGTGATGGCCGACCGCGATACGCAGTTGCGGTCGCGCACCTATTCGAACCCGACCGCCTTTGGCGGTGGTTTTGGCGGGTTCGGCGGCGGCCTGTGGGGTCCGATGTGGCGCTTCCACGGCGCCGGGTTCGGCTGGCGGTCGTGGGATCCCTTCTGGGGTGGTCCATGGGGTGGCGGCGTCGATATCCGCACCGTCGACCGGTACGAGGCGACGGCCGAGGTGGTGATGCGCAAGGGTCCGATCCCGCGCGACAATCTGCGTGCGTTCGATGCCCGCGCGGTGGTCAATTCGATCGGCCCGACGGTGGTGTTGCCCAAGCCGAAGCGCTGATCGTCGCACGATCCGGCAATCGGTCGTGAAAAAGGGCCGGCGGGGTTTCCCTCGCCGGCCCTTTTCGTATCAGGCGGTCACCGCACCGTGGCAGTGCTTGTATTTGCGCCCCGATCCGCACGGGCATGGCGCGTTGCGGTTGACGCGGCCTTCCCATTCCGCCGGATCGTCGCCGAACGTCTGCGGCTCGGGCTGCGGCGACTGGAGCGGCGGTAACTGCGTCTGGATCAGGCCCAGCGTGCCGGCGTCGATATCGCGCGTATCGTCCTCGCCGGTGAACGGGTCGAAATGCGACGTGATGAAGTCGGGCAGTTCGGGCAATTCCGGCGGCGCCTGGAACTGGAACTGCGCGTGCGCGATGGTGCGCGTCACGTCCTCGCGGATCACGTCCAGCATGCGCTGGAACAGCGAGAACGCCTCCTGCTTATACTCGTTGATCGGCGTCTTCTGCGCATAGGCGCGCAGGTGCACCACCTGGCGCAGCGCATCGAGCGTCGCCAGGTGCTCCTTCCAGTGATGGTCCAGGTTCTGGAGCAGGATCGACTTTTCGACCTGCACCCAGGTGTCGGGCTCCAGCTCCTTGGACTTTGCCTCCACCATCGCATCGGCCTCTGCCGTCACCCGCTCCAGCACGATCTCCGGATCGATCGCCTCTTTGGTCAGCCAGTCGTCGATCGGCGGCTCGATGTTGAGCAGTTCCTTCAACTGCGTCTTCATCCCCGCCACATCCCATTGCTCGGGATAGGAATTGGGCGGGCAGGCACCGCCGACGATCGTGTTCACCGTTTCGGTGCGCATGTCGGCGACCATCTCGCCCACCGTCTCGGCATCCATGATGTCGGCGCGCTGTTCGTAGATGACCTTGCGCTGGTCGTTCATCACGTCGTCATATTCGACGACCTGCTTGCGCACGTCGTAGTTGCGCGCCTCCACCTTTTTCTGCGCGGTCTCGATCGCCTTGGTCAGCCACTTGCTGCCGATCGCCTCGCCATCCTCGATGTTGGAGCGCATCATCTTGGCGAACAGCGTATCGGGTCCGAAGATGCGGAGCAGATCGTCGTCCAGGCTGAGATAGAATCGCGACAGGCCGGGGTCGCCCTGACGACCGGAACGGCCGCGCAACTGGTTGTCGATGCGGCGGCTTTCGTGGCGTTCGGTGCCCAGCACGAACAGGCCGCCGGCCGCCAGCACCGCCTTCTTCTCCGCTGCGATCTCGGCGCGAACGCGCTCGGCGATCGCCTCATATTCGGGCGTGCCCTCGATGAAGTCGGCATGCTCGTCCGACATGCGGAATTCCAGGTTGCCGCCGAGCTGGATGTCGGTGCCGCGGCCCGCCATGTTGGTCGCGATCGTCACCGCGCCCAGCCGGCCGGCCTGCGCCACGATATGCGCCTCCATCTCGTGATAGCGCGCGTTCAGCACCTTGTGCTGCACCCCCTCCTGCATCAGGAATTCCGACAGCAGCTCCGACTTCTCGATCGACACGGTGCCGACCAGCACCGGCTGCCCCTTGGCCGCATGCTCCCCGATCTTGCGCGCGATCGCCCGGAACTTGTCCTGCGTGTTCTTGTAGAACTCGTCTTCCTCGTCGACGCGGGAAATCGGCAGGTTGGTCGGGATGGTGACGACGTTCAGTTTGTAGATGTCGTAGAATTCGGCCGCCTCGGTGGCCGCGGTGCCGGTCATGCCGCCGATCTTGGGATACATGCGGAAATAATTCTGGAAGGTGATCGAGGCCATGGTCTGGTTCTCGGGCTCGATATTGACGCCCTCCTTGGCCTCCACCGCCTGGTGCAGGCCTTCCGACCAGCGGCGTCCGTCCATCATGCGGCCGGTGAACTCGTCGATGATGACGACCTTGCCGTCCTTGACGATGTAGTCGGTGTCGCGCTTGAACATCATGTTCGCACGCAGCGCCTGGTTCAGGTGGTGGACCACCTGCGTGTTCTCGAAATCGTACAGGTTCGCGCCCTGCAGCAGCCCGGCATTCTCCAGCAGCCGCTCGGCCCGCTCGGTGCCCTCCTCGGTCAGGATGATCGAGCGCTGCTTCTCGTCCTTCTCGTAATCGGCTGGCTCCAGCTGCCTCACGATCGCGTCGACACTGATGTACAGCTCGGACTTGTCGTCGGTCGGACCCGAGATGATCAGCGGGGTACGCGCCTCGTCGATCAGAATGGAGTCGACCTCGTCCACAATCGCGAAGTTGAACGCGCGCTGCACCATGCCGGTGCGCTCATACTTCATGTTGTCGCGCAGATAGTCGAACCCGAACTCGTTGTTCGTGCCGTAGGTGATGTCCGCGGCATAGGCGTCGCGCCGCTGCTCGTCGGTCAGGTTCGGGATGATCACGCCGGTGGTGAGCCCCAGGAAGCCATAGACGCGCGCCATCCAGCGGCCGTCGCGATTCGCCAGATAGTCGTTGACGGTGACGACATGCACGCCCTTGCCGGGCAGGGCATTGAGGTAGGTGGCGAGGGTCGCGACCAGCGTCTTGCCCTCACCGGTGCGCATTTCGGCGATCTCGCCGCGGTGAAGCACGATGCCACCGATCATCTGCACATCGTAATGCCGTTGGCCGAGCACGCGCTTGGCCGCCTCGCGCACCGTCGCGAACGCCTCGGGCAGCAGGCTGTCGAGCGTGGCGCCGTTCGCCAGCTGCTCGCGGAACTTCACCGTCTGGCCGGCAAGCTCGGCGTCCGACATCGCCTGCAGCGCGGGTTCGAAGCCGGCAATCTTGGCCAGGATCGGGTTGAGCGACTTGACATATCGGTCGTTGGACGAACCGAAGAAGGACTTGGCGAGGCCGCCGAACATGGGCATTTCCTGTTATCTGAAGGATGCGGGCGCAGCCGCATAGGGGCGCGCCACGCGAGAGTCGTGATGGAGAGATGGGTCCGGCCGCGGCCGGCGCCAAGACGTTATTCGCGCCGGCGGCCTGCATAGGGTGGGACGATCGCGCGCGGCATGGGCGCAACGAAGATCGCCAGGTGCCGAACATCGAACAGGCGGGGCAGAAATTGCGCGGGTCGACTGCTCACTGCCGGCGCGCGTGCAGCCTGCACCTGCGCCACAGCAGCCTGCCCGGCGACGACCTGCTGCACCCCCGTCCCGCGCGTCACCCCGACCGCGCCGGTAAGCGCAGACAGCAGGGCCGACAGGAGCAGAAGCAGGTTCATCGGCCACGGTCTTAAGACAGTGGAGGAACGCCGTCCACCTACTCTGACGGCAAACGCCACCGTACGGCACTTAGATCGACCCTGGCAGGAATAGCAGCGCCACTCCTGTCCCGAGCGGGTGCGTAGCGCGCATGGCGCACCGCGGCTCGGCACGTCGCGCGGTCGAGAAGCCGGTGATGGCTGCTCTCCATCACCTCGCACGCAGATGGCCGGCCGTCTGCATTGATGAGCAGCGCGACGCGCACGCGCCCCTCCTCGTTCCTGCGGATCGCCTGCGCAGGATAATCGTCCGGCCCGAACCAGGTCGCGACATCATTCAACGGTCGGGGCGGCTGCGCAGGCACAGGCAGGTCGCGCGGCAGGCGGGTAGGAACCGGCGCCCGCAGATATCGGAATGCGGTGCCGGCCGTGACGATGCCGATCGCCAGCAACAGCAGCGCCAACACCGCGATCAGCGCCAGCACGCCGATCATCAGTCCACGTCCCGAGCCGGTAAGTCGCGAACCGGCCGCGCCAGGTAACTCGCTCGACCTCATCTACGTGTCCCCCGCTCCAATGCACTTCATCCTGCGAGACACGTCAAGTATCCCCCCGTCTTGCCCGCTGCGCGGCACGGCGTATGTAGGCGCCATGAACGCGTCCCCCCTCGCCCGCCCCTTCCCCGCCATGCCCGCCATTGCGGGGGTCGGCCTGCGCGTCGCGCGGGCGCGGTACAAGGCGTGGGATCGGTGCGACCTGACGTTCGTGACCCTGGCGGAGGGAACGAGCGTCGCGGGGGTGCTGACCAACAGCCGGTGCCCGTCGCCGGAGGTGGAATGGTGCCGGCAGGCGCTGGTGCTGGGGCAGGCGCGCGCGCTGGTGGTGAATGCGGGGAACTCCAACGCGTTCACCGGGCATCGTGGACGGGCGGCAGTGGAGGCGATCGCGGCGCGTACGGCGTCGGCGATCGGGTGCGTGCCGTCCGACGTGTTCGTCGCATCGACCGGGGTGATCGGCGTGCCGTTGCCAATCGACAAGGCCGAGGCCGGGCTCGACGCCGCTTTCGCCGCCGAGCCGTGCGGGTGGGAGGATGCCGCCGCGACGATCATGACCACCGATACCTTCGCCAAGGGCGCGGTGACGACGGCGGTAGTGGACGGGCGCACCGTGACGCTGGCCGGGATCATCAAGGGTTCGGGGATGATCGCGCCCGACATGGCGACGATGCTGGGCTTCATCTTCACCGACGCGGCGGTCGATCCGGCGTTCCTGCAACGCGCGATGACGGGCGCCAATGCGCAAAGCTTCTCGTGCATCACGGTGGACGGCGATACCTCGACCAGCGACACGGTGCTGGCCTTTGCCACCGGCGCGGCGGGCAATGCGCCCCTGGTCGACGACGACAGCGACGGGGCGGACGCGTTCCGCGCTGCGCTGGCCGATCTGTGCCACCAGCTGGCGGTGCTGGTGGTGCGCGACGGCGAGGGCGCGACCAAGCTGATCGAGGTTCAGGTGACGGGCGCCGATAGCGACCGGTCCGCGCACCGTATCGCGATGTCGATCGCCAATTCGCCGCTGGTGAAGACCGCGGTGGCGGGCGAGGATGCGAATTGGGGACGGGTCGTGATGGCGGTCGGCAAGGCGGGCGAGCCGGCGGAGCGCGACCGACTGTCGATCCGCTTCGGCAACACGCTGGTCGCGCGCGACGGCCTGGCGGTCGAGGGCTATGACGAAGCGCCCGTGACGGCGCATCTGAAGGGCCAGGAGGTCGAGATCGGCGTCGATCTGGGGATCGGCGAGGGCGAGGCCACGGTTTGGACGTGCGACCTGACCCATGGTTACATCAGCATCAACGCCGACTATCGAAGCTGACGAAACGGCCCTCTCCCGCCGGGGGAGAGGGCGTGGCCGATCAGAGCGCGCCTTCCAGCCAGGCCTTGATCCGGCCCTTGGGCTCGGCGCCGACCTTGGTCGCGGCGGGGGTGCCGGCCTTGAACAGGATCATCGTCGGAATGCCGCGCACGCCGTAGCGGCCGGGCGCGTCGGGATTGTCGTCAATGTTCAGCTTGGCGATCGTCACCTGCTCGCCCAGCTCTTCGGACAGTTCCTCCAGCGACGGGCCGATCATCTTGCACGGACCGCACCATTCCGCCCAGAAATCCACCAGCACCGGCTTGTCGGAATTCAGCACGTCCGCGTCGAAGCTGGCGTCGGTGATCTGCTTGGTTGCCATGTCGTAATCTCCTTGGATGTGGCCGATCTAGGGTCAGGCCCTCAACCGCTCAACCGCTAGCTTTGCTCCGCCGCCACAAAGCGCGGCTTGTTCGCCTCCAGCACGGCCGGTGGGATCACGATCATTCGCGGCCCTGCGGTATAGAGCAAGGCGACCTCGATCGCGCGTCCCGGAAAGATGACGCGCAACGCCGCGGCATAGGCGCCCATCTGTTGCAGATGGTAATCCGGCACCTCCTCCAGCATCGCCGGGGCACGGCGGCCGGTCTTGTAATCGACCAGCGACACACGGTCCGCCTCCACCAGCAAGCGGTCGACCTGCCCGGAGATGACATGCCCGCTCGGCAGGGTCGCGGCGATCGGCGCCTCGGCCAGCGAATTGGGGCCGAACAGCGCCGCGTGTGCCGGATCATCCAGGATCGCGCGCACCGTGGCGGACAGCGCCGCCCGCTGCGCGGCATCCTCGACATGACCGGCCGTGGCGAGCCAGCGGTCGGCGGCGCCCGCGCGCTGTACCGGGGCAACCGCCGGCAGGCGCTCCAGCAGGCAGTGGATCAGCCGCCCACGCTCCGCCGCGGCGCGCATCGCGGGCGTCGGTGGCGGATCGGCGACGCGGTCCTCGCCCAGCGCGGACGGCGCCAGCGGGCGCGGCGGGCGCGACTCGACGGGTGCCGGCGCATGCGCCCAATCGGGCAGTGCGACCCGCGCCATCGGCGCCGTCACCCCGCCCCGTGCGCGCGGCGGCACCGGCGGCTGCGGTTCGCGGCCGGTGAAGACGCGCTCGCCCTCCCCTTCCGGCACACCCAGCGCGGTCAGCGCGCGCGCACAGGCGGCGTACCAGCTGTCGCGCGGCGGCTCGCCCGCAGCGCGCTTGCCGAGCGCACCGGCAATGACGAGCTGTTCCTCCGCCCGCGTCGCCGCGACGTAGAAAAGCCGCCAATGCTCGGCCAGTTCGCGTGCCGCCAGTTCGTCGGCCACCACGTCCAGCGGGCCGCCCCGCTCGTCCCCGCGCGGCGAAAATACGGGAATGGGCTGCTCGCCGGGCTCGGGCGCCCAGCGCAGGATCGATCGTGGAGAAGCGGTCGGGTCGATCGCGGCATCGGCAAGGATGACGAGCGGCGCCTGCAACCCCTTGGACCCATGCGCCGTCATCACCCGCACCGCGTCGAGCGGGGCGGAAGGGTCGCGCACGATCTCAACATCGCCCCGGTCGAACCAGTCGAGGAAGCGTTGCAGCGACGGCGTGGTCGTACTCTCGAAGGTCAGCGCGGCGTTCAGCAGTTCCTCGATCGGATCGCGTGCCTCGGTGCCCAGCCGCCGGATCAGCTTGCGCCGCCCGTCCAGCGGCCCGGACAGCAATTCTTCGAGGAACTGATAGGGCGTGGCGATGTCGGCGCGGGCCAGCATGCCGCGAAGGGGCCCCAGCGCATTCGGGGTCTGGGTGCGCACGAGATGCGCCCACAGGCTGCCATGATCGCGCGGTGCGGCCGCCATCAACTGGTCCTGCGTCCAGCCGACCAGCGGCGAGACGAGCAGCGACGCCAGCGACAGGTCGTCATCGGGTTGCAGCACGAAGCGGATCGCGGCGAGCAGGTCCTGCACCGCCAGCGGCGCATTCAGGCGAAGGCGATCGACGCCGGCGACCGGCACCCCTTCCGCATAAAGCCGCGCGACGATCAGCGAGGCGAGGTCGCCGCGCCGCTTCACCAGGATCATCACGTCCTGCGGCTCCAGCGGACGGCCCTTGCTTTCCAGCATCACGCCGGCGTCCAGCCAGCGGCGGACGGCACGCGCGACATCGGTGGCGACCTTGCGCACCGCATCGTCGATCCAGCCTTCCTCGTCCTCCTCGCTGCCGCCCGCATTGACCGGCGGCCACAGCGTGACGCGGCCGGGGCCGGGCACCTCGCTGGCATGTTCCTCGATCGCGGCCATGACGCCCAGCCCGGCATCGCCGACCGCATCGATCGCGGCATCGACGAATTCCAGCACGGGGCGCGTGGTGCGGAAGCTGTGGGTCAGCGACAATTGGTTGAACGGCAGGCCGCGCTCGTCGTCGGGCAGGCTCTCGTCCCCTGCGACCAGCGATGCCTTGCCGCTGAAATGCCGCTCGGCCGCGGCAAAGTTGATCGGGTCGGTTCCCTGAAAGCCGAAGATCGCCTGCTTGTAGTCGCCCACCGTGAACAGGGTGCGCACCGACGGCGCATAAACGCCGCGGCCGACGAAGAACTCGTCGGACAGCGCCCGGACGATGCGCCACTGGTTCAGGTTCGTGTCCTGCGCCTCGTCGATCAGGACATGCTCGGTCACCTGATCCAGCTTGTAGCGCACCCAGTCGCCGATGCCCGGCTGTTCCAGCAGGCCGACGGTGGTACGGATCAGATCGTCGAAATCGACCGCCCCCACCTGCCGCTTCGCCTCGACATAGGCGCGGGCATAATCGCGCCCGACGGTCAGCGCATCGGCGAGCAGGTCGGCATAGCGCGCGCGGGCCGCAAGGCCGAGCAACCGACGGCATTCGCTGCCCAGTTCCAGTGCGATCTCTTCGTAATCGGGCTCGGCATCGGTCAGCTTCCTGGATGCCTTGCGCGGCTCGCCCTTGGCGGTGAAGACGGTGCCCATCAACTCGGCGAGCGTCGCTGCCTGGTTCGCCGGGGACGCGTCCATCCACGCCTCGATCGTCGCGACCACCTTCTGGCCGGTCGCAGTGCCCCAGGCGCGGTTCGCCCCCGCAATCCGCGCGATCGCGTCACGGTCCAGACAGTCGCAGCCTTCCGCGATCGCCTCGCCGATATCGCCCCCGGGCAGGTCCAGCGCGCGGCGCAGCCATGGCTGGATACCGGTCGGCAGGGCCTCCAGCGCCCCCGGCGCGCGGGCACAGGCGGCGAGGAACGCCTCCGCCCCGCCCTCGCCCAGCCGCAGCGACAATCGGCCGACCGTCGCGATCGGCCCCTCGCGCCCCTCCGTCTCGGCGCGCTCCAGCATCATCGCCAGCGCCTCGCGCGCCAGCCCCGCCTCCTCGCGCGCCTCCAGCGGACGGAAACCGGGGGTCAGCCCCGCCTCGACCGGGAAGGCGGCGAGCAGGCCCTGGCAGAAGCCATGGATGGTCTGGATGCGCAGCCCTCCGCCCGGCGCATCCAGCACGCGGGCGAACAGCGTGCGGGCATGCGCGCGCAGCTCGGGCGTCACCCGCTCGCCCAGCGCGATCAGGTCGGCGCCCAGTTCGGTATCGGGCATGCGCACCCAGGCGGCGAGGCGGCCGTTGATCCGCTGCGCCATTTCCGCGGCGCCCGCCTTTGTAAAGGTCAGGCACAGGATCGCATCGGGCGAAACGCCGCGCAGCAACAGGCGAAACACGCGCGCGGCCAGCACCTGCGTCTTGCCGGTCCCCGCCGACGCCGACAGCCAGACATGCGCCTCCGGATTGCTGGCGTCGGCCTGTGCGCCCTTCAACCGGGGCAGCTGCGCCATCACGTTACCGGTCCCGGCCATACCATTCGTCCCGGCGCATCAGTTGGTCATATTCGGCATAAGGGGCATATTCGGGCACCAGCTTGGCCGTGAACGGCGCGGTGCCGGTCAGCCATGCCGCGGCGGCATCGGCGAAGTTGCTGGCGGCGATACCGACGAAATCGTTGGTGGGAATACGCTCGCGCTTGCCGTCCGGGTCGACCGGCGTGGCGATATAGCCCAGGCCCTCGCGACCCCGGCCCATCGACCAATATTCGAACGCCCCCGCCTTGCCCCGCACGCCATCGAACCCGCCGCGCTCGGCGATCAGGCCGAGCAGCCCCAGTTGCAGGCTGTACCCGTCGCGCACCGCCGCGGTGGAGGGGGGCTTGCCCGTCTTGTAATCGATGATCGCCACCCCGCCATCGGCCAGCCGGTCGATCCGGTCGTAGCGGCCTGACAGGGTGACGCCGGCATGGACGACCTGCCCCTGCCCCTCGGCACTCAGCACCGATCGCCCGGCGGCGGCCTGTTCGGCGACGGTGCGCGCGATCCAGTCGATCGCCTCCTCCAGCCGCGGCCACCACAGCGCGCGCATCATCGGGTGGACGCGCTGGTCCTTCATCATCGCGGCGGCGCGCCCGCGCAGCGCATCGGGCGCACAGCGGTCCTCCTTCCACCACGCCTCCAGGATGTCGTGCACCGCGGTCCCCCGCCACGCAGCACTGGGGTCCGCATCCACCGGCTCCAGCGGCATCAGCCGCAGCACGCGGCGCGCGTAGAAGGCGAACGGGTCCGCCTTCAACCGGTCGACCTCGGTGACCGAAATGGCACGCGGGCGCAACGCGGCGGGCGGCATTGGCGCCGGGCGCTCGGCGGGCACATGGTCCGCCGGCTGATCCAGCACGCGCGTCCAGTCCTCCAGCGCCAGATCGCGCTCGAACCGCTCGCCCGCCATCGCCTGAAGCCGCAGCCAGAAGCGCGAGGCGAGCGTCGGCGAGCTGGCGTCGCGGCGGCTGCGCGTCAGCAGCGCGGCGGGCGCCCCCATCGCCTCGGCCAGGTCATGCGCGGCAATGCCGATGCGCCGCTCCAGCCCCTGCAGGCCCAGCTCGGCGCGGATGCGCGGCGCCAGCCACGGATCGGGCGCGGGGCGGCCGGGCCAGACGCCCTCGTTCAACCCGCCGGCGATCATCAGGTCGGCGGTCTGCAACCGCGCTTCGATCAGGCCGTAGATGGCGAGCCGCGGGTGATTGCTCCCCCGCTGCGGGCGCACCGCGACCTCGTCGAGCAGGGTGCGGAGCAGCGCGGGCACATCCTGCGGGCTGACGCGCGGCGGCCCTGCATGCGCCTCGGCCTCCAGCGCGCTCAGGAACTCGGCGGCGGCACGCCCGGCCGGTCCTTCCCACAACACGTCGCCGCACAGCGACTGCGCACATTCGCGCAAACAGGCGACCAGCCCGTGCAGGCTCTGCGGACCATCGCCAAAGGTCCGCCCCACCGGTTCCAGCGCGGGGCAGGCTTGGGCCCAGAATTCGGCGGCGGTGCCCTTCTTCAGATGCGCAGCGATGCCGTCCAGCCCCGGTGCGGGGCGCGGTCCACGCAGCGCCCGGTCGAGCGCGCGCACCCCGTCCAGCCAGGCGATGCGCTCGCTCTGCCGGACCAGCGGGTGCTTGAGCAGGGCAAGCAGCGCCAGCGGGTTGAAATGCTGCGATGCCGCCTCGACCAGCGCGAGCAGAAAGGTGCCCGGCGGCAGGATGGAAAGCGGGCGGCCGGCCGAATCGTCGATCTCGATCCCCCAGCGGCGGCAATGCACCGCGACGCGGCGGGCCAGCGCGCGATCGGGGGTGACGAGCGCTGCGGTACTGCCCGGCGTTTCCAGCACGCCGCGCAGGGCGAGCGCAATCGCCTGCGCTTCCTCGGCCGGAGTGGCGAGGTCGATCGAGGACACGCCGCGCAGGCGCCGGTCCTCGGCGGGCAGGTCGGTCCATTTGCCCGTGAAGTCGGCAGGCGCCAGCGCGTTGGCGATGGCGCGTCCGCGCGCGGCGCCGGCATCATATTCGGTGCCGCCGCGCCACGTCTTCACCTCGCCCCGGCCGACGCCCATGCGGTCCAGCATCAGCTTGGGAACGAATTGCGGATGCGTCTCGATCGATCGGCGACGGCGCCCGGTGACGGGATCGGCCTGGTGCGGGCCCAGCGCGTCCCATTCCTCGATCGGCATCGCCAGATCGAGCCCGGCGAACACCACCGACCCGCGCGGCATCTCCGACACGCAGCGGAGCAGACGCGCGACGGCGGGCGCGGTATCGGTGATGCCGGCCGCACAGACGAAGCCCGTGGGCGGCGTGGCGGTCCAGCGTTCGGTCAGCCGGTCGAGCAGCCGGGTGCGGCGGTCGGCCGCATCGATCATGCCGGCACGCGCCAGCTCGGCGGGCCAGCGATCCAGCACCACGTTGAACGTCGCCAGTGCGCGCTGCCAATGGGCGTTCAGGTCGCCCAGATCGATGTCGCGCAGCGCCGTCGGCGGCACCTGTTCGACCAGCAACTGGTCCAGCGTGCGGGCGAGATCGCCGGCAAGGCGCACCGCCTCCGCCGCGTTGATCGGCTGGCCGGCGTGCGCGCGTTCCTCCGCGACCAGTCGGGCCAGGATCATGCGGCGGGCATAGGGTGCGATGGCGGGCGGCGGCGGTGCGGCGGCATCCGCCGGGTCGAGCGCGGCGCCGGCGGTCTCGCCCGCCTCCGGGTCACCCAGCGCGACCATGCGCGGCAGGATCAGACCCGCGCCGCTCGCCCGCACGAACGCATCCGTCACCGCGCGCACCGCCCGGTTGTTCGGCAGCAGGATCGCCCCTTGCGCCAGCGCCAGCGGATCATCCCCCGCCCGCCGCTTCAGCCCGGCGACGAGCGCATCGGCAAAACCGCGATGCGCCGGAATGGTGTAAAGTCGCGGCCCCCGAAGCTCAGCCATCGGCGAGCAGCATTTCCGTACGGCGGATCGCGCCGGGCGTGCCGACATCGAACCACAGGCCTTGGTGCACCTGACCGTAAGCGCGGCCGGCCGCCATGGCGCGGTCCCAGAACAGGTTGGTGGAGAACGGCCCTTCCGGCCAGTCGGCGATCAGCCGCGGATGCAGCATCTGGATACCGGTATAACAGAAGGGGGCGACCGTGCCCGCCCGCCGCCGCCGGGTGATGCGGCCATCGGCGGCAAGGTGGAAATCCCCCTGCCCGCCATGGTTATGCGCCCGCGCCAGCGGCACCATCAGCAGCAGCGCATCCATCGCCGCATCGTCCCAGCGCGAGGCAAGCAGCCGGATCGCATCGATCGGCCCGTCGAGCCACAGATTGTCGCTGTTGACGACCAGCACGGGTCCGTCACCGAGCAGGCCGCGCGCCTGTACCAGCCCGCCGCCGGTTTCCATCAAGCGCCCACGCTCGTCGGAGATGACGATCTCCATGTCCGGATAGCGATCCGCCAGATGCGCCTCCAGCGTGTCCGCCAGATAATGGACGTTGACCACCGCGCGGCCGATGCCGGCGGCACGCAGCCTGTCGAAGACGTGATCGATCAGCGGCTTGCCCGCGACCTCGATCAGCGGTTTGGGACGGGTGGCGGTCAGCGGGCGCATCCGCTTGCCCAGCCCCGCCGCCATCACCATCGCGGTCGTGGGAACGGTGCCGCCGGGCAGCGGGCGCAAGGCACGCGGCCGGCTCATGCCGCCAGCACTCCGGGATCGCCGCGCAATTCGGGCGGGATATTGTCCGCGAACCATGCGGCAACGGGCGCCAGTACCGGCTGCGACAGGTCGCGCTCCAGATAGGCCCAGACGCGCGGGCACAAGGCGGTGTAGCGCGCCTTGCCGTCGCGCTGCCAAAGGCGGGTGAAGATGCCGAGGATCTTCGCGTTCCGCTGCGCGCCCAGCACATGATAGGCGTTCAGAAAGCCATCCCCCTCGCCCGTCGCGGCCAGATAGCGGGCCAGCATCGCCTCCTCGATCGACGGCTCCACGTCGCGGCGTGCATCCTGCAACAGCGAGACGAGGTCGTAGGCGGCGTGCCCGGCCAGCGCGTCCTGAAAGTCGAGCAGCCCCAGCGACCGCTGAGGGTCGACCAGCATCAGGTTCTCGACATGATAGTCGCGCAGCACGGCGACCGGCTTGTCGGTCAGGACGTGCGCAAACACGGCATCCCATGCCGCGCGGTAGCCGGCGGTATCGACTTGCCGCCCGACGGCGGGCGCATACCACTGGGTGAACAGGTCCACCTCGCGGTGCAGGACCGCCGCGTCGTACGGCGCCAATCCTTCCGGTGCATGCGCGCGCAGGGCGACCAGCAGGTCGACCGCCGCCGCATAGAGCGGCGTGGTCGCATCCGGATCCGCCTCGATCGCTTCGCGCATCCGGGCATCGCCGAAATCTTCGAGCAAGACCAGCCCGCGCGCCTCGTCCAGCCCCAGGATCGCCGGCGCGGCAAAGCCCTTGGCGGTCAACCAGCGTGCGACCGACAGGAACGGCCGCGGGTCCTCATGCGGTGGCGGCGCATCCATCAGCACCGCGCTGCGCGTGCCGTCGGTCACCCGGAAATAGCGGCGGAACGATGCGTCGCCGGCGAGCGGCGCGATTGCCGCACCCTCCCAGCCACAGGTCGCGAGAAAGGCGGGCGCATCGGCGGGCGGGGTCATATCGGCCATCGCTGCTCCCATGCCTCCGGCACCTTCGCTGTCAAGCGGCGACCGCCATCCGGCGTCATCTCCAGCGATAAAGCGAGAGCATCGGGCCATGCGTCGGGCCCCGCCCGATCGGGCCATTCCACGACCAACAGCGAATCCCAGCGCGCTTCCTCCAGCCCCAGTTCCTCCAACTGGTCCGCGGCGTCGAGCCGATACAGATCGACATGCAGAACGGGGAAATCGACCTCGGGCGGGGCATAGGGCTGCACGATCGCGAAGCTGGGCGACGGCGCCTCGCCCGCCAGCCCGAGTGCGGCGAGCAGGCCGCGCGCGATGCTCGTCTTGCCGGCGCCAAGCGGCCCTTCCAGCGTGATCATGTCGCCGGGGCGTACACGGGTGGCCAGCGCACGGCCGAACGCCTCGGTGGCGGCTGCGTCGGGAAGGATCAGCATCACGCCGGGATAGAGCGACGACGCTGCCAAGTCATCCCTGACGGCGCGGCAGCTCCACCGTCGCCAGCGTGCCCGCGCCCAGTTCGGATACCAGCGACACGGTGCCGCCATGCGTCTCGACGAATTGCTTGGCGAGCGGCAGGCCCAGCCCCAGCGCGCGCCCGCCGGTCGCCTTGATCGCAGGCTCGGCGAACCGGTCAAACGCATGGGCGACCGCCTCGGCCTCCATGCCGGGTCCGTCGTCGGACACGATGATCCGCGCCCGCGCCGCATCGCCGTCCGCGTGCAGCAGCACGCGACCGCCCTCCGGCGTATGCTCGATCGCATGCCGCAACAGGTGCTCCACCGCTTCCTTCAGCCGTCTGCGATCGCCACTGATCCGCCCCACCGAGCGCGCCACCTCCACCGCGAAGTCGAGCCGGCGCCGGTTCGCGGCCGACCGCAGCGTATCCGCCGCCGCGCGCACCACCTGCCCCAGATCGACATCCTCGAACCGCGCAGCGCCATCCGCCGCCACCGTCAGGTCGAGCACGTCGTCGACCAGCAGGCCCAACCGCTCGGTCGACTCCAGGATCGCCTCCACATAACCCTTGGCCTGATCGGGCAGTGCGCCGGCATAGCCGCCGTGGAGCATTTCCGCGAAGCCGCTGATCGAGGTCAGGGGCGTGCGCAACTCGTAGCTCATGTTCGCGACAAAGGCGGTCTTCACCTTGTCCGCCGCTTCCAGCGCATCCGCCCGGTCGCGCAGCGCCTGTTCGGCGCGGCGGCTGTCGGTGATGTCCAGCATGGTGAACAATGCGTTGCCATCGGGCAGCGGCACGCCGGCGAACTCGAAATGCCGGCCATCGGCGAAGGCGACGCGCCCACCGCGCTGCTGCCGGTCCTGGGTGGCGGAGCGGACCAGTTCCGGCATGAGTTCGGCGCGGTTCGGCGTCATCAGCTTGTTCGCGATCTTGGCGGCCAGCGCGTCGACCCGCGGATGCGCCGCCAGAAACTCTTCCTCGACATCCCACAGGCTGCGGAAGCGGTTGTTCCACAACTGCAACCGGCCATCGGCGGCGAACACGCCCAGCGCCTCGAACAGATTGTCGAAGGTGGCGGAGCGTACGCGCAGCAACGTGTCGCGGGCGGAGGCGAGCTGCACCTGCTCGGTGCGATCCTCGAAGATCAGCAACAGGCCGCCATCGGGCAGCGCCTGCGCCACGACGCGCAGGTGGATGCCGCCCGACAGGTGCCAATGTTCCTCGATCGCGCCCTCGGTCTGACGGAACCATTCGTGACGCTCGGTGCGCCAGCCGGGAAAGTCGCGCACTTCGGGCAGGCGCTTGGCCTCGCGCATCCGCTCCAGCACCCGGTCGAATTCGGGCCGGTCGGCCAGCCATTCGCTGCGCATCGCGAACATGCGCCGAAACGGCTGGTTACAGAAGACGAGACCGCGGTCTGGTCCGAACTGCGCCACGGCGGCCGACAGGCGATCCAGCATGGCGCGCTGCGCCTCGGCAAAGCGCTTGGCGCCGGCGCGCGACTGTTCAAGATCCTCGATATCGATCGCAAAGCCCGCGATCCCGCCGGTGGGCAGCGGCACGTCGTAGATGCGCAGCGAGCGGCGGGCGCCGTCGATCGTGGCGGGCAGGATCTGCTCGTGCGGCCGCCCCTTGTCGCGCGCGGCCGCAGCCCCGGCAAGCGGGCCGCCCCGCCCCGATCCTTCCACCAGCTCCAGGCCGCGCGACACGACATCGGCGGCATCGCGCCCTTCGACCGCATCGACATAAGCACTGTTGACCATGGTCAGGCGCAGATCCGCCTCGCGGTACCACATCGGCAGCGGCGCCGCCTCGATCAGCCCGGTCAGCGCCTCGAACGCGCCCCCCAGCCGCGCCGCCTCTCCGCCCAGCCGCGCGATCTCCGCCTCGCTCTCCGTGCCATCAAACGCCCAGACAACGACGCTGCCGTTCGCGCCCAGTTCCAGCGGTGCACGGGCACCCTTCAGCACCAGCGACCGGCCCGAGCCCTGCGGACGCAGCGCGCGGGTGAAGCTGCGTCCCCCACGCTGTGCCGCGCCGACATCGGCGGTGAGCAACGCACCGTCCTGCGCCGATAGTCCGACCCCCTCGCCGACCAGCTCGGCCAGGAAACGCGGCACCTCCGAAAAGCCCAGCCAGTCGGCGAGCCGTGCGCTCATCTCCACCCGGCCGTCGGCACGCACCAGCATGGGCAGCGCGGGCGCGGAACGGAGCAGCGCCGCGGCATGCGCCATCTCGCCCGCCCGCCGCCGTGCGGTCGTCCGGGCGGCGGTGCCGAAATAGATCATCGCCGCCGATCCCAGCAGCAGGAGGCAGATGACCGCCCCCAATGCCAACGCCTGGACCGTGTCGAGAACGATCATGCGCGGCGTGAAGGGCGGAGGCGAGTCATGGCGGCCGGCATGTAAACCGATAAACGCCGCCAGCGAAAGCCGATGCGCAGTGCGACCCGAAAAGAAGAGCCGGCCGGACGCATGGTCCGACCGGCTCTCTCGTCCGCCCATCGAAGGAGGTGCGGAGTTACATCTTCACCGACACGCCGACGTACATGAAGCGGCCGATATTGTCGAAGATGGCGTCGTTACCGTTGCCGAGCAGCCCGTAGGGGGGCTTCTTGTCGGTGAGGTTGTCGACGCCGCCGTAGAAGCGAAAGCGGTCGTTGACGTCCACGGAGGCGCGGATGGCGTGGTAGAAGACGCGCGGATAGTAGACGACATCGGCATAATAGGGGTCGAGGGCCGGCACGCCGTTGGTGTCGTGCTGGGCCTCCCAGTCAGTGATCGACTGGCGTCCGATGTAGCGGACCTGGTAGCCGAGCGTCCAGTTCTTGTGGGTATAGTCGGCCGAGACGTTCACGTTCCAGATCGGATCGCCCAACTCGCCCTTGATCCGCTCGGGTTGCTGCGGATTGTCGAGGTAGGGATAATCCGTCCGGTTGCGCACCCAGGTGCCCACCGCACGCAGCGCCAGGCGATCGTCGGCACCGAAGCGGTGGTTATACGCGACATCGAGGTCCAGCCCCTTGGCGCGCAGCTGGGCGAAGTTGACCGTGCTCTGCAACAAGGCCGGCTGCGCGAATTCGCCATTGGCCTGGCGCGGGTTGATCAGGCCGCAGAACTGGTTGTCCAGCGAGGCCGCGTCATAGCACGCATCCAGGATCGTCTGCGCCTCCACCGAGGCGATGACGTTGCCGATCTTGATGTCGTAATAGTCCGCGGTGATCGCCAGACCCGGCAGGAAGGACGGCTGCACGATTACGCCATAGGTCCAGCTCCGCGAGGTTTCCGCACCCAGGTTCGGGTTGCCGCCCGACAGGATTTCGGTGCTGCCCGCGCGCGCGCCGCTGTTGATGAAGCCGGCCGGCAGGCCCGCCGCCGCACAATTCGCCGCGCGATTGGCGCGACCCTGGCCGATGAAGTTGGCATCGCAAGGGTCGTCGACCTGCGCGAAATTCTGCGTCGCGGAGGAATAAAGGTCGCCCAGCGTCGGCGCACGCACCGCCTTCGAATAGTTCACGCGGAACTTGATGTCGCGGATCGGCGCATAGAGGCCGCCCAGATTATAGGCCCATACCGTGCCCGTCGCGCCCTTGTAGTCCGCCACGCGCACCGCGCCGGTCGCGGTCAGCTCCTCGGCAAAGGGCAGATTGCGCAGCAGCGGCAGCTCCAGCTCGCCATATGCTTCCTTCACCTCGAATGAGGGGGGATTGAAGGCGGGGATGGCGTTCAGGAAGGTCGCGCCGCTGCTGACCAGCTCGTCATAGGCATAGCTGGCCGTCTCGCGACGATATTCGCCGCCGAGCGCAAAGCGCACCGGGCCGCCGGGCAGCTCGAACAATTGCGAGCTGTCGCCGACCACGTTGGCGTTGATGTCGAACTGCGTCGCCTTGCCGCGCCGCTCGGACGTGGTGTTGATGTAGTTCAGCGCTTCCTGCGTCGGCGAACCGTTGCCCAGCACGTTGATCGGCACGCAGTTGAGGTCGGTGACGCTCGTCTGGTTGATCCGGCAGACGATCTGCCCCGCCGCGTTGCGGACCGCATCGACCGCATTGTAGAAATTCTGGTTGAGGCGGTTGTTGTAGAAGGTCGAGCGGCTGCGGAACTCGCCGTAATTGACCGCGAAGTCGTACTTCCAGTCGCCGTTGAACGTACCCTCGGCGCCGACCACGATGCGGTAGGTGTCACGGCGATCGAACTCGTCGCGCGTGCCGAAGTCGTTGTTGTTGCGGTTCAGGCGGAAGAAGTCCGCGCCTGCGGGCAGCAGCGAGCGGATCGTCGCGGCGGCGGCCGGTTGCAGATAGGGATTGTCCAGCGAGATCGGGATGCCGATCGACTGGCGGGTAAAGGCGTTGCTGGCGGGGCGGCGGATCGGATTGCCAGCGGCATCGACATCGGCGACCGTGCCCTGCTCGCCACCCTGCGCAAAGGTCGGCGTGCCCTGGTTGAAGCTTTCGACGCGGACGAACTTCGCCTCGAAGAACGGCTTGAACGCATCCGACACGTCGTAGTGACCGATCAGATTGGCGACATAGCGGGTCAGCGCCGGGTTCAGCGTGCCGCGATCGTTCAGCACGGCGCCGTCGCCGCCGTTGTTGTTGCCCGAGCCGATCGGGCGGAAATCGGTGCCGTAATTATATTCGCGCAGCGATCCGTCGGTGTTGAAGCCGAAGACGCGCGGCACGCCGGTGGGCAGGCAGCCCGCGGTCACGCCCGATCCGCAGGACAGGATGTTGCTGCCGTTATAGGCGATGAAGTTGCCGCCATTGTCGTAGCCGAAGCTGCGGACATCCGTCAGGAAGGTGCGGTTCGGCGTGGTGTTGTCCGCCGCCGGGCTGTCGACCAGCTGGAACTGGCGACGACCGCTGAACGCGCCGGTCAGGTCGGGGCGGTCGGTATAGGTCAGCAGGTCCTGCTTGTTATATTCCAGCGCCAGCGCGATGTTGCCGCGCCCTTCCGCGAAATTCTTGCCGAAGGTGCCGGACAGGCGATAGGTGCCGCGGTCGCCCTTGTCGCTGGTGCCGCCCTGGGCATTGAGCGAGACGCCGTCGAAATCGCGCTTCAGCACGAAGTTGACGACGCCGGCCATCGCGTCGGAGCCATAGACGGCCGAGCTGCCGCCGGTGACCACGTCGACGCGGTCGAGCAGGTCGGTCGGAATGGTGTTGGTGTCGACCAGGAAGTCACCCTCGGACGAGGTCACGTGACGGCGGCCGTTGACCAGCACCAGCGTGCGGGTGACGCCCAGGCCGCGAAGGTCGAGCAGGTTGAGGCCCGAGGTGCCGATGAACTGCGTGGAGTTCGCCTGGCTGTAGGTGGAGCGCAACGACGGCAGGTCGTTCAGCACGTCGCCGACCGAGACCGCACCGGTGCGCGTCAGGTCCGCGACCGACAGGCTGGTCACCGGGATCGGCGAGTTCAGCGTCGGGCGCGAAATGCGCGAGCCCGTCACGACGATCTCGCTGCCGGTGTCCTCCAGCGCCGGCGGCGCGACTTCGGTCTGCGGCGCGCCGATCTGGTTCTGGTCCGCCGATGGCGACTGCTCACCGACCGGCGTTGCGGTCTGCGCCGCCGCGGCGCCGGCTGTGCCCCCAAGGACGAGTGCAATGGTGGAAGCGGTGAGCGCCAGGCGCAACCTCCGAACGGATACGCAGTTCATGTCATAACCCTTTGACTACTCGGCATTACCGAGGTCGGGCGTCAGACACCTGCCAGAAACAAAGGGCAATGATCCTGCACTAGTTGACTGTAAATTTCTCCAAGTGTTGCCTCGGTGCAACATCACACCGCAATTTTTGCAGCGCCGCGGTCGACGGGCCGGACATGATCATGCGTCGACACGAAAAAGCCGCGCCCGCCGATGTGGCGAGCGCGGCTTCCGTTCCGCCGAGGCGGAACCGATCAGTAGCGGTAATGGTCCGGCTTGAACGGGCCCTCGACCGGCACGCCGATATAGCTGGCCTGCTTCTCGGTCAGCTTGGACAGCTGCACGCCGAGCTTCTCCAGGTGCAGTGCCGCGACCTTTTCGTCGAGGTGCTTGGGCAGGACGTACACTTCGTTCTTGTAGTTCTCGGACTTGGTCCAGAGCTCGATTTGGGCGAGCGTCTGGTTGGTGAACGAGGCCGACATCACGAACGACGGATGGCCCGTCGCGCAGCCCAGGTTCACCAGGCGGCCCTTGGCCAGCACGATGATCTGCTTGCCATCCGAGAATTCGACCAGGTCGGTGCCCGGCTTCACCTCGGTCCACTTGTAGTTGGACAGGGCGGCGATCTGGATCTCCGAGTCAAAGTGGCCGATGTTGCAGACGATCGACATCGGCTTCATCGCCTTCATGTGATCGGCGGTGATCACGTCGGCATTGCCGGTCGCGGTCACGAAGATGTCGGCACGCTTCACCGCCTCGTCCATCGTGACGACCTCGAAGCCTTCCATCGCCGCCTGCAGGGCGCAGATCGGATCGATCTCGGTAACGAGCACGCGCGCGCCGCCGTTGCGGAGCGACTGGGCCGAGCCCTTGCCCACGTCACCGAAGCCGGCGACCGCGGCGACCTTGCCGGCCAACATCACGTCGGTGGCGCGGCGGATCGCGTCGACCAGCGATTCCTTGCAACCGTACAGATTGTCGAACTTCGACTTGGTCACCGAGTCATTGACGTTGATCGCCGGGAAGGGCAGCTCGCCCTTCTTGGCGATCTCGTACAGGCGGTGGACGCCCGTGGTCGTCTCTTCCGACACGCCCTTCAGGTTCTTCACCGTCTCGGTCAGATAGCCCGGATATTTGGCGATGAACGCCTTGACCGAACGCTGGAACTCGACTTCCTCTTCATTCTCCGGCTCGCCGAAGGTCGCACCGGCCTCCAGCTTGGCGCCCCACAGCGCGAACATGGTCGCGTCGCCGCCATCGTCCAGGATGATGTTGGCGGTGGTGCCGTCGGTACCGGCGCCCCAGTTGAAGATGTCGCCGACATAGTCCCAATATTCGGCCAGCGTTTCGCCCTTCACGGCGAACACGGGGATGCCGGCGGCCGCGATGGCGGCGGCGGCATGGTCCTGCGTCGAATAGATGTTGCAGGTCGCCCAGCGCACGTCCGCGCCCAGCGCCACCAGCGTTTCGATCAGCACCGCGGTCTGGATCGTCATGTGCAGCGACCCGGTGATGCGCGCGCCCTTCAGCGGCTGCGACGCACCGAACTCGTCGCGCAGCGCCATCAGGCCGGGCATTTCGGTTTCAGCGATCTTGATCTCGGCGCGGCCGAAATCGGCAAGGCCGATATCCTTGATGACGTAATCGGTGGTCTCGGCAGCGAGCGCAGTGGCCACGAGCAAATCTCCTGGGTGTGTGAATGCCCCCGCCTCTACGCGCTATGCCCCCATCGATCAAACATAAAGATATCTTTATATGTCGATCCGCACTTCCGTCAGGCGGTCCCGCCGCCGATCACCAGCAGGCGCGGATCGACGCCGGCAGCGGCAAAGGCGTGCGTCCACCGCTCCTCGGCCGGGGTATCGAACAACAGCGTGGTGTCGCCCGCGACGTTGAACCAGCCCGGCCGGGCCAGCTCGCCATCCAGTTGCCCGCCCTCCCAGCCGGCATAGCCCAGCGCCACCACCCAGCGTTCCGGCCCCGTGCCTTCCGCGATCGCCCGCAGCACGTCGACGGTGCCCGACAGCGCCCAGCGATCGGCCACGTTGATCGTGTCCTGGCCGCGCCATTCCAGCGAATGGACGACAAAGCCGCGGCGCGGCTCCACCGGCCCTCCGAAATGGACGGGAGCATCGGGTGCGGCGCCATGCGCGATCTGGAACTGATCAAGCAGGTCGTGGAGGGTCAGCCCCTCGATCGTCGCGCCCAGGCCGATGCCCAGCGCACCATGTTCGTCATGGCCGCACATCGCGATCACCGCGCGCTCGAACCGGGGGTCGCCCATGCCGGGCATGGCCAGAAGGAACTGGCCGGACAGAAAGGTCGCATCGTTCACGACGGCCAACATAGGCAGCCTGTCGCGCGCTCGCCACGCTTGAAATCAAGGTCGGATCGAACGCATGACCGCGCAAGGGCCGCACGCACCTCCGCGTCGCGGCCGGGAGACCATGATGACGATCACCATCGGCGAACGCCTGCCCTCCGCCACGCTCGTCAAGGTGACGAGCGACGGGCCCGACCAGGTGGATGCCGCCAGCTATTTCGCCGGCCGCCGCGTGGCGCTGTTCGCGGTGCCGGGTGCATTTACCCCCACCTGTTCGGCGCAGCATCTGCCCGGCTTCGTCGCGCAAGCAGAGGCGCTGAAGGCGCGCGGCGTGGACGAGGTCGCCTGCACCGCGGTGAACGACGCCTTCGTGCTGCGCGCCTGGAGCAAGGCGAGCGGCGCGGACGGGGTGACGATGCTGGCCGACGGCAATGGCGATTTCGCCCGCGCGATCGGCCTGACGATGGATGGATCGAAGTTCGGCATGGGCACGCGCAGCCGGCGCTACACCATGCTGGTGAACGACGGCGTGGTCGAGCATCTGTTCGTCGAGCAGCCCGGCGAGTTCAAGGTGAGCTCGGCCGAGCATCTGCTGTCGGTCCTCTGATCCATACGGCACCCTGGGCGAGCGGGTCGGACCGCACGCGGAACGGTCTGCCCCGCCGGAGCGTTTTCGTTGCCGGACCGTATCGAGGGAGTCAGAACCATGACCACCAGGACTGAGACCGACGCCGAGCAGAAGAAGTCGCTGACCGAAAAGGCGCAGGACGCCGCCAAGACGGCCGGTGAGAAGGTATCCTCGGCATCCAGCGCCACCGTGCAGGCGGCCAAGGACCACCCCTATGCCGCGGCCGGGATCGCCGCGGGTGTCGCCGCCGCCGTGGCGGGTGCCGCGATCGGCGCGACCAAGCTGCGCGAAGGCGACAGCGAGGACGAGAAGACGTACAAGTCCGCCCAGTAAGGCGCTGATACCGTACCGATCCGGGGAGGGCCTGCTGTGCCCTCCCCTTCTCATCCGGGCGTTCGGCCCGCCCCGCCTTGCCTCGTGGCCGCATTGGTCCTAGCTCGTCGGGCATGACCCAAGCTGAAACCGTTGTCGCCGAACTGGACCGCCTCTACACCGCCTCCGTCGACCGGCTGAAGGCGGCGTTGACCGCCTATCTGGACGGCGGCACGGTTCCCGACGCCGCAGCCCGCGCCGAGGGCTGCTTCGCCTATCCGGAAATCCGCCTGTCGTTTCGCGGCGACGATGTCCGCCCGACGCCGATGCGCTCGTTCGGCCGCCTTGTCTCGCCGGGCGACTACCGGATCAGCGTCACCAAGCCCGGCCTGTTCGCCGATTACCTTGTTGAACAACTGACGCTGCTGATCGAGGATTATGACGTAACGGTGGAGGCGGTGCCGGGCCGGCAGGAAATTCCCTTCCCTTACGTCCTCGACCCCGGCCACGCGCTCAGCCTCGACCAGGTATCCGCGGCCGAGCTTGCCCGTTATTTCCCGGCCACCGAACTGGCCTTTATCGGCGACGAGATCGCCGACGGTTTGTGGCTGAGCATCGACGGCACCCGCCCGCTCGCGCTGTTCGACGCGCTGCGCACCGATTTCAGCCTCGCGCGGTTGCGGCACTATATGGGCACGCCGGCCGAGCACACGCAGCGCTTCGTGCTGTTCACCAACTATCACCGCTATGTCGATGAGTTCGTCCGCTGGGGCGCATCGCAACTCGGCGAGGGCAGCCGCTTCACCGCGCTGTCGGGCGCGGGCGGCATCGTCATCGAGAGCCCGGAGGATGTTGACAAGCTGGTGACCGACAGCGCGTGGCGCCGTCACCAGATGCCCGCCTATCACCTGATGGCAGAGGACGGCACCGGTATCACCCTGGTCAATATCGGCGTAGGGCCGTCGAACGCCAAGACGATCTGCGACCATTTGGCGGTGATGCGGCCCGAGGCGTGGCTGATGATCGGCCACTGCGGCGGACTGCGCCCCAGCCAGCGCATCGGCGACTATGTCCTTGCCCACGCCTATCTGCGCGACGATCACGTTCTCGACGACGTCCTCCCCCCGGAAATCCCCGTGCCGGCGATCGCGGAGGTGCAGGTGGCGATGGCGAAGGCGGCGGAGATTGTGTCGGGGCAGTCGGGGGACGAGTTGAAGCGGCGGCTGAGGACCGGGACGATCGTCACCACCGACGACCGCAACTGGGAACTGCGTTACTCCAAGTCGGCGCTGCGTTTCTCGCTGTCGCGCGCGGTCGGCATCGACATGGAGTCGGCGACGATCGCGGCGCAAGGCTATCGCTTCCGCGTTCCCTACGGCACGCTGCTGTGCGTCTCCGACAAGCCGCTGCACGGCGAGTTGAAGCTGCCCGGCCAGGCCAACCGCTTCTACGAGCGCGCGATCAACGAGCATATGCGCATCGGCATCGAGGCGTGCGAGCAGTTGCGGCTGGAGGGGGCCAAGCTGCACAGCCGCAAGCTGCGCGCGTTCAACGAGCCGCCCTTCCGCTAAGCAACCGGCGGGGGCGTCGGGCGTTACGGCACCGAATCAAATCGTTCGGAGCTTGCCATGGCCGACACCCCCGATACGCCGAAACCCCCGGCACCCAAATCGCCGCCGCGTCGCCGCTCGCCCTCCAAGTCGAGCGCGACCGCGCCCAAGCGTTCGCGCACCGCCAAGGCGGACAAGCTCGACAAGCCGGACAAGGCGGAGAAAAAGACCAAGGTCCCGCCCAAGCCGCGCTCGTCCAAGCGCAGCACGCCGCGCCCCGCGGCCGCGCCGGCCAAGAAGCCTGCCCAGACCAAGCGCACCGGCATCGACAAGGTCGGCGGGAAATGGGGGATCGCCACCATCGTCGGCGGGATCGCGACGGCCGGTGCCGCCGCGGCGGCGCTGCTGTCGCTGCGCGGCAGCACCCCGGCGAAGCACGCGCATCAGGCGGACGGCACCGACTCGTCGGACTCGTTCGAAGCCGGCATCGCCGACGAGGGCACCATCCCCGAATAAGCGGGCAGCGCCCCCTCCCGCCGCGCGGCGGGAGGGGGCAGCGTCTTACCAGCCCTGCGGCTTGCCCTTGTTCTGCTTGTCCAGCCACGCCTTGAGCGGCGCGAAATACTGGACCAGCGCCTTGCCCGACATCTGCCGGCTGCCGGTGAACACCTCCAGCGCGTCGGGCCACGGTTTGGACTGGCCCATCGCCAGCATCGCGTTCAGCTTCTCGCCCACCGCCTTGTTGCCGTAGAAGGAGCAGCGGTGCAGCGGCCCCTTCCAGCCCGACTGCTTGCACGCCGCCTCGTAGAACTGGAATTGCAGCACACGCGCCAGGAAGTAGCGGGTATAGGGCACCGCCGCCGGGATGTGGTATTTGGCGCCCGGATCGAACTTGGTCTCGTCACGCGCGACGGGTGGCTTCACGCCCTGATATTGCAGGCGCAGCGCATCCCACCCCGCTTGATACTGGTCCGGCTTGATCGCGCCCGAAAACACGCCCCAGCGCCATTTGTCGATCAGCAGGCCGAAGGGCAGGAACGCGACCTTGTCCATCGCCTGACGCAGGAGCAGGCCGATATCCTTGTCCGCGCTCGGCACCCGGGCGGCATCCAGCAGGCCGATCTTCACCAGATAATCCGGCGTGATCGACAGCGCGACGGTATCGCCGATCGCCTCGTGAAAGCCGTCATTGGCGCCGTTCTTGTAGAAGAAGGGCTGCTGGTTATAGGCGCGCTGGTAGTAGTTGTGGCCCAGTTCGTGGTGGATGGTGATGAAGTCATCCGCATTCACCTTGGTGCACATCTTGATGCGGATATCGTCTACATTGTCGACGTCCCAAGCCGAGGCGTGACAGATCACCTCGCGGTCCGCCGGCTTCACGATCTGCGAACGCTGCCAGAAGGTCTCGGGCAGCGGCTTGAAGCCGAGCGAGGAATAGAATGCCTCGCCCTGCTTCACCATGCGCGTGGGATCGTAATTCTTCGCCTTCAGCAGGTCGCCGATGTCGTAGCCGACATCGCCCGCGCCGGCGGGCGCGACGATGTCATAGATGTTGCCCCATTCCTGCGCCCACATGTTGCCAAGCAGGTCGGCACGGATCGCGCCGGTTTTGGGCTGGACCGCATTGCCATATTTCTCGTTCAGCTTCCAGCGGACATAGGTGTGCAGCGCCTTGTACAGCGGCTCCACCTCGGCCCAGATCTGGTCGGTCAGCCTGGCGAACTGTTCGGGCGGCATGTCGTAGCCGGAGCGCCACAGCGCGCCGACATCGGCATAGCCCAGTTCCTTGGCGCCCTCGTTCGAGATCGCGCTCATCCTGGCATAGTCGGCCCGCATCGGCGCGCCGACATTGTCGTGCCAGCTGACCCACATTTCCTGCAACTTGGCGGGATCGCGCGACGTGCCCATCGCTTCCTCGATATCCGAGCCGTTGATCGGCTTGCCGTCGAGCAGCCCCTTGCCCTTGCCGTAGGAGGACGACATCCGCGTGGTCAGCGTCGCCAGTTCGGCGGATTGCCCGGCCGTGGTCGGCGCCGGCAGCGTAATGCCGCCGCGCATCAGGTCCAGCTTGCGCTTGGTGTCGTAGGACAGGCCGGGCAGCGCCTGGTAGCGCGCCGCGCCCAAGCCGTACTGGACCGCCAGGTCGGTCATCTCCGCACCCGACTTGGCAGCCAGCGCATCGGTATCGTCGGTGATGTAGGTGGCGTTCACCCAGGCGACGCGCTGCGCATCGACCGATCGGTCGGCGCTGGTCTTCTCCGCCTCGGCGACGAAGGCGTCGGCGGTAGCAGGCGTGGCGGGGGCAGGCGCGGCGGGGGCGTTCTGGGCAACGGCAGGAGACGCAAGCGCGCAGGCAAGCGCGGCCGTCGAGATTACGGTGCGGATCATCGGGGTTCCCATTGGTATTTTCTGTAACGATCGTGGCGCGGCGGGCGGGGCGGCGTCAAGTGTATCGTCTTCATACCCTCTTCCCGGAGGGGAGAGGGTATGAAGTTACAGAAACGCTGCGATTGCCTGCCCCAGTTCCGGCTTGGCGACGCAGCTCATGTGGCCGCCGGGTATCTCCGTGTACGTCGCGTTGGGCAGCGTGTCCGCGAGGTCCTTCGCCGAGCCATTGTCGAAATCATCGACGCCCGCCACCACCAGCGTCGGCTGCGCGAACCCGCGGATCGTCTCCAGCGGGGTATCGGCAAAGGTCCTGAGGATGCCGAGCAGCGCCACCGGATCGCCGCCGGTGGTCTTCAGGAAAGCCTCGGCCAGCCATTCGGGGCTGCCGCGCTTGTGCTGGCCCAGATTGGTCAGGATGTGGGTGAAATGATCCACCCGGCGGTTGGTGTCGGTCAGGCCGTCGAGCCCCATGCCCGCGAAGATGATCCGCCCCGGCTCCGCACCGGTCGCCACCATGCGCGAGGTCGTTCGCGCGCCCAGCGAATAGCCGCCCAGGTCATAGTCGCCGAGGTCGAGATGCTCGATCAGTGCATGGCCGTCGCGGGTCAGCACGTCGGGGAAATAGGCGGCATCGTCATGCGGCCGAGCGCTTTGCCCGTGCGCGCGCAGATCCGGCATGATGACGCGGTAGCCCTTGGCCGCGATCGCCGCGGCATGGCCGTAGCGGATCCAGTTGGTGTTGGCGTCGGAGAAATATCCGTGGATCAGGACGATCGGACGCCCCGCCCCCATTTCATGCCACGCCAGGCGCGTGCCGTCGAAGCTGTCGAAATAGTGCGTTTCAATCGGGAAGTCGGCCAAGGCTATCCATCCATCGCTGGGTCACGCCCGCATTCTCGTCGGAGCGCATGCCCGGCAGGTGAGAGGTGTCCTGCCAGGCGGGGAGGATGCTTTCGCTAGCATAGTTGCGCACCGGCTTGAACCGGGTCGGATCGTCGAAGGACCCCAGGGTCAGGTCGATATTCCCCTCCCCATCGGCAAAGGCGAAGCCGAGCGGCGTCCCGCACGTCGCGCAAAAGGGGCGCAGCGCGATCGGCGAGGATCGATACCAGTCGGGCTCGACCAGCCAGTGCAGCCGGTCGCGCGCGAGATTGACGAAGGCGGTGGCGGCAGCGCCCGTCGCCCGCCTGCACATCTTGCAATGGCACAGATAGGCCTCGTCGCCATCCTCGATCGTCGCTGCGTAGCGGATGCGCCCGCACTGGCAGCCACCGGTCATCGCCTCGCGCATGCGCGCCTGTCTCCTGCCGGGGGCGCAGCCATCGACGGAGGCGCCCGCATCGGTTAGCATGCCCGATCCGCCAGCGGCCGCAAAGAGCCCGCAGCACCATGGAGAGGGTCCCTCCACCACAAAGCCGGACCCTTGATGCAAGCCGATACCGACCTTCCCCCCAGCCCGATCGGCCGCCCCCACAGCCTGCTCGAAGACGCCTATGCCCTTGCGATCGGGTGCATCCTCATCATCGTCGGCCTGTTGTTCCTGCATGCCGCCGGTCTGGTGACGGGCGGCATCGCCGGCGTCGCGCTGCTGCTGTCCTATCTGTTGCCGCTGCCGGCCGGCGTGCTGTTCACGCTCATCAACATCCCGTTCTTCATCTTCGCGCACAAGGTGATGGGCGCGCGCTTTGCGGTGAAGACGGTGCTGGTCAATGTCGGCATCGCCGCCTTTTCCGCGGCGACGCGCGTCTCGGTGCACGTCATCGACGTCCACCCCGCCTTTGCCAGCGTGGTCGGCGGCACGGTGATCGGCATGGGCATCCTGGCGCTCGCCCGGCACCAGGCCGGCGTCGGGGGCACCGGCGTCGTCACCCTATGGCTGCAACGCCGCCGCGGCTGGAACGCCGGTCACACCCAGATCGCGCTCGACGTGCTGATCCTGGGGCTCGCGGTGCCGGTGGTGACGGGCCCGCAACTCGCCTGGTCCGCGCTCAGTGCCGCCTCGATCAGCCTGATCCTGATCGCCTGGCACCGGCCGGGGCGGTATATCGGGCATTAGTTGCGTAGCCCTCTCCCCTCCGGGGAGAGGGAGGGGCCCGCCGCGTCAGCGGTGGGAGGGTGAGGGGTTGCCAAGCAGTGCTGCGCCCGTGGCAGCCCCTCACCCTTCCCACTGCCTCGCGGCAGCGGGCCCCTTCCCTCTCCCCATAGGGGAGAGGGAAACCTCAAGATCAATCCGCCTTCTTCAGATGCCGCCGGCCGAGCAGTTCGGCGATCTGCACCGCGTTGAGCGCCGCGCCTTTGCGCAGATTGTCCGACACGCACCACAGCGACAGTCCGTTGTCGACGGTCGAATCCTCGCGCACGCGGCTGATGAAGGTCGCATAATCGCCGACGCATTCCACCGGCGTGACGTAGCCGCCATCCTCGCGCTTATCGACCAGCATCACGCCGGGCGCCTCGCGCAGGATGCTCTGTGCCTCCTCGGCCGAAATCTCGTTCTCGAACTCGATGTTCAGCGCCTCGGAATGGCCGACGAACACGGGCACGCGCACGCAGGTCGCGGTCACCTTCACCTTGGGGTCGAGGATCTTCTTGGTCTCGGCCACCATCTTCCACTCTTCCTTGGTGGTGCCGTCCTCCAGGAAGCTGTCGATGTGCGGGATCACGTTGAACGCGATCTGCTTGGTGAACTTCACCGGGGTGGCGGGGTCGCCGACGAAGATGTTGCGGCTCTGCTCGAACAGCTCGTCCATGCCCTGCTTGCCCGCGCCCGACACCGACTGGTAGGTCGCGACGACGACGCGCTTGACCGTCGCCTTGTCGTGCAGCGGCTTCAGCGCGACCACCATCTGCGCGGTCGAGCAATTGGGGTTGGCGATGATGTTGCGTGCCTTGTACCCGTCGATCGCATCCGGGTTCACCTCGGGCACGATCAGCGGCACGTCCGGGTCCATGCGGTAGAGCGACGAATTGTCGATCACCACGCAGCCCGCCGCCGCGAACTTGGGCGCATAGACCTTGGTCGCCTCCGACCCGATCGCGAACAGCGCGATGTCCCAGCCGGCCGGATCGAAATGCTCGATATTCTTGACGGTCAGCTGCTTGCCCGTCTCGCCATATTCGATCTGATCGCCCTGACTGCGCGACGAGGCGAGCACCGCGATCTCGTCGATCGGAAACTCGCGCTCGGCGAGGATGTTGATCATCTCGCGCCCGACATTGCCCGTGGCCCCTGCAACCACCACCCGGTAACCCATCACATACTCCTAGACCAATGTCGCAAGCCGGTAGCCTTTACGCCCGCGACACGAAACCCCAAACATCCTTGTCCTACCCGCAATTTTATTTCGCCGGTTTCTGTTTGACCTCGCGGTCGAGGAAATTCAGGATCGTGGTCCACAGATGCTCCGACACGCCCGGCCCGCCGACGCGGTGCGTCTGGCCGGGGTAGAACATCATCTCGAACGGCGTGTCCGTCTTCTGCATCTCGGTGGCGAACACCGTGGCATTGTCGAGAAAGACATTGTCGTCGGCCATGCCGTGGATCAGCAGCAGCGGGTCCTTGATCTTCGCCGCCTCGCTCACCGCCTGCGAGACCGCATAGCTTTGCGGATCGGTGCGCGGATCGCCCAGATAGCGCTCGGTATAATGGGTGTCGTAGAGTTGCCAGTCGGTCACCGGCGCGCCCGACACCGCCGCGGCATAGACGCCCGGCGTCTTTTCCAGCATCTTGATCGACATATAGCCGCCATAGGACCAGCCATAGGTGGCGATCTTGTTCGCATCGACGAAGGGCAGCGTCTTCAGATACTCGGCCCCGGTCAACTGGTCCTCGACCTCCACCGTGCCCATGGCGTGGTAGATCTGGTCCTCGAACGCCTTGCCGCGATTGTACGAGCCGCGATTGTCGATCTGGAAGAAGATATAGCCCTGGTCGACCAGGAACTGCGGCAGCGCCCCTTGCCATCCGCGCGTCACCTGCTGGCCGGTGCCGGGGCCGCCATAATGCTGGAAGAAGACCGGGTATTTCTTCCCCGGCTCCAGCGGCGGCGTGATCATCTCCCAATGGAGCACCGACCCGTCCTTCGCCTTCAGCGTGCCGAACGTCGTGTCCTGATGGCTTGCCAGATAGGGCGCATAGGGGTGCGCGCCCGCTACCGCATTCTCGTTGATCCATTCCAGCCGCTTGCCGGTCGTATCCGCCAGATAGACCTGGGTCGGCTGGCGGGGCCCTGAGCGCGAGATGATGAAGCGGCTGGCGCCGTCGTCCATCGACGCCGCATTGGTATAGCCGCGCTCGGTCAGCCGGGTGGCGCTGCCCGGCTTGTTCAGGTCGAGCGCGTAGAGATGCTGTTCCAGCACATCGTCCTTCGTGCCGGTGAAGTAGAGCCGCCCCCGGCCCTCATCGACGCCGACCAGGTTCGTGACCACCCAGTCGCCCTTGGTGAGCGCGGTCCACTTGCCCCCCTTGTAGCGATACAGATGCCCGAACCCGCTGCGTTCCGACCGCCAGACCAGGCTGCCGTCCTTCATCACGTGATAGGCGTCGGACAGGTTCAGCCAGCTCCGCTCCCCCGATTTCTCGGTGAACAGCACGGTGGATTTGCCGGTGGCGGGATCGACGCGCAGCATGTCGAGCGTCTTCTGGTCGCGGCTCTGGCGCTGGACCAGGAGCGCCGAGCCATCGGGCAGCCAGTCGACGCGCGCCAGATAGATGTCCGGGTCGCTGCCCAGGTCGACCTTCACCTTGCCCGACCCGTCGGGGCGCATCACGTAGAGGTCGACCAGCGCGTTGGGCGTGCCGGCACCGGGATAGCGCTGCTCGTACACCTTGGTCCCCGTTGCGCCGATCGCCGCCCGCACCGCCACCTGTACCGGCGCCTCGTCAAACCGCTCGACCGCCACGAACCGCTCGTCCGGGCTCCACCAATAGCCGGTAAAGCGGTGCATTTCCTCTTGCGCGACGAATTCCGCCTCGCCGAAATGCACCGTGCCCCGGCCTTCGGTGGTCAGCGGACGCGCCTCGCCGCCGCCCAGCGGCACCGCCCATAAATTCTGGTCGCGCACGAAGCTGACGAAGCCGCCCCTGGGGCTGACCACCGGGTTCAGCTCGCCGCCGGCCGTGTTGGTCAGCCGGCGGACCTGCCCGTCCAGCGTGGCGAGGTACAGGTCGCCGTCCAGCGGCACCAGGATGGTCTTGCCGTCGGGGGCCCAGTCATAGGTGACGATGCCCTTCGACCCGCCGATGCGGGCCCGCTCGCGCTGCATCTTTTCCGCCTCGGACAGTTCGGCACCGGTGCCGACCGCCTTGGAATCGACCAGCATCCGCTCCGCGCCGGTGCGCGTGTCGCGCGCCCACAGGTCCAGCCGCTCGCGCTCGTCGGCGCGCGCGCGCAGAAAGGTCAGCAGCGTGCCGTCGGGCGACAGGCGCAGGCCCCTTGGCTGCGATCCGGACAGGTCCGGGTTGCCGAACACGCGGCCCAGCGTCAGTTCGCCCTGCTTGGCCGGCACGATCGCGCTGCGATCCGCGGCCTGGACCTGCTCACTCATCATCGCCGCCGTTCCCACCGAAGCCAAAGCCAGTCCCAGCACCCATGCGCGCATCCCGTGATCTCTCCGAACGGATCGTAGCTGCCGACACCCGTCGGCCAATGGGGGCGGGTTATCGCGGGCGTCGCCGTCTGCGTAAAGCCGTAACATCCGCCACCACTGGGCCGGCCCGCAAAACCATATCGCTAACAGTCTGTTAACGTTCCTGATCTACGGGTCTTGCTTTGCACCCCGGCGCTGCGCCGGCTTCCTGAAGGGCCGCGGCATGGCACTTTCCTCGGCACCGGGGCACGGCAACCCCGGCGATTTCGACGCGATGGCGGCCGTCGACGGCATCGCCGCGCATGCGCACTGGCACCGGCTGCTCGCCCCGCATACGCCGCTGCGCGACCTGGCCGATGCGATACACGCCGTCACCGCCATCCATGGCAATCATCCGGGCATGATCGAATGCGCGCTCGCCCGCGCGGCGGAGGTTGATACCCTGCCCTGGCTGGTCGATGCCGCCGCCGGCTTCGCGGTGGAGCGCGCCTATCTGGCGCAGCTCGCCGCCGCGGCCGGTCCGCTTCCCTCCACCCCCGGCCAGGCGGAAACCGCCGCCGCACTGGCGCAACAGCGCCACACGCTGGAGGCGCTGGCCAATTCCGACCGGATCGGCTCCGCCACCGGCGCGGTCGCCGCCCTGCTTGCCGACTGGCGGGCGCTGCGCCACGTTCTCGATGCCGCCGCCGCCCGTTTCGGGGTCGAGGTGGTAGTGCCGATCCTGCCTCCCGCCAACCCGCCCGTTCCGGCAGCGGCGCTTGCCCTGCGCGCGCGCAGCTTCGGCGCCAGCCAGTTGTTCGCGCAGCATCGCGGCCTGTGGGGCATGCTGGAGGCACGCGCCAGCGCCCGGCGCGGCTGATCCATAGGCCGGATCGCGCCGGGACGTTCTGGTAACCGGACCGGTAACCAGAATGGGCAACATCCGGTTGATGGGGATGGCGCTATCGTGCTGCCTATGAAGGGACTTCCCGGATTCGGCCTGATCGTATCGATCCTGTTCGCGGCACCTGCGGCAGGGCGGTCGCTGCTCGACTATGTCGGGCAATGCGTTCCCTTTGCGCGCGAAGCCTCCGGCATCCGCATCTATGGCGACGCCTGGACCTGGTGGAAGCAGGCGGACGGCGTCTACAAGCGCGGCCATGCGCCCAAGGTCGGCGCGGTCATCGTTTTCGAAAAGACATCGCGCCTGCCGCTGGGCCATGTCGCGGTGGTCAGCCGCATCGTCGAGGACCGGGTGGTGATGCTGACCCACGCCAACTGGTCCCGCCAGAATGGCGAGCGTGGCCATGCCGAACAGGATGTCACCCTGTTCGACGTATCGCGCGGCAACGACTGGTCGGACGTAAAGGTCTGGTATCGCGATTCCGAAGGGCTGGGCGGCACCACCTATCCGGTCTACGGCTTCATCTACGGCAAGGGCGAGACCGCGTCCGAACTCACCGGCAAGCACCCCGATGACGTCGGCGCACTGATCGACGCCTACGTGGCGCGCTGACCCCGGCTTCCGCGTCGATCACCGCCATGATAGGCTCCCGTCGTCGTCATCATGGGAGAGTTGATCGATGCGTGCTTCCGCCTTGCTCGCCTTCATGCTTGTCGCACCTGCCGCATTTGCGCAGGAACCGCCCGCTTCGCCCCCGAAAGGGTGCACCCCGCACGCCGAAAAGACCGCCGGTGCAGTTACGCCGCGGCAGAGCAACTTGAGCGAGTTGCCCGATGCGGTGGAGATCCGCACCGTATGGCGCATGGTGGACGGCTGCCCCAAGCCGGTCGTGCTGCGCGACGGCGTTGGCAACAACCCCGATGCGCCGCGTCCTCCGGTCGATGGCGAGGTTGCCCCCCACCCCAGCCAATGACACCGGCCGCGCCGACGGTTTACCGCTCCGGCTCGCTCACCACCCCGCCGGGCATCGGCAGCGCTGCGCCGGTCGTGCCCGGAAAGCTGATCGGCAGGCCCTTGAGCGTGCGCACCGCCATATAGGCAAAGCCCTCCGCCTCCATCGCGTCGCCGTTCCAGCCCAGCGCATCGCTCGGTTCGGGCACGGTCCCCGTCGCCTCGGCGATCATCCGCAGCATCGTCGGATTGTGCCGCCCGCCGCCCGCCACCAGCAGCCGCGTCGGCCGGCTGGGCAGATGTTCCAGCGCCCGCGCCACCGTCGCCGCGGTAAAGGCGGTCAGCGTCGCGGCCCCGTCCGCCGCCGACAGCCCGCGGACCGCCTGAATAGTGAAGTCGTTCCGATCCAGCGACTTTGGCGGCGCTGCATCGAACCATGGATTGTCGAGCAGGGTGTCCAGCACGGTCGCCTCCACCCGCCCGCTCGCCGCCAGCGCGCCGTCCGCGTCGAAGCGGGCGCCGGTTTCCGCCTCCATCCAGCTATCGATCAGGCCGTTGGCGGGGCCGGTGTCGAACGCGACCAGCCCGCCGTCCGGTCCCACCCAGGTGATGTTCGCCACCCCGCCCAGGTTCAGCACCGCCACCGGCAGGGTCAGCCCGGCGGTGAGTGCCGCGTGATAGACGGGCAGCAGCGGCGCGCCCTGCCCGCCCGCCGCGACATCGGCCGAACGAAAGTCCCAAACCGTGGTGATGCCCGTCGCATTCGCCAGCGCGGCGCCGTCGCCGATCTGCCATGTCCAGCCGCGATCCGGCCGGTGGGCCACTGTCTGCCCGTGAAAGCCGATCACGCCCACGTCGTCGGCCGCCACCCCGGCATCGCGCAGCAGCTTCTGCACCGCCAGCACATGGGTGCGCACGATCAGGTCGCCGGCCGCCACCACCGGCGGGCTGGGCCGCGGCTTGTCGAAGGACAGCGCCAGCACCGTCGCCTCGGCCAGTTGCGCGCGCGCCGCGTCGGAATAGGGCTCGCCCCGAAATGCGACCGGCCGCACCTGCCCTTCGCCATCGGTTTCGATCAGCGCGGCATCGACCCCGTCGAGCGAGGTCCCGGACATCAAACCGATCGCGAGCATGGTCAGGCATTCCCTTTCCCGCCCGTCATGACCGGGGGCGCCGGCAAAGTCGATAAACCTCGATCAAGATCGCTGCATCTGGAAAAGTCCGCCGGGATCGCTTATGTGCGCGCGATCCCATGGCAACCAAACTCCCCTCCCCGCCGCGTGTCGGCATGGTGTCGCTCGGCTGTCCCAAGAACCTGGTCGACAGCGAACGCATCCTGACGCAGCTCCGCTCCGACGGCTATCAGATGTCGCCCGACTATGCCGGCGCCGACGTCGTGCTGGTCAACACATGCGGCTTTCTCGATTCCGCCAAGGAGGAATCGCTGGAGGCGATCGGCGAGGCGATCAAGGAAAACGGCCGCGTCATCGTGACCGGCTGCATGGGCAAGGAAGCGGAGGCGATCCGCACCCGCTTCCCCGACGTGCTGGCCGTCACCGGCGCGCACCAATATGAGCAGGTGGTGGAGGCGGTGCACGCCGCCGCGCCCGCCAACCTGTCGCCCTATCTCGACCTGATCCCCGATGCCGGGCTGAAGCTGACGCCGCGGCACTACAGCTATCTGAAGATTTCGGAGGGCTGCAACCACCGGTGCAGCTTCTGCATCATCCCGTCCCTGCGCGGCGATCTGGTCAGCCGCCGCCCCGACGCGATCCTGCGCGAGGCGGAGAAGCTGGTGGAGGCCGGCACGCGCGAGTTGCTGGTGATCAGCCAGGACACCTCGGCCTACGGCATCGACATCCGCCGCGAGCCGCGCATGTGGAAGGGGCAGGAGGTCGTGCCGCACATGACCGACCTCGCCCGCGAACTGGGCCGGATCGCGCCCTGGGTGCGCCTGCATTATGTTTATCCCTATCCGCATGTCGATCAGGTCATCCCGCTGATGGCCGAGGGGCTGGTGCTCCCCTATCTCGACATCCCGTTCCAGCACGCTGCGCCCTCGGTTCTGCGCCGCATGAAGCGGCCCGGCAACGACGCCAAGGTGCTCAGCCGCATCCACCGGTGGCGCGAGATCTGCCCGGACATCGCGATCCGCTCCACCTTCGTCGTCGGCTTCCCCGGCGAGACGGAGGAGGATTTCCAGTATCTGCTCGACTGGCTGGACGAGGCGCAGCTCGACCGCGTCGGCGCCTTCCGCTTCGAACCCGTCGAGGGGGCCGCGGCGAACGACCTGCCCGATCCGGTGCCGGAGGCCGTGAAGGAAGAGCGCTACGCGCGCATCATGGAGAAGACCGCGGCGATCTCGGCCGCCAAGCTCGCCGCAAAAGTCGGTCGCACCCTGCCCGTCATCATCGACGCGGTGGACGAGGAGGGCGGCGCCAATGGCCGCAGCCGGGCCGACGCACCCGAAATCGATGGCGAGGTCTTCCTGCGCGACGCCGGCCACCTGTCGGTCGGCGATATCGTGCCGGTGGTGATCGAGGATGCCGACGACCACGACCTGTACGGCGTACCCGCCTGACCTGCCGGGGGGCTGGCTGTGGTACGCGCCGTGGTCAGCCCTGATCCTTGTAGGCGCATAACAATGCCCCCCAATGCCGACCCTTCACCCATATCGGTGTGATGACCATCTTCAACAGGATCACTCCGCCATCGGCCATGCGTCGGCGATACGCCTTCAGGCGGAAGGCATCGGTGGTCCGCACCTGCTCCATCGACTCGGGTGCACGGAAGAACATGCCGGTGCGGGCAAATTCCTCGTTCCACTTCGGATCGCCCGGCCGCTGCGGCAGTGCACGCTCGGGCATCGGTACCGCGTTGAAGCAGTTGCGATCGGTAAAGCTGACTCCGAACAGGCCGGGTAACGACCGTGCCGTTTCCTGGTGCGGGCGCATGATGCGGGTCAGCACGGGCTGGGCGACATGCGTCGCGATCGGCGGATCGGAACCCGGCACCTCGACATATTCGTCGCTCATCAATGCATCGAGCGTCAGCACGCCGGCATCGATGTCCGCCTCCAGCGCCACGTTGATCGCCGTCGCCGCCTGCATCGCGTAATCGATATAAGGCGTGTCGGCGGTTTCCCCGCTTTCCGCCAGCATCTGCAACAAGGCGTTGGTCTCGTCGCTCACCGTGGTGACGCGCTCGGACAGCCGCTCCAGCCCGGCCGCATTCGCCGACGACGTATCGGACAGCGCGACCAGCCCGACCCCGACATGATCGACCACGCGTACCATTGAATCGATCCGCCCCGCCACCGTGTCGCTGCTATCCGAAAGGCCGCGCATCAGCACGCTCAGCCGATCGACCAGCCCTTCGATATCCTTGGCGCCGCGGTGCGCAGACCGCGCCTTGCCGACGCCCTGTTCGATCCGGCCCAGCATCGCCCGTGCCTCGCCGGTCAGCGCGCCCACCGCCGCCTCGATCCGCTTCGTGGCATCGGCGGTTTCGCCGGCCAGCTTCTTTACCTCGCTTGCCACCACCGCAAAGCCGCGCCCGGCATCCCCCGCGCGGGCCGCTTCGATCGTGGCGTTGAGCGCCAGCAAGTTGGTCTGCTTGGCGATGGCATTGATGGCCGCCGTGATCCGCGCCACGTCGTCCAGCGCGCTGTTGAAGTCGCCCAGTCCCTCATGAATGCGCGTCACCTGCGCGATGAGGTCGACCACATCGCCCGTCGCCGCGTTCAACTGCGCGGCCGAATCCTCGATCACGCCATGCACCGCCGCACTGTTGTCGCGCATGTCGACCACGGCCGTCGCGATGTTCTCGACATCGGCGACCAGTGTCTGCGCTTCGGAGCCGATGGAGCCGATCGTCAATGCCTGTTCGGTCACCCGTGCCGACAGCGCCGCGATATCGGCCTGAAGATCCAGTGTCTTCAGCCCCAGATCCCCGGATCGCCGTGCCGCTTGCCTCACGATCGTGTCTATGGTCATCGCAACCCCATGCCCCCAATCTGGGGACTATCATCAACCAGTTAATAGGGCGTTCGTGCCTCCGCTCCGACATGACCCGGCACAGCCACCCCGTTGCGGGGGATGGCCGGCTATGCTTGGATGGCGTCATGATCCGCACCCTGCTGGCTGCCGCCTTATCGATTGCCGCGCCCATCCCGCTCCAGGCCCAGTCACTCAGCGCCCGGGAACAGGTGCAGATCGACGCGCTCGTCGCCAAGACGCTGGCCGATACCGGCGTCCCCTCCGCCTCGATCGCGGTGGTGCGGGGCGGCCGCATCGTCCTTGCCAAGGCCTATGGCAAGCAGTCGGAGGCGGCAAAGCCCGCCGACGCGGCCGCGCCCTACCAGATCGCCTCCATCTCCAAGCAGTTCACCGCCGCCGCGCTCCTCCTGCTGGAGGATGACGGCAAGCTCAGCCTGGACGACACTGTCGCCCGGTATCTGCCCGGCATCACCGGCGGCGACCGCATCACGCTGCGCCAGTTGCTGTCGCACACCTCGGGTCTTCGCGACTATTGGCCGCAGGATTTCAGCTTCAAGGCGATGGCGACGCCCGTCACGCCGCAGGGCATCGTCGACCGCTGGGCCAAGGCGCCGCTCGATTTTCAGCCCGGCCAACAATGGCAATATTCCAACACCGGCTATGTCGTCGCCGGCATGATCGCGGAAAAGGTGTCGGGCCAGCCGCTGATGCAGCTTCTGCAGACCCGCATCTTCGCGCCGCTCGGCATCCGCGCGCTGGATCAGGACGAGGCGGTGGGACCCGGTTTCCCGCAAGGCTATGGCCGCTTCGCGCTCGGCCCCGTCCATGCCGAGACGCCGGCCGCATCGGGCTGGCTCTATGCGGCGGGCCAGTTGTCGATGTCGGCGCAGGATCTCGCCAGATGGGACATCGCCCGCCTGAACCGCACGCTGCTTGCCCCCGACGACTGGAGTGCGCAGGAAACGCCCGTCCGCCTCGCCGACGGGTCGACCAACGGCTATGGCCTGGGGGTCAGCACCGGCACGCAGAACGGCCGCCGCTTTGTCGAGCATTCCGGCGAGGCGGTCGGTTTCCTGTCCGAAAACATCGTCTTCCCCGATGACAAGGCGGCGATCGTCGTTCTGACCAACAGCTGGTTTTCCGACGCCACCAGCCGCATCGCCGGCGGATTGCAGGCGATCGTCCTGCCCCCGCCCACCGCCTCCGCCGAGGATCAGGCCGCCCTCCCCCGCGCCCGCCGCCTGTACGATCAGTTACGAAGCGGTACGCTCGACCGCACGCTGCTGACCGAGGACGCCAACTTCTACTTCACCCCGCGCGCCCAGGCCGACTACCGCACCAGCCTGGCCGCGCTCGGCGAGCCCACCGCCTTTGTCCAGACCGGCCGCACCCGCCTGCGCGGCGGCTTCGTCAATCGCACCTTCCGCGTAACCTACCCGAACCGCACGCTTTCGGTCAGCACCTATGCCGAGCCCGACGGCGCGCAGCGGTTCGAGCAATTCCTGGTGGCACCCGTTCAATGACGACCGACTTCACGCTTCTGCTGCAACCCGATCGCGGCCAATATGCGCGCACCATCACCGCGATCGCGCCGGATGACTTTGGGGCATGGTTGCACGACCAGCCCCAGGCGGTCCGCACCCAGGCCGCCGCCGCGCGCTTCACGGGCAAGGCGGGCACGCACCTGATCGTCACCGGGGAAAGCGACTGGCAGGTCGTCGCCGCCATCGCCGATCCGCACTCGCCCTGGGCACTCGCCCGACTTGCGGAGATATTGCCGGAGGGCGTCTACCGACCGGAGGGGATCGATGCCGGTCCCGCCGCGCTCGGCTGGCTGCTCGGCCAGTACCGCTTCACCCGCTACAAGGCCGGCGAGCCGACCGGGCAGCGCGTCCTCCTGACCCGCGACGCCGCGCATATCGAGGAAACCGTGCGCATCGCGGCGGCCACCGCGCAGGTCCGCGATCTGGTCAACACCGCCGCCGGCGATCTCGGCCCCGCCGAACTGGAACATGAAATCGCCGAACTCGCCCGCCGCTTCGGCGCGGAGATCGCGGTGACGCAAGGGGAGGCGCTGGCCCGCGACTATCCGATGATCCACGCGGTCGGCATCGCCGCCACGCCGGAGCGTGCACCCCGCCTGATCGAACTCGCCTGGGGCGACCCCGCGCATCCCGGCCTCGCCATCGTCGGCAAGGGCGTGTGCTTCGACACCGGCGGCCTCGATATCAAGCCGTCCGCCGCGATGCGCCTGATGAAGAAGGACATGGGCGGCGCTGCCCACGCGATCGCGCTCGCCGGCCTGGTCATGGCCGCGCGCCTGCCCGTCCGCCTCCACCTCCTCGTCCCCGCGGTCGAGAATGCGGTGTCCGCCGCCTCCTTCCGCCCCGGCGACGTGCTGCGCACCCGCAAGGGCCTGACCGTCGAGAACACGAACACCGATGCCGAAGGCAGGCTGATCCTGGGCGACGCGCTGACCCGCGCCGGCGAACATGCCCCCGACCTGATCCTCGATTTCGCGACGCTGACCGGCGCCGCCCGCGTGGCGCTCGGCCCGGACCTGCCGCCGCTCTTCACCGATGACGAGGCGCTGGCCGGCGCCCTGCTCGCCGCGGGCACGGCCGAGGACGATCCCCTCTGGCGCCTGCCCCTGTGGGACGGGTACGACGACATGCTGAAATCGGACGTGGCCGACATGGTCAACGCCCCCGAAGGCGGCTTTGCCGGCGCGATCACCGCCGCCCTCTTCCTCCGCCGCTTCGTGCGCGAAGGCACCGCCTGGGCCCATCTCGACGTCTTCGCCTGGCGCCCCACGGCCAAACCCGGCCGCCCCAAGGGCGCCGACGCCTATGCCCTCCGTGCGGCGTATGCGATGCTGAAGAAGCGGTACGGGTGATTATTCTCTCTCCCCCACGGGGAGCATCAGGTAAACAGCGCCCCGCGCTGTTTAGTTCATGCCGGGGGCATGAACGACCTGATGCTGGAGGGGCCCGCTGCCGTCAGGCAGTGGGAGGGTGAGGGGCCGACACGAAGCGCAGCACTGCTGGGCACCCCCTCACCCTCCCCACGGCGAAAGCCGCGGGTCCCCTCCCTCTCCCCGCTGGGGAGAGGGCGACCTACCGCCAGGCAGCGCCGCCAAAAAATCAAACCCCCGCCGCCGCCTCGATGATCGGCACGAACTTCGCCGCCGTCAAACTCGCACCCCCGACCAGCGCGCCGTCCACATCGTCCACCGCCAGGATCGTCGCGGCATTCTCCCCCGTCACCGATCCGCCGTACAGGATGCGCACCCCGTCCGCCGCATCGCCGATCAGCATGCGCAGCTTGGCGCGCGCGATCGCGTGGATCGATCCGATCTCCTCCAGCGTCGGGGTGCGGCCCGTCCCGATCGCCCAACGCGGCTCATAGGCGAGGGTGAACCAGCTGCCGTCCGCATTGTCGGGCACCGACTTCTCGATCTGCGCCTGCACCACGCGTTCGGCGCGACCCGCGTTGCGCTCGGCCTCCGTCTCGCCGCAGCACAGGATGACGCTCAGGCCCTGCCGGTGCGCCGCCGCCGCCTTGGCCCACGCATCCTGGCTCGTCTCGCCCTGATCGGCCCGCCGCTCGGAATGGCCGACGATGGTGAAGCTGGCGCCCACCTCCGCCACCATCGCCGCCGAGATGCAGCCGGTATGCGCGCCCGCATCGCGCTCGTGCACGTCCTCGGCGCCGATCGCCAGACCCGGTACGCGCGCCGCCGCCGGCCCGATCAGCGTGGCCGGCACCGCCACCGCGACATCGACCCCCGGCGCCGCATCCGCTGCCGCCGCGATCGCGTCCAGCTCGCCGAGCGCGGCCAGCGATCCGTTCATCTTCCAGTTGCCCGCCACCAGTTTGCGCCGCGTCATCCCCGGATTCCCACTTCATCGTTATACATGTTCAACACCGATAGCGCGTCTGCGTTGCGGCACAAGCTTGATGCTTGCGCGCCCGCCTCTTAAAGCATCACCCGATTTTCTCCTGCCGATCGGTCGTCCATGCTCAGTTTCTTCCGCCGGATCATCAATTCCAAGGCCGGTGTCATCGTCACCTTCATCGTCCTGGGGGTGATCGCGATCGCCTTTGCGGCGGGTGACGTGTCGAACGTCACCAGCATGGGGGGCGGCATCGGTGGAGCGCAGGTCGCCAAGGTCGGCGATGCCAAGGTCGGCAATGCCGAGCTGCGCCAGGCGGTCAACGCCGAGGTGGAGGCGTATCGCCGCGAACAGCCGACGCTCGATGTCGCGACCTTTATCGCTCAGGGCGGGCTCGACGGCACGCTGCAGCGGATCGTCAACGGCATGGCGCTGGAGGAATTCGGCCATGACCAGGGCATGGTCGTCTCGCGCCGCGCGGTCGACGGCCAGATCGCCTCGATCCCGGCGCTGCGCGGGCCCAATGGCCAGTTCGATCCCACGCTTTACCAGCGCATCCTGGCCGACCGGAAGATGACCGATCAGCAGGTGCGCACCGACATCGCCCGCGAACTGATCGGCCAGCAGCTTATCGCCCCCACCCAGGGCGCGACGCAGATGCCGCAGCAACTGGCGCTCCCTTATGCCTCGCTGTTGCTCGAAAAGCGCGCCGGCCAGATCGGCTTCATCCCGCTGACCGCGGTCGGCACCGGTGCCGCGCCCACGCCCGCGGAGATCCAGAGCTTCTACGGCCGCAACCTGTCGCGCTACACCCTGCCGGAGCGTCGCACGGTGCGCTACGCCGTGGTTTCGCCGCAGGCGGTCGCCGCGCGCGTCACCCCGACCGATGCCGAGATCGCCGCCTATTTCCGGTCCAACCAGTCCAGCTACGCCGCCAGCGAGAAGCGCACCGTCACCCAGGTCATCGTCGCCGACCAGGCCGGTGCGAATGCGCTTGCCGCCAAGGTGAAGGGCGGCACCGCGCTTGCCGCCGCCGCACAGGCCGCCGGGCTGGAGCCCTCCACGCAGGAAGGCGTCGACAAGGCCGCCTATGCCGCGACCACCTCCGCCGCGGTCGCCGATGCGGTCTTTGCTGCGTCGCAGGGCGCGGTCGTCGGCCCCTTGCGCGGTACGCTCGGCTTCGTCGTCGCGCGCGTCGATGCCGTCACCCAGGTGCCGGCGCGCACGCTGCAACAGGTTCGCGCCGACATCGTCGACACGCTGACCAAGCAGAAGTCCGCCGCCGCGCTCGCCGACCTGCGCAACAAGGTCGAGGATGCGCTGGCCGACAATGCCACCTTTGACGAGGTCGTCGGCGACCAGAAGCTGCAGGCACAGGCGCTCCCCGCCGTCACCGCGCAGGGGCAGGCGCCCGACGCCCCCGCCTTCCAGCCCTCGGCCGAACAGCGCACCATGATCACCGCCGCCTTCACCGCCGAGGATGGCGATGCGCCGCAGGTGGTGCCGCTCGGCCAGGATGGCGGCTTCGCCGTCGTCGCCGTCGGTCAGGTCGTGCCCTCCGCCCCCCGCCCGCTGATGCAGGTGCAGAACGCCGTCATCGCCGACCTCAAGGCCGATCGCGCCCGCGCCGCGGCCCGCAAGGTGGCGAACGACGTGCTGGCCCGCGTCAACAAGGGTGCAGCGCTTGGTGCCGCACTCGGCCAGACCGGGCTGTCGCTTCCCGCCATCCGCCCGATCGCCGCCGCGCGTGCGCAGCTGGCCGCGGCGCAGCAGACGCCGGCCGCCGCGCCCCTCGCGCTGTTGTTCAGCATGAAGCAGGGCACCACTAAGACGCTGCAATCGCCCGGCGGCGACGGCTGGTACGTCATCAAGCTGGACCGGATCGACCGTGGCGACGCCTCGAACACCCCGGACGCCGTCCGCGCCGCCCGCGCCGACATCGGCCGTCTTCAGGGCCGCGAATATGTTGAACAGTTTGTCCGCGCGGTCAGCAGGAATGTCGGCGTGAAGATCGATACCGGCAACGTCGCGGCGGTGCGCAACGAGCTGGTGAACGGGAGCAGCTCCAATAACTGATCCCGTCTCCGCGCTCGCCTCCGGCCGGCCGGCGCTGATCTGGCGCCGGCAGGTCGCGGATACCGAGACGCCGGTCGCCGCCGCCCTGAAGCTGATCGAGCCCGGCCGCGGCGATTTCCTGCTCGAATCGGTGGAGGGCGGCGCGACCCGCGGCCGCCACAGCCTGATCGGCCTTGCCCCCGATCTCGTCTTCCGCGCGCATGGGAAGGCCGCCGCGATCAACCGCCACTGGGCGACCGACCGCGACGCGTTCGCGGATTGCGCGCAGGATACGCTGGCGGCGCTCCGCACGCTGGTCGCCGAATGCCGCGCCGACGTGCCGGAGGGGCTGCCCCGCGCGCTGGCCTGCCTTGTCGGCTATTTCGGCTATGAAACCGTGGGGTTGGTGGAGGATCTGCCTCAGCCGGCGAGCGACCCGCTCGGCCTGCCGGACATGATCTTCGTCCGCCCCACCGTCATCCTCGTCTTCGACCGTCTCGCCGACGCGCTGTTCCTCGTCGCCCCGGCCTGGCCCGACGCCACCCGCGACGCCGCCGCCATCGTCGCCGATGCGGAGAGCCGCCTCGATGCGGTCGCCGCGCGCCTTGCCGCCACGCCGCTGCCGGCGCCCGTTCGCGCCGATCTCGACGAGCCCGCCTACACCCCCGCGCTCGCCCCCGGCCGCTACGGGGAAATGGTCGCCCGCGCGAAGGACTATATCGTCGCCGGCGACATCTTTCAGGTCGTGCTGGCCCAGCGGTTCGAGACGCCGTTTGCGCTCCCCCCCTTCGAACTCTACCGCAGCCTGCGCCGCATCAACCCCTCCCCCTTCCTCTATCATCTTGATCTACCCGGTTTTTCGCTGATCGGCTCCAGCCCCGAGATCCTCGTGCGCGTCCGCGACGGCGACGTCACCATCCGCCCCATCGCCGGCACCCGCCCGCGCGGCAGGACCGCCGCGGAGGACGAGGCGAACCGCACCAGCCTGCTCGCCGATCCGAAGGAACGGGCCGAACATCTGATGCTGCTCGATCTCGGCCGCAACGATACCGGCCGCGCCTCCGCACCGGGCAGCGTGCGCGTGACGGACAGCTACACGGTCGAACTCTACAGCCATGTGATGCACATCGTGTCGAACGTGGTCGGCACGCTGGCACCCGAAAAGGATGCGCTCGACGCGCTGTTCGCCGGCTTCCCCGCCGGCACGGTCAGCGGTGCGCCAAAGGTCCGCGCCTGCCAGATCATTGCCGAGCTCGAACCCGAACGCCGCGGTGCCTATGCCGGCGGCGTCGGCTATTTTTCGCCCGACGGATCGATGGACAGCTGCATCGTGCTGCGCACCGCGGTGGTGAAGGACGGCATGATCCACGTCCAGGCCGGCGCGGGCATCGTCGCCGACTCCGACCCCGCCTATGAACAGCGCGAGTGCGAGGCCAAGGCCGGCGCCATCCTTGCCGCCGCCCGCGAGGCGGTCGCCCGCGCGGCGGAAAGCGGTTTCGGGCAGTAGGGGCGGCTTACTCCTCGCCGCCCGGCACCGCCCGCTCGGCTGCCGCATCGGCCCGGCGCTGTGCGGCGAATTCGCGGTTCCAGGTCAGCGAGCAACCCGTCTGCCCGCCCGACCCCACCGGCGAGCAGGTGTCGGGCAGGCCCGCCGCCGTCCGCCCGATCCGGTCCGCGACCGCGGCACGGTTCACCCAACTCTGGTTCTGCGCCGCGATCGGGCGATCGTCGCGCAAACCCTTCGGAATACGGAACGGCTCGTCGTCGCGCCCGCACACCACCACCTCGTCGGCGGTGCTTTGCGGGCATTTCTGGTCGCCGGTCAGGGTCACGCTGCGCACGCGCTTGGGCGGCTGGCCGGTCTCGGCCTGCTGATCGGCCGCTGCGGCCTGGGTCTGTGCGAAAGCCGGCAGGGGCGACGCGACCAGCGCGGCGATCAACAGGGGGCGGAACATGAGCGAAGTCTCCTTTGTCCGGAACAACGTCGGGCACGGCGCATGGCTCCATGCTGAACCGCGCCGATCCGCCGGCGCTACAGCCGCGGCATTGCTACGATGTGTCGGCACCGGCGACGCTTTGCAACATCGTGACACGCGTCTATGGCGGCCTCCATGATCCTCGTCGTCGACAATTACGACAGCTTCACCTGGAACCTCGTCCACTATCTCCAGGAACTGGGGACCGAGGTGGAGGTGGTGCGCAACGACGCCATCTCGGCGGGCCAGGCGCTGTCATCGGGCGCCAGCGCCTTTCTGATCTCGCCCGGCCCCTGCACACCGACGGAGGCGGGCGTCAGCCTCGACCTCGTCGCCGCCTGTGCCGATGCCGGCCGGCCGCTGCTCGGCGTGTGCCTGGGGCATCAGGCGATCGGCCAGCATTTCGGCGGCAAGGTGGAGCGCGGCGGGCTGATGCACGGCAAGACCTCGCCCGTGCTGCATGACGGCTCGGGCATGTTCGCAGGGCTCCCCTCGCCCTTCACCGCGACGCGCTACCATTCGCTGATCGTCAACGACGTGCCCGACAGCCTGATCGTCAATGCGCGTGCGCAGGACGGCGCGGTGATGGGCTTCCGCCACGCGCATCTGCCGATCCACAGCGTGCAGTTCCATCCCGAAAGCATCGCCACCGAACATGGCCACGCCATGCTCGCCAACTTCCTCCGCGAAGCGGGAATTGCCTACCGCATGCCCGCGCATCTCGCGGCATGACCACGGTTTCCCTGCTCCCCGATACCGCCTCGCCGCTGTCGCGCGAGTCGGCCCGCGTCGCCTTTGCCGACATCCTCGACGGTCGGGCCACCGAGGCGGCGATCATCGCCTTCCTGACCGGCCTGACCGAACGCGGCGAGACCGCGATCGAGATCGCCGAGGCCGCGCGCGCCCTGCGCGAGCGGGTCGTCCCGATCCAGGCGCCACCCGGCACCGTCGATGTCTGCGGCACCGGTGGCGATGGTCATCATACGCTGAACGTCTCGACCGCGGTGGCGCTCGTCGTCGCCGCGCTCGGCGTGCCCGTCGCCAAGCATGGCAATCGCGCCGCCTCGTCCAAGGCGGGCGCCGCCGACACGCTGGAGGCGCTCGGCCTCGACATGGATCGCGCCGGCGCGGTGGCGGAGGCCAGCCTTGCCGATCTGGGCATCGCCTTCCTGTTCGCGGCCAATCATCACCCCGCGATGAAGCGGATCACGCCGATCCGCCGCGCGATCGGCCGCCGCACCATCTTCAACCTGATGGGCCCGCTCGCCAATCCCGCGCACGTCACCCGCCAGCTCATCGGCATCGCCCGCCCCGACTATGCCCCGCTCTATGCGGAGGCGCTGAACCAGCTCGGCACCCAGGCCGCACTGGTCGTCTCGGGCGAGGAGGGGCTGGACGAACTCTCCGGCGCCGGCCCCAGCATCGCCGTCTCCGTCGGCACGCTCGTAGCACCCGCCACGATCACGCCCGAGGATGCCGGCCTGCCCCGCCATCCCGTCTCCGCGATCCGCGGCGGCGACGCCGCCCACAACGCCGCCGCGCTTCAGCGCCTGCTCGCCGGTGAGGAAGGCGCCTACCGCGACGCGGTGCTGCTCAACGCCGCCGCCGCGCTCCTTGTCGCGGGGCACAGCACGACGCTTGGCCGTGGCGCGGTCGCCGCTGCCCGCGTGCTGGACGACGGCGCCGCCGCCCGTCTGCTCGATCAATGGATTGCCTACCGATGACGACGATGCTCGACCGCATCCTGGAAACCAAGCGCGCCGATGTCGCCGCGCGCAAGGCGACGATCTCGCACGCCGATCTCGACCAGCGGATCGCCGGGCAAAGCGCCCCGCGCGGCTTTCGCGCCGCGCTCGATGCAAGGACCGGCCACGCGCTTATCGCCGAGGTGAAGAAGGCAAGCCCGTCCAAGGGCCTGATCCGCGAGGATTTCGATCCCGTTGCCCATGCCCGCGCCTATGAAGCCGGCGGGGCCGCCTGTTTGTCGATCCTGACCGACGAACGCTGGTTCCAGGGATCGGACGCCTATCTGGAGGCGGGCCGAAACGCCGTGTCGATCCCCGTGCTGCGCAAGGATTTCATGATCGACCCGTGGCAGGTGCACGAGGCACGCGCCCTGGGGGCCGATGCCATCCTCATCATCGTCGCCGCGCTGGACGACGCGCAGATGCAGGAGATCGAGGCGGCGGCCCTCGAATGCGGGATGGACGCGCTGGTCGAGGTGCACGACCTGTCCGAGATGGAGCGCGCCGCGCGCCTCCGCTCGCGCCTGATCGGCGTCAACAACCGCAACCTGAAGACGTTCGAGGTGAACTTCCAGAACACCTATGATCTGGTCGGCCACGCGCCGCAGGGCTGCACCTTCGTCGCCGAAAGCGGCCTCACCAGCCGTGCCGACCTCGATGCGATGGCGCAGCACGGCATCCACTGCTTCCTGATCGGCGAAGCGCTGATGCGGCAGGCCGATGTCGAGGCCGCGACCCGCGCGCTGGTCGGCTGATGCCGGGGCTGACGCATATCGATGCCGACGGCGCGGCCCGCATGGTCGATGTCGGCGACAAGGCGGTGACGCAGCGCCAGGCGGTCGCGTCGGGCCGCATCACCATGTCAGGGCAAGCGGCCGCCGCCATTGCCGAGGGTCGCACGAAGAAGGGCGACGTGCTGGCGGTCGCCCGCGTCGCCGGCATCATGGCGGCCAAGCGGACCAGCGACCTGATCCCGCTCTGCCACCCGCTGCCGCTGACGAAGATCGAGATCGATCTGGCGCTGGACGAAGGCGGCGTCACCGCCACCGCGACCGCCGCCACGGCGGGGCAGACGGGGGTGGAGATGGAGGCGCTGACCGCGGTTTCCGTCACGCTGCTGACGCTCTACGACATGGCCAAGGCGCTCGACAAGGCGATGGTCCTGTCCGACATCCGCCTCCTCGCCAAGCAGGGGGGCAAGTCGGGCGACTGGGTCGCCCCTGTGGTCGCGGCTGCTCAGATTTCGTAGCAGAACCCGTCGCGCGCGGCCGCCGCCTGTCCGGCCCGACCGCTCATCCGCGCATGCAGCCGCCGGATCGTGTCGCTGCCGGTGGTGGTGAACAGCGCCGGCACCGCGGCATGCACCATGCAGGCCAGCCCGCCGCCCAGCATCGCCAGCCCGAACCGGCTCGCGGTGCGCGCATGGTCGAGATAGCTTTCACCCACCGCACGCGGGTGCCGGGCGAAAACGGTATCGAGAACGGAAAGGGCTCGCATCGGCTTCTCCTTGGGCGGATAGGATATCGCATCCGTCCATCAGGGATCAACCACGGACCCTTGCCGCCCCGACGCCGTTCTCCCCCGGCCGCTTTGCGAAGGATATCGCCATTTCCGCCGCCACCCCGCTCGTCCCCGTCACGCAGGCACAGGCACGCCTGCTCGCGCTCGCCGTGCCCGTGTCCACCGAAACGCTGCCGCTGCGCGACGCGGCGGGTCGCTGGGCCGCGGCCGACATTGTCGCCGCCCGCACGCAACCCGCCGCCGACCTGTCGGCGATGGACGGCTATGCGATCCGCTTCGACGACATGCCCGGCCCGTGGCAGGTGATCGGCGAAAGCGCCGCCGGCCGCCCTTTCGAGGCATCGGTCGGCGCACGCCAGGCGACCCGTATCTTCACCGGCGCCGCCCTGCCCCCCGGCACCGATACCGTGCTGATCCAGGAAGAGGCCGGGCGCGACGGCGCCAGCCTGACCCTCACCGGCGAAGGCCCGGCGCACGCCGGACGCAACGTCCGTCCCCGCGGGCTCGACTTCCACACCGGCCAGCGTCTGGTCACCGCGGGCGAGCGTCTCACCCCCGCCCGCATCGCCGTCGCCGCGACGGGCGGGGTCGCCGCCCTCCCCGTCCGCCGCCGCGTGCGTGTGGCGATCGCCGCCACCGGGGACGAGCTGGTCGCGCCGGGCAGCGATGCCAGCGGCCTCGCCCTCCCTGAATCGAACGGCGTCATGCTCGCCGCGATGCTGGGCGACCTGCCGGTGGAGATCATCGACCTCGGCATCCTGCCCGACGACCTGGACGCGCTGACCCGCGCCTTTGCCGGCGTACGCGCCGACCTGCTCGTCACCACCGGCGGCGCGTCGGTCGGCGATCACGACCTCGTCCGCCCCGCGCTCGCCGCGGCCGGTGGCACCATCGACTTCTGGCGCATCGCGCTGCGCCCCGGCAAGCCGATGATGGCCGGCCGGCTTGGCGACGCGCTCGTGCTCGGCCTGCCCGGCAATCCCGTCTCCGCCTTTGTCACCGCCATGCTGTTCGTGAAGCCCCTCGTCGCCGCCCTAGCCGGCGCCGCCGACCCGCTCCCCCGCCCGGCCCTCGCCCTGCTCGGCGAAACCCTCCCCGCCAACGGCCCGCGCACCGACTATCTGCGCGCCGAACTCCGCGACGGCCGCGCCTACGCCTCCACCATCCAGGACAGTTCCATGCTCCTGACCCTCGCCCGTTCCACCTGCCTGATCGTGCGCGAGCCGCACGCCCCCCCGGCACAGGCGGGCGACTCGGCGGAAATCCTGCCCCTCGCTTGACGCAAGCCAAAACGTTCCTTATAAGTTCCACGTCTGTTCTGGACGGAGGTTCCGCGATGCTCACGCGCAAGCAGCACGAGCTGATCTGCTTCATCAATGACCGGTTGACGGAGACGGGCGTGTCCCCGTCGTTCGAGGAGATGAAGGACGCGCTCGACCTCAAGTCGAAGTCGGGGGTCCACCGCCTGATCTCCGCGCTGGAGGAACGCGACTTCATCCGCCGCCTGCCCAACCGCGCCCGCGCGCTGGAGGTGCTGCGCATGCCGGAGCGCCCGGCCGAGCCGAAGGCAGCTGCGACACCGGCACCACCCGTCGGCACCACCGCGCCCGCCGCCGCCGCCGCCAGCCCGATCCCGGCCAACGACGTGCTGGAAATCCCGCTGCACGGTCGCATCGCCGCCGGCCTGCCGATCGAGGCGTTCGAGGGGTCCTCGACGCTGGCCGTCCCTGCGGCGCTGCTCGGCTCGGGTGAGCATTATGCGCTGGAGGTATCGGGCGACTCGATGGTCGAGGCGGGTATCCTCGATGGCGACTACGCCCTGATCCGCCGCACCGAAACCGCGCGCGACGGGGAGATCGTCGTGGCGCTGATCGACGACAGCGAGGCGACGCTGAAATATTTCCGCCGTGAGGGCGCGATGGTGCGGCTCGATCCCGCCAACCGCTCCTACGATCCGCAGCGTTATGCGCCCGCGCAGGTGCGGGTGCAGGGCAAGCTGTCCGGCCTTCTCCGCCGCTACGACTGATCGCGGCGGAACATGACCGCCCCGGTCCCGCCGATGTCGCACGCATCTCGGGACCGGGGCCGGTCATGCGATTATCGCACGCGCCTTCCCCGCGTCACCGTTCGGCCGCGCAATTGTAGTGATCCGGTAACCAAATCACGTCACCAGCCCCGCCAAAGGGGCGCAATGTCGCCCCATAGGGGGACGACGATCATGACCGCACATATCTGGCGCGCCGGTGCCGCATCCATCGCGCTTCTCGCCGCGCAGCACGCCACCGCCCAGGTCGCCGACACGGCAACGCTGGTCGCCGACGATCCCGCTCCCGGCGGCGACGGACAGGACATCGTCGTCCTCGGCTTCGGCCAGACCCGTCAGGTGCAGACGATCACCGCCGCCGATCTGGAACGCCTGCCGCCGGGCACCTCGCCGCTGAAGGCGGCCGCCAAGCTGCCCGGCGTCAATTTCCAGTCCGCCGACGCGTTCGGCGCCTATGAATGGTCGACGCGCATCTCGCTGCGCGGCTTCAACCAGAACCAGCTCGGCTTCACGCTCGACGGCGTGCCGCTTGGCGACATGAGCTATGGCAACGTCAACGGCCTGCACATCAGCCGCGCGATCATCTCCGAAAATATCGGCAGCACCACCGTTGCGCAGGGTGCGGGCGCGCTCGGCACCGCCTCGACCAGCAATCTGGGCGGCACGCTGCAGTTCGAAAGCCGCGCCCCTGCCGACACCGCCGATCTGGTCGCCTCCGGCACCTATGGCAGCAACGACACCGTTCGTGCCTTCGTCCGCGCCGATAGCGGCGACCTGGGTGGCGGGCTCAAGGGCTATCTCTCCTATGGCTACCTGACCACCGACAAGTGGAAGGGTTTTGGCAGCCAGCGCCAGCATCAGGCGAATGCCAAGCTGGTCAAGGAGATGGACGGGCTCGGCAGCATCACCGGCTTTGTCAACTTTTCCGACCGGCGCGAGATCGACTATCAGGATCTCAGCCTCGGCATCATCGCACGCCGCGGCCTGCGGAACGACAATATCGGCAACGACTATCCGCTGGCGATCCGCATCGCGCAGGTGTTCAACAACCAGAACGCCCGCGCTGCCAACCCCGCCGCCGCGCTGCCCTTCCCCGGTGCCGGTCTCGCCTTCCCCACCGGCATCGGCACCGTCGACGACGTCTATTTCAACGCCGCGGGTCTTCGCCGCGACTGGCTGGGCGGCCTCACCTTCGACATGCGCCTCGCCCCCACCCTCACCCTCACCACCACCAGCTACTACCACCACAACAAGGGCCAGGGCTCCTGGATCACCCCCTATTTCGCCACCCCTGCCGGCGCACCCGACGACGCCGGCCAACCCATCACCGCCCCCGCCCCGCTGTCCTACCGGACGACCGAATATGGCATCGACCGCGCCGGCAACGTCACGCGCCTGGCCTATGACCTGGGCCCCAATCGCTTCGAAGTCGGCGGCTGGTACGAAAGCAACACCTTCCGCCAGGCGCGGCGCTTCTACGGGCTAGCTGGCGGCACCGTGCCGAACCGCGACGTGCTTCGCTTCCAGGACAATCCCTTCGCCACCCAGTGGAACGGCAAATACGATACCGAGACGCTGCAATATTTCATCGCGGACTCGCTCGATATCGGCAGGCTGACGATCAACGCCGGGTGGAAGGGCACGCGCGTGCGCAACCAGGCAAACCTCCTGACCGGCACGCTCGTCGCCGGCCGGATCGAGTCCCGGGACTGGTTCCTGCCGCAAGCCGGCCTCGTCTTCCGCCTGGGCGCCGGCGCCGAACTGTTCGGCAGCTATTCGGAAAACATGCGCGCCTTCGTGTCGTCCGCTACCTCCGGCCCGTTCGCGATCACCCAGACCGGCTTCGACGCGATCCGCAGCACGCTGCGTCCCGAAACCTCGAAAACGGCGGAGGGCGGCGTACGCCTGCGCCGCGGCGGGCTGCAACTGTCGGCGGTCGGCTATTATATCGACTTCTCGAACCGCCTGCTCGTCTTCGCCAACGGGTCGAGCATCCAGGGCAATCCGCCGACGCTCAACAATGCGGGCGACGTGGAAAGCTATGGCGGGGAGGCATCCGCCTTCTACCGTATCCCCGCCACCCCCTTGTCGCTGTTTGCCAGCTATTCCTACAACCGCGCCACCTATCAGGACGATGTCCTGAGCGCCGCCGGCACCGTGCTGTCCCCGACCGCCGGGCACACCGTGGTCGACACGCCCGAACATATGGCCAAGGGCGAGATCGTCTATGACGACGACCGCTTCTTCGCCCGCGCCGGCGTCGACTACATGACCAGGCGCTATTTCACCTATCTGAACGACCAGTCGGTCGGCGCCCGGGCACTGGTCGATGCCAGCATCGGCTACCGCTTCGCCGACGCGCCCGGCCTCCTGCGCGGCTTCACGATCGAGGCAAGCGTCACCAACCTGACTGACAAGGACTATATCTCCACCATCGGCACCAACGGCTATACCGCCAGCGGCGACAACCAGACGCTGCTCGCCGGCGCACCGCGTCAGTGGTTCGTCACGCTCCGTCGCGGCTTCTGATCGCGGCCGGGGGAGATGCGGGAACGATCCGCCTCCCCCGGCGCTGTTGGCCGGAACGCCATCAGGAGAGAAGGCCATGGAAGACAATCGCGTGTGGAGCTTCGAGGAAAGCCTCTGGACCGCCGACCATGAACATTATGCCGAGTCGATCGACGACGAATGCCTGATGGTGATCCCGCAGCCGCCCTATGTGGTCACCGGCGCGCAGGCGGTGGAGGCGGTGTCAAACACCCCGCGCTGGAACAAGGTCGCCTTTTCCAACCAGCAGATTGCCCGCCCGCAGGAAGGGCTGATCGTCATCGCCTATCACGTCCGTGCCGAGCGCGAGGGTGAGCAGCCCTACGAGGCGCATTGCACCAGCACCTATCGCCGTCTGGCGCATGAGGACTGGAGCGTCATCCAGCATCAGCAGACGCCGCCCCTCGCCGCCAGCGTCGAGCAATAGGCCGTCACCGCCGGGGGGTGTCAGATCCCCCCGGCGATCACCACCCGTCCCTCGGCCTCCAGCGCGGTGGTCAGGTCCGCCAGGCACCGGTCGACCAGCGCCGCATCCGGGCTGCGCACGACGAAATTCGCCCCCGTCCGCCCTTCGCGGAAGAAGGGATAGCTGCCGATCGATACGCCCTCATGAGCCTTCTCGGCGCTGCGCAGCATGTCGGCGACCTCGCTTTCCGCCACCCAGCAGCCGATCGTCCCCGACACCACCGGCCGCCCGCCCTCCAGCGTACCCGTCAGCCGGTCGAGCATGCCCGCGGTGATGTGCGGCACCCCGGCCATGATGAAGATGTTCTCGACATGGATGCCCGGCGCGCCCGACACCCGGTTCTCGATCAGCGTCGCGCCGTCCGGCACCCGCGCCATCCGTGCCCGCGCCTCGGTCAGCCCGCCGCGCGTCGCGTAATAGGCCTCCAGCACCACCATCGCCTCCGGGTGATGGACGACGCCCACCCCCAGCGCTTCGGCGATCGCATCCACCGTGATGTCGTCATGCGTCGGCCCGATCCCGCCGGTGGTGAACAGATAATCGTTGCGCGCACGCAACGTATTCACCGCCTCCACGATCGCCTCCGTCCGGTCGCTCACCACCCGCACCTCGGCCAGCCGGATGCCCTGCACGTTCAGCCAGGTCGCGATCTGCGCGACATTGCGGTCCTGCGTGCGGCCCGACAGGATTTCGTCGCCGATGACGACCAGTGCCGCCGTCCAGATGCGTTCTTGGGTCATGGCCCCTGCCATAGCCTCGCAAAAGCGTCGCCGCCACGCTATATCGCGCGCCATGACCGACTATGTGACCGTCTCCCCCGATGCGCCGGAAGGGCGCACCGGCGCGATCAAGCTCCATGGCCCCGCCGCTTTCGCCGGCATGCACAAGGCCGGGCGCCTTGCCGCCGAAACGCTCGACATGCTGGTGCCGCACATGGTCCCCGGCGTCACCACGGGCGAGATCGACCGCCTGATCTACGACTTCGTCACCGCCAATGGCGGCTACCCGGCGACGCTCGGCTACCGGGGCTATACGCACTCCACCTGCATCTCGATCAACCATGTCGTCTGCCACGGCATCCCCTCGGAAAAGCCGTTGAAGTCGGGCGACATCGTCAATGTCGACGTCACGCCGATCGTCGATGGCTGGCACGGCGACACCAGCCGCATGTACCTGATCGGCGACGTGCCGCTGAAGGCGCGCCGGCTGGTCGAGATCACCTATGAGTGCCTGATGCTCGGTATCGAGCAGGCGCGGCCCGGCAACCATATGGGCGACGTCGCCCATGCCATCCAGCGCCATGCCGAGCGGCACCGCTACGGCGTCGTCCGCGATTTCTGCGGTCATGGCCTCGGCCAGCTCTTCCACGACGCGCCCGAGGTCGTCCATGTCGGCCGCCCCGGCACCGGCCCCGAACTGCGTCCCGGCATGATCTTCACCATCGAACCGATGATCAACATCGGCCGCCCCGACGTGAAGCTGCTCGACGACGGCTGGACCGCGGTAACCCGCGACCGTTCGCTGTCCGCGCAGTTCGAACACTCGATCGGCATCACCGAGGAGGGTTGCGAGATCTTCACCCTCTCCCCCGCCGGCCACACCATGCCGCCTTACGCCTGAAGCCCCCCTCTCCCCCTTGGGGAGAGGGACTTACCCCCTAATCAAACCCCCGCCCGAACACCGACCACCCCGTCCGCCGCGCGATCATCTCCAGCGCGCGCACGCCCAAAATGCTGTTGCCATGCTGGTCCAGGTTGGACGACCACACCGCGATCGCCGCGGTATCGGGCACGATCGCCAGGATGCCGCCCCCGACCCCGCTCTTGGCCGGCAATCCGACGCGCAGGGCGAAGTCGCCCGATCCGTCATAATGGCCGCACGTCATCATCAGCGCGAGCACCTTGCGCATCCGCTGCGCCTCCGCATCCGCCGCATCGTCGCCCCGCACCCGCGCGTCATGCGCCAGGAACAGCCCGGCCCGCGCCAGCGCGCCGCAATCCAGCGAGATGGCGCATTGCCGGACATAGGCCTCCATGACGTCGTCCGGTTCCGACTTCAGGTTGCCGTGATGCCGCATGAAGCTCATCATCGCCCGGTTCAGGTCGCCGCCCTCCTCCTCGCTGGCCATGACCTCGTCGTCCAGCGGTACGGCATCCACGCCCAGCTGCCGCGCGACCAGCGTTTCGGCCCGCTCGACATCGCAGTCCACCAGCATGTCGACCACCACCAGCGCGCCGGCATTGACGAAGGGGTTGCGCGGCAGGCCCTTGGTCCGCTCCAGATCGATGATGGAGTTGAACGGATCACCCGAAGGCTCGCGCCCCACCCGCTCGAACACCCGGTCCCCGATCGCACACAGCGCGCGCTCCAGTGCGAACACCTTGGCGATGCTCTGGATCGGAAAGCGCGTATCCGCCGCACCGGCGGTCAGCACCGTGCCGTCCAGCGTCGCGATCGCCGCCCCGAACGGGCCGGGCTCGGCACCGTCGTCCTTGGCGTCCGCGGACGCCTCGATCTCGGCGGCATCCCGCGCGATCTCCTCGGCGACTTCGCGCAGCATCTCGTTCAACCCGTCGTGCAATCATCATCTCCTGCCTGACCATGGTTCTCAACCAGCGACGCCACCTGCCGGGTCCAACAATCATCCCTTGCCGCTGTCCTACAGGGCCGGCCTCGGCTATCCTCCCGCCATGTCCCGAACCGCCCATCTGCCTCCTGTTGCGATTGCAACAATAGTAAGTGGACACGCGCTCTGGGGCGCTAGTGTCCACTTCCGCAAAATCTGCCCCTCGCGCCGGGGTGACGAACGCCCACGGCCCCGCTAAAGGCGCGCTCCATGACTGAGATCACTGCAGAGATCGTCGCCGAACACGGCCTGTCCCCCGAGGAATATGAGCGCGTCCTCCACGCGCTCGGCCGCGAGCCCAATCTCGTCGAACTCGGCATCTTCTCGGTCATGTGGTCCGAGCATTGCAGCTACAAGTCGAGCCGCATCCACCTGAAGAAGCTGCCGACCGAGGGCCCGCAGGTCATTTGCGGCCCCGGCGAGAATGCCGGCGTGATCGACATCGGCCCGGGCCCGGACGGGAAACCGCAGGCGGCGATCTTCAAGATGGAGAGCCACAACCACCCCTCCTATATCGAACCCTATCAGGGCGCGGCGACCGGGGTCGGCGGCATCCTGCGCGACGTGTTCACCATGGGCGCGCGGCCGGTCGCGAACCTGAATGCGCTGCGCTTCGGCCGCCCCGACCACCCGAAGATGCGCCACCTGATCGCCGGCGTCGTCCACGGTATCGGCGGCTATGGCAATTGCGTCGGCGTGCCGACGGTGGGTGGAGAGGTGAACTTCCACCCTGCCTATGACGGCAACATCCTGGTCAATGCGATGACCGTCGGCGTCGCCGATACGGACAAGATCTTCTATTCGGCCGCCAGCGGCATCGGCAATCCGATCGTCTATGTCGGGTCGAAAACGGGTCGCGACGGCATTCACGGCGCCACCATGGCCTCGGCCGATTTCGGCGAGGATGCCGATGCCAAGCGCCCGACCGTGCAGGTCGGCGATCCTTTTACCGAGAAGCTGCTGATCGAGGCCTGCCTCGAACTCATGGCATCGGACGCGATCGTCGCTATCCAGGACATGGGCGCCGCCGGCCTCACCTCCTCCTCGGTCGAGATGGCGTCCAAGGGCGGCGTCGGCATCGAACTCATCATGGACGACGTGCCGCAACGCGAAACCGGCATGACCGCCTATGAGATGATGCTGTCGGAAAGCCAGGAGCGCATGCTCATGGTGCTGAAGCCCGGCCGCGAGGATTTTGCCGAAGCCATTTTCCGCAAATGGGAACTCGACTTCGCCGTCATCGGCCGTGTCACCGATACCGGCCACATGGTGCTGCGCCACAAGGGCGAGGTGGTGTGCGACATCCCGCTCGCTCCGCTCGCCGACGATGCACCGCTCTACGATCGCCCGCACGTCCCCACCCCCAAGCTGCCCGAACTGACGGGCGTACCGAGCTGCAAGGACCCGGCGGCCGACCTGCTGACCCTGATGGGCTCGCCCGACATCGGCTCGCGCCGCTGGATCTGGGAACAATATGACCACATGGTCGGCGCCAACACCGTGCAGCGCCCCGGCGGCGACGCGGCGGTGGTGCGCGTGCACGAGACCAGCAAGGCGCTGGCGATGACCACCGATTGCACGCCCCGCTATTGCTTTGCCGACCCGGTCGAGGGCGGCAAGCAGGCGGTGGCGGAGGCGTGGCGCAACCTGACCGCGGTCGGTGCGACGCCGCTGGCGATCACCAACTGCCTCAACTTCGCCAATCCGCAGCGGCCCGAGATCATGGGCCAGATCGTCGGTTGCCTCGACGGCATGGCGCAGGCGTGCCGCGCGCTCGACTTCCCGATCGTGTCGGGCAACGTCTCGCTTTACAACGAGTCCAAGGCGACCGGCGGCGGCTCGGCGATCCTGCCCACCCCCGCGATCGGCGGCGTCGGCCTGCTCCAGAATTGGGAACAGTCCGCCACGATCGCGTTCAAGGGCACCGGCGACGTCATCGTCCTGATCGGCACCCCCAAGGGCCATCTCGGCCAGTCGCTCTGGGTGCGCGAGATCCACGGCCTTGATGGCAAGGATGCCGGTCCGCCGCCTCCGGTCGATCTCGCCGAGGAACGCCGGGTGGGCGACGTGGTCCGCGCCGGCATTCTCGCCGGCCATCTGACCGCCGTTCATGACGTGTCCGATGGTGGCCTAGCCGTCACGCTCGCCGAAATGGCGCTTGCCGCAAACATCGGCGCACTGATCCAGCTGCCCGAGCGGGGCGAGGCCTGCCGCCAGCTCTTCGCCGAGGATCAGGGCCTCTACGTCGCGACCATCGACGACGCCGCCTTGCTCGACTTTCTCACCGCCGCGCACGCCGCCGGCGTCGAGGTCGAACGCATCGGCCGTACCGCCGGCAGCCGCCTGATCTTCGAGCGCGAGGACGGCGACTTCGTCGTCAAGCTGGACGACCTGCGCACCGCCCATGAAGGCTTCTTTCCCAAGCTGATGGGTGCCGACGCCGCCTTGGCCTGAACGCTGAACCACCCTCTCCCCTCTGGGGAGAGGGTCCGCTGCCGAAGGCGGTGGGAAGGGCGAGCGGCAGCCAGGCAGAGCCACCAATGGGCAGCCCTCAAGCCGTCCCGGTCTCCGCCACCTTGTTCGCATCCCGCCTGAGCACGGCATAGCCCACCGCTGCCGACACCAGCGACGCGATCAGCACGCCCAGCGATGCCGTCTCGCGCATCTCGCTATCCCCGAACGCCAGCCCGGCGATGAACAGCGAGATGGTGAAGCCGATCCCCGCCAGCGCGCCGATCGCCGCCACCATCGGCCACGTCACCTTGTCCGGCCGCTCGGCAAAGCCCAGCAGCGACGCGATCCAGGTAAAGCTCATGAAGCCCAGCGGCTTGCCAACCGCCAGCCCCGCCACGATGCCCAGCACCAGCGGCGACGTCACCGCGCCCAGCAACTCGGCGGAGAAATGGATGCGGACGTTGGACAGCGCGAACAGCGGCAGCACCACATAGGTCACCCACGGGGTCAGCGTCTCGATCACCCGGCCGCTCGTCACGTTAGTCGCGCTGGTCATCTCCTGCAGATAGCCCAGCCGGTCTTCGGCCTTTTGCTGCGCCTCCATCGCCTCGTCCTGATCGTCGCTTTCCTCGGCGGTGCGATGCGCCTTCTGGAACTCGTCGATGCGGCGCTGCACACGCTCGGCGAACTTGCCCTGGTCCAGACGCGGCGTCACCGGCACGGTCAGGCCGATCAGCACGCCCGCGATCGTCGCATGCACGCCCGATTCGAACACCCCGCCCCACAGCACCATCGCCAGCACCACATAGGGCACCGACGATACCCAGCCGAGCCGCCGCAATCCGATGATCCCGCCGAGCGCGCCCGCCGCCACCACCAGCCCGCGCCAGTCGATCGACTCGGTATAGGCAAAGGCGATCACCAGCAGTCCGCCGACATCGTCCACCGCGGCAAAGGCCAGCATCAGCGCGCGGACGCCGGCCGGCAACCGGTCGGAAAACAGCGCGATCAGCGCCAGCCCGAACGCGGTGTCCATCGTCACCACCGTGCCCCAGCCCACCGCCTCCGGCCGACCATGGGTGATGGCCAGGAACAGCAGCACCGGCACGACCATGCCGCCGATCGCGCCCGCCAGCGGAAACGCTGCGGTCCGCCACCGCGACAGCGCACCGCCGACGATCTCTCGCTTCACATCCGCACCGATGATGACGAAGAACAGCGGCAACAGCGCATGGTCGATCCACTCGGCCAGCGAATGCGACACGCCGCTCCCGCCAAAGGCCAGCGTGAAATCGGTGTCCCAGAAATTCTCGAACGTGCCGGCAAAGGCGGTGTTGGTACAGATCAGCGCGACCAGCGTTGCCACCGCCAGCGGCCCGCCCGTCACCTCGTGCCCGGCAAAAAACGGCCCGACCTTGTGCAGGAACGCCGCCGCCGCCGGTGAATGATGCGCGCGGGCGGTGGTGCGCCCGGTCATGCGAGGAGACAATCCCATGGCAACCGAATGCCTTGGACGGCCATAGAGTTGCATGCGCCACTCTGCCATGGTCGCCCGATGCCCGAAGCTGCCACCGCCAATCGATTACTGTCGCTGGATGTGATCCGCGGCGTCGCGGTCATGGGCATTCTGGTCGCCAATCTGCCCGCCTTCGGCCTGCCGGAGGCCGCGTATTTTTCCCCGCTCGCCTGGGGCGGCACTGCGCCCGCCGACCTCTTCGCTTGGTTCGTCACCTTCGTCCTTATCGAAGGCAAGCTGCGCGGCCTGTTCTCCTTCCTGTTCGGCGCCTCGATCCTGCTCGTCACCGACGCGGCTCAGCGCCACGGGAACAGTGCGGCCGCCACCCATTACCGGCGCATGACGACGCTCTTCCTGATCGGCTGCGCGCACCTCTACCTGGTCTGGCTGGGCGACATCCTCGCCCATTATGCGCTCGTCGGCGCCATCGCCTTCCTGTTTGCCGGCCTGTCGGTCCGCTGGCTGATCGCCACCGCGCTACTGCTTCTGACCTATGCCACCATCTCCAGCGCGCTCGGTGCCGTCATCCTGTCCGACAGCGCGGCGCAGGACAGCCCGCACGCTGTCGCCATCTGGAACAGCTTCGCCATCGGCTTCGGCGTCCCGCCGCGTGCCGACATGCTCGCCCAGATCTCCGCGATGCGCGGATCATGGGCGGATGCGGTGGCCTGGCGCTGGCACCACGCGGCCGACCCGCTCACCGTGCTGCCGGTCCTCGCCCCCGAAACGCTCAGCGCCATGCTGCTTGGCATGGCCGGTTATCGCAGCAGCTTTCTGACCGGTGCGTGGCCCCGCGCCCGCTATCGCCGCTGGGCCACGCTTTGCCTCGGGGTGGCGCTTCCCGCCTATGCATTGCTGGGCATGGTCACCATGCGCCACGGCTTTGCGATGCCCTGGGTCTATCTGAACGCCATGGTTCTGGCGGAGCCGCTGCGTACACTGGGCTTTGTCGGCTATGCCGCCTTGCTGATGCTGGCCCTGCGCCCCGGCGGATCGCTTACCACCCGCATCGCCGCGATCGGCCGCACCGCCTTTTCCAATTACCTCGGCACCAGCCTGTTGATGGTCGTCGTCTTCAACGGCTGTGCGCTGTTCGGCGCATTGTCACGCGCCCAGCTTTATCTGCTCGCCCCGCCCGTCTGGGGGCTGATGCTGCTCTGGTCGGAACCCTGGTGCGACCGCTTCCATCATGGCCCGCTCGAATGGCTGTGGCGCAGCGCTGCGCGAGGGGAATGGCAGTCGATGCGCCGGATCAGCGGCTGACGCGTCGCCCGAACCCGCCACCCGCGACCGGCCGGCGCGGCACGACCGGGCTCGCCTCGCGCTCCAGCAGGGTCAACGTATCCTCGAACAGCCGGCGCAGCCGTGCGACATGCTCCAGCGCCTCGTCCGGCGTGTCCTGCTGCTCGACGCTGTAGCGCGCGATCCCCTCGATCGTCTCCGCCAGCGTCGCCAGCGGCTCCGCCCCGAACTGGCGAGCCTCACCCTTCAGCGTGTGGGCCGGGATGACCATCGCGGCCGCACTGGCGCCGCGCATCGCACCCTCGATCGCGGCTACCGACTTGTACCCGTCCTCCCGGAAATAGCCCAGGATGCGGACAAAGCCTTCACCCAGCTCCCCGCGCGCCTGTTGATAGGCGTGCCAGTCCACCAACGTGCTACCCTCGAACGACACAACAGCCCCTTTCGCGCGCCCCCAGCGCCCAGATCGGGCACCCTGATCGCATCATCGGGTAAACAGTCGGTAACGGCGAGCCGGGAAATTCCCTGTGCCGCGAAGTATTTCGGCGTCAGCGGTCCTTGTCGTAAGGATTTTTCGGCGCGCGCAGCGTCAGGCGGATCGGCACCGCGCCGAAATCCAGGTCGCGCCGCATCGAATTCACCAGATACCGCTCATAACTGGCGGGCAATTGATCGACACGCGTACCGAAAATGACAAAGCTCGGCGGCCGGGTCTTCACCTGGGTGACGTAGCGCATCTTGATCCGCTTGCCGCCGGGGGCAGGCGGCGGGTTCGCCTCGATCGCGCGTTCGAACCAGCGGTTCAGCTCGCCCGTGCCCACGCGCCGCGACCAGGCCGCCCGCGTCTCAAACGCCACCTGGAGCAGCGTGTCCAGCCCCTTGCCGGTCGCCGCCGACACGGTCAGCAGCGGCACCCCCTTCACCTGGCTGAGCCCGTCCTCCAGCGCCTTTTTCACGCCGTTGAACAGCGAAGACGGCCCCTCGGCCACGTCCCATTTGTTCAGCGCGATGACCAGCGCTCGGCCCTCTTCCAGCACCCGGTCGGCGATGCGCAGGTCCTGCGCCTCCAGCCCCAGCGTCGCATCGAGCAGCAGCACCACCACCTCGGCAAAATCCACCGCCCGCAGCGCGTCGGCGACCGACAGCTTTTCCAGCTTGTCCTGCACCTTGGCGCGCTTGCGCATGCCCGCCGTATCGATCAGCCGCACCTGCCGCTCGGCGCCCTTGCCATCGGTCCAGGTCCAGTCGATCGCGATCGAATCGCGGGTGATGCCGGCTTCCGGCCCGGTGATCAGCCGATCCTGCCCCAGGAAGCGGTTGACCAGCGTCGACTTGCCCGCATTCGGCCGCCCGACGATCGCCAGCTTCAGGATCGCGTCGGGGCTTTCGTCATCCTCCTCGGGTTCGTCCACCTCCTCGCGGTCGATATAGGGCAGCAACGCTTCGAACAGGTCGCCGATGCCCTCGCCATGCTCGGCGGACAACTGCACCGGATCGCCGAAACCCAGCGCCAGTGCCTCCAGCACGCCCTGCTCCGCCGCGCGTCCCTCGGCCTTGTTGACCGTCAGCACGATGGGCGTGTTCGATCCGCGTAGCCAACGGGCGATCTCCTCGTCCAGCGGCACCACGCCGGCGCGCCCATCGACGACGAACAGCGCGACATCGGCATCCGCCACCGCCGCCTCGGTCTGGCGCCGCATCCGGCCGGGCAGCGTATTGGGATCCTCGTCTTCGTAACCGGCGGTATCGATGATGCGGAAATCGAGGCCGAGCAGATGCGCGTCGCCTTCGCGCCGGTCGCGGGTCACGCCGGGGCGGTCATCGACCAGCGCCAGCTTCTTGCCGACCAGGCGGTTGAACAGCGTCGACTTGCCGACATTGGGGCGGCCGACGATCGCGACCACGGGGAGTTTAGCCATGCCAGCGCGTTAGCGAAGCGCGAGCGTTTCGTCACGCCCGCGCTTCGCCTTCGTCACACAATGGATCGGCCGGCGTCACCGATAGGCGACGATATGCCCCTTCACGTCCAGCGTATAGACCGTCGAATTGGCGACAATCGGCGGCAGGGTGAACTGCGTCTTGGCCTCGATCGTCGTCTGCACCGCACCGTCGCCGGGATTGGCGTAGACGATCTCGCCCTGGCTGTTGGTCAGGATCAGGCGGTTGCCCGCCAGCACCGGGCCGAACCAGGTGATCGCGCCCGACTTCTTCTTCTCGTTGCGGAAGCGCGGCAGTTGCGAGATCCAGCGCACCTTGCCGCTGGCGCGCGACAGGGCCACCAGACGGGCATCGTCGGTCACCAGGAACAGCCACTCGCCCGCGATCCACGGCGTCTCGATGCCGGCGAAGTTCTGCTCCCACAGCCGCTGGCCGGTGGACAGCTCCAGCGCCACCATGCGCCCGCCCTGCCCGACCGCATAGACGCGGCCTTCATCGATCACCGGCGCTGCGTCGATGTCCGACAGGCTGGACACCGAGGTCGAGATGGTGGTGCGCGAAAGCGCATCCTGCCACAGCACGCGGCCATTCTCGTAGCGATAGGCGTTCAGCTCGCCGCTGGAGAAGCCGACCACCACCGAGCCCTGGCTGGCCGCCGGCGCCGCGACGCCGAACACGCCCTGCGTTTCCAGCGTGCCCTGCTGCGCCCATTGCACCTTGCCGTCGGCCTGGCTGATCGCGAACAGCTGATTGTCCTGCGACAGCACATAGACGACGCCGTTGGCGACCGTCGGCGCCCCGCGCAGCGGCCCGCCCGGCTTGGCCCGCCACTGGATGCTGCCGTCCGCGGCATTCACCGCCACCACGTCGCCCAGCCCGTCCGTCGCATAGACCCGGCCGTCGTCGAAACTGGCGCCGCCGCCGAACCGGGCCGGACGATTGGCATCGCCCTCGGTTAGCTTGGCGGACCAAAGGGGCGCACCCGTATCCGCGGCAAAGGCGTGCAGCACCGCGGCCACGTCCACCACGAACAGCTTGCCGTCCGCCACCACCGGCGCCGCGGCCAGCGGCTCGCGCACCGATCCGCCGTTGATCGTCGCTTCCCACAACCGGGCCGGCTGCTCGCCCAACGCCAGCTGGCCCATCGACTTGGCCGCGTTGCCACCCGGCTGCGCCCACGCGTCGTTTGGCGCAGGCGCCGGCAGCGTCACCTGCACGTCGGCGATCGTTTGATCGGCCTCGGCCCCGGATTCGGACGCCAGGATCGGCACGCGGTTGCCCACGGTCGGCGTCTTCTTCGGCGCACCCTTGAAGATGCCGCACGCGCTCAAGGCCATGAGCGCCGCCAGCATCACGGGCGTCCGGAACTGCTTCGTCATTGCGTCTTGGTGTCCTCGTTACGGGTAACGGCGTCCACGCCCAATACACCGGCCATCTGAACCGCACGTTGCCGCAGCGTGTCGGGTACGTCCTTGTCCTGCGCGATCTGGCCGAACAGGCGGCCCGCCTGGTCGCGGCGGTTCATGCGCAGTTGTGCCACCGCAACCATCTCGCCCGCGCTTCCGAAATAGGGGTTGCCGGGCACCGCGACGGCGCGCAGCCGCTCGACCACCACCTGCGGCTTCAGCGTGTCATATTCCGCCGCGGTCTGGCGGATCAGGGCCAGGTCGCGGAACGGCTGAGCCAGCGAGGTATCGGCCGCTACCGCGGCGAATTTGGCCGCCGCCCCCTTCAGATTGTCCTTCTGCAACAGGATGTCGGCCTGGGTGAATTGCGCCAGAACGCGATAGCCGTCGCGGTCGGAGGTAGCGAGCGGTGCCAGTTTGACACTGGCGCCCTTCACATCGGCCGCGGCCAGCGCATCATAGGCCGCCTGCAACTGCTCGCCCTCGGCACCGGCCGCCTCGCGCTGACGATGCTGCCAGAACAGATAGGCGCCGAACAGCGCCAGCCCGATCACGATCGCGCCGATCACCCACAGGCCCCAGCGCGTCCAGAAGCTGGTCATCTGGTCGCGACGCAGCTCGTCGTCCACCTCGCGCATGAAGGCTTCTTGGGATTGGGGCGTGAGGGCCAAGACGGGCTCCAGAGAAGAAACGGATCGATGAAGCCGCGACCTTTAGCCGCGACCGCGCCCAAACGGAAGCGCGTCGATCTTCCGGGCGTTATGCGCGGTGGTGCCGCGTTCAGTCCCTGGCGGGATAGAGCTGTTCCGAACCGGGAAAGGCCCGCGCCTTCACCTCGCCGGCATAGGCCTCTGCCGCCGCCGCGATGCGCCCGCCCAGATCGTCGTAACGCTTCACGAAGCGCGCGGTGCGCTCGAACATGCCCAGCATGTCGTCCACCACCAGCACCTGCCCGTCGCACTGCGCCGACGCACCGATGCCGATCGTCGGGCACGCCACCGCTTGCGTGATCGTCACCGCGATCGGCTCCACCACGCCCTCGATCACGATCGCAAAGGCACCGGCCTCCGCCACCGCCCGCGCATCCGCGACGATCTTGGCGGCTTCCTCCGGCGTCCGCCCGCGTGCGCCATATCCCCCCAGTACGTTCACCGCCTGCGGCGTCAGGCCGACATGCCCCATCACCGGGATCCCGCGCTCGACGAGGAAGCGGACGGTCGGCGCCATCGCCTCGCCCCCTTCCAGCTTCACCGCCGCCGCGCCGGTTTCCTTCAACAGCCGCGCTGCACTGGCAAAGGCCTGTTCCGGGCTCGCCTCATAACTGCCGAACGGCATGTCGATGACGACCAGCGCGTGATAGCTGCCGCGCACCACCGCGGCCCCGTGCGCCGCCATCATCTCCAGCGTGACCGGCACCGTCGACGGCAGGCCGTAGATCACCTGCGCCAGGCTGTCGCCGACCAGCAGCATGTCGCAGTGCGGGTCCAGCAACTGTGCGGTGCGCGCGGTATAGGCGGTCAGCATCACCAGCGGCTCGCCCCCCTTGCGCCGCACGATCGCGGGCACCGTCATCCGCTTCATCGGCACGGGCGTCGGGGTGGCGCGACTCGTCGCGGTGTCGAGGGTATAGGTCGTGGACATGGCCACCGCTTAGCGCGCCGCGTCCGCGACCTCCACCCGGTCAGCCGAAGATCGCCGCGTAACGCTCCGGCTTGAACCCGGCCTCCAGCACCTCGCCATGTACCAGCATCGGCCGCTTGATCATCGATGGCTGCGCCACCATCAGCGCCACCGTCTTGTCCGCATCCAGATCCTGCCGCGCTTCCTCGGGCAGCTTGCGGAACGTCGTACCCGCGCGGTTCAGCACCTTGTCCCATCCCAGCCGCTCGACCCACTCCCGCAGCAGCGCCGCGTCGATCCCGGCCGCCTTGTAGTCGTGAAAGTCGTAGGCGACCCCTGCCTCCTCCAGCCAGGCCCGCGCCTTCTTCATCGTGTCACAGGCCTTGATCCCGTACAGCCGCGTCATCGTCGCTCCCCATGTTGCATCGGTAATGCCCCCTGTAGGGCGAGATCGTGCCTGTTCGGGAACAAAGAAATTGGCCGACGATTATCTCCCCCTGACTCTTTCAGTCGTGAAACAAATGGGGTGAACCATAATGAAGAAAATGATCGTTCTCGGCGTAGCCGCTGGCCTCGTCTCGCTTGCCGCGTGCAACTCCACCCCGCGCGAGCAGGCCGCCGAAAATATCGAGGCGAATGCCGAGGCGCTGGCCGACAACCTCGAAGAGGCGGCGGACAACGCCACCACCGAGGCTGGTGAGGATCGCCTTGAGAACCGTGCTGATGCGGTGCGCGAGATGGGCGAGAACCGCGCCGAGGACATGCGCACCAACGATCCCGACACCAACCTGTCGAACGGCATCTGATTTCGACGGACAGACCGAGTTGCTCCCAAGCGCAAATCGGACTGGAGGGGCGTTCAAGGCGACTTGGACGCCCTTTTCCGTTGCAAAGGCTATTGCTGGCGCCCGGTGCGCATCTACCATAACGCCCGGCGACCCGCGCTCTGTTTTGCGTGCCATTCGTGGATGATACGACCATGACCGCCCATCCCTTCTACGCGATCCACCGGCACGGCATGGTCCGCGTCGCCGCCGCCACGCCGGTCGCCACCGCCGGCGATCCGCTCGCCAATGCGGAAGCCGCGCTGCTGCTCGCCCGCCAGGCCGATGCGCAAGGGGTCGATCTGGTCGTCTATCCCGAACTCAACCTCACCTCCTACGCGATCGACGACCTCCACCTGCAAAGCGCGCAGCACCGCGCGACCCTCGCCGCCCTCGCGCATGTGGCGGCAGGCAGCGCCGATCTGGCGCCGCTGCTCCTGATGGGCGCCGCGCTGCCCCGCAACGGCCGCCTCTACAACTGCGCCGTCGCGATCAGCCGCGGGCGCATCCTCGGCGTCGTGCCCAAGACCTTCCTGCCCAACTACCGCGAATATTACGAGAAGCGCTGGTTCGCCAGCGGCGCCGGGCTGACCGGCCTCACCATCGATCTGGGCGATATCGGCGCGGACATACCCTTTGGCACCGATCTGCTGTTCGCCGCGACCGACCTGCCCGGCTTCGTCGTCCATGCCGAGATCTGCGAGGATTACTGGGCGCCGAACCCGCCCTCCACCGCCGGTGCGCTCGCCGGCGCGCTTATCTGCGCCAATCTGTCCGCCTCCAACATCGTCATCGGCAAGGCGCGCGAGCGCGCACTCCTGTCCGCGGCGCAATCGGCTCGTGCGGTGTGCGCCTATATCTATTCGGCCGCCGGCATCGGGGAGAGCACTACCGATCTCGCCTGGGACGGTCAGGGCATGATCTACGAACTGGGCGAAATGCTCGCCTCGTCGCAGCGTTTCGTCCACGCCCCCACCCTCACCACCGCCGACATCGACGTCGAGCGTATCGCGCAGGAACGGCGGCGCTTCGGCACCTTCAACGATGCCGCGCGCGAGGCGGGGCACCCGGAAACCCGTTTCCGCCGCATCGCCTTCGACCATCGGCCACACTGCGCCGACATGGGTCTGGCGCGCGACATCCGCCGCTTCCCCTTCGTCCCCAACGATCCCGACAAGCGCGACGCGGACTGTTACGAGGCGTTCAACATCCAGGTCGAGGCGCTGGTCAAGCGCCTGTCCGCCGCCCGCGCCGAAACGCTGGTGATCGGCGTGTCCGGCGGGCTCGACTCGACGCACGCGCTGATCGTCGCGGCCAAGGCGATGGACCGGCTCGAAAAGCCGCGCTCCGCGATCCTCGGCTTCACCATGCCGGGTTTCGCCACTGGCGAAGGTACCAAGGCCAAGGCGTGGAGCCTGATGCGCGCGCTCGGCATCACGGCGGACGAGATCGACATCCGCCCCGCCGCGCGCCAGATGCTCGCCGATATGGGCCATCCCTTCGCCGAAGGGCAGCCGGTCTATGACGTGACGTTCGAAAACGTGCAGGCGGGCCTGCGTACCGATTATCTCTTCCGCCTCGCCAACCAGCGCGGCGGCCTCGTGCTCGGCACCGGCGACCTGTCCGAACTGGCGCTCGGCTGGTGCACCTACGGCGTGGGCGACCAGATGAGCCATTATGCGGTCAATGCCGGCGTGCCCAAGACGCTGATCCAGTTCCTCATCCGCTGGTGCATCCGCACCGGCCAGTATGATGCGGAAACCGATCAGGTGCTGACCGAGATACTGGCGCAGGAAATCTCGCCCGAACTGGTCCCGGCCGACGAGAGCGGCGCGCTGCAATCCACCGAGTCGATGATCGGCCCCTACGCGCTCAACGACTTCTTTGCGCACTACATCATCCGGCACGGTCTGGCGCCGTCCAAGATCGCGTTTCTGGCCTGGCACGCCTGGCGCGATGTGGATGCGGGACGCTGGCCGGCCGACTTCCCCGCCGACGCCCGCGTGGCTTACGACCTTGCCACCATCCGCCACTGGCTGGAACGCTTCCTCGTCCGCTTCTTCCGCACCAGCCAGTTCAAACGCTCCGCCCTCCCCAACGGCCCCAAGGTTTCCGCCGGCGGCGCACTCTCCCCCCGCGGCGACTGGCGCGCCCCCTCCGACGGCGTCGCCGAACCGTGGCTACAGGAACTCGTCGCAAACATGCCCTGACGCGCCTGCATTATATTGCCAAATCAGCCTCACAGGCGCATTATGACCGGCCTATGACAGTGCCTCCACCGGATGGATCGCGCGATCGCCGGATCGAGGACCCATCGAATCTTTGGATAATCCACCCCGCGGGGCGGCGGCTGCTGCCGTTCGCGCTGCGGGCGGGCGTGTCGGCGAACAGCGTATCGGTCGCCGGCCTATGCCTGGGCACCGCCGCGGCGCTGGCCTATGCGCAATATGAACGGCCGGCCTTTGCCGTGCTTGGCATGTTGCTGTCGGTCGGCTGGCTGATCGCGGACGGGCTGGACGGCATGGTCGCCCGCGCCACGCGGACCTCCAGCGCCTTTGGCCGCTTTCTGGACGGGCTGTGCGACCACGGCGTCTTCACCCTTCTCTATGTCGCGCTCGCCGCGTCGATGGGCACGGCGGAGGCTTGGGCCCTCGCCATCGCCGCCGGGGTGGCGCATGCGGTGCAGTCCAGCCTTTATGAGGGTGAGCGCGCCCGCTTTCATCGTCGTGCGCGCGGGGTCGGCCTTGCCGCGCCGCCCCGGCCCACCGGCGGGGCGCTTGTGCGCCTCTACGATCATGTCGCGGGCAGCCTCGACCGCATCGCGATGCCGTTCGAACGAACGCTGGCCGCCACCGCCGATCCTGCCGCGCTCGGCCGGACCTACGGTGCACGCGCGGTGCCGCCGATGCGGCTGTTATCCCTTCTCACCGCCAATGTCCGCGTCGCCGCGATCTTCGTCGCGACGCTGGCCGCCGATCCGCGGCTCTTCTGGTGGTTCGAAATCGTGCCCCTCACGGTCGTCGCCGTGATCGGTATCGCCTGGCATCGCCGGGTCGAGCATGCGCTGGCCGCCCAGGGCGCCACCGCCGGCCGACCGGCCTCTTCGTTTATCGTAAAGGAACAGAAACAGTCATGAACAGCATCCGGATCGCCGTCGTCGGCATCGGCAACTGCGCGAGCTCGCTGGTGCAGGGGCTGGAGCATTATCGCGAAGGCGCCAACGACATGATCGGCCTCATGCATTATGAGGTCGGCGGCTATCGTCCCAGCGACATCAAGGTCGTCGCGGCGTGGGACGTCGATGCGCGCAAGGTCGGCAAGGACGTGGCCGAGGCGATCTTCGCCAAGCCCAACTGCACCGCCGTGTTCGCCGCCAATGTGCCCGCCACCGGTACGATCGTGAAGATGGGCGCGGTGCTGGACGGCGTCGCCGACCACATGGCCGATTACAAGGAAGAGCGTACCTTCGTCGTCGCCAACGACACGCAGCCCAGCAAGGAAGACGTGATCGCCGACCTGAAGGCATCCGGCGCCGACGTGCTGATGAACTATCTGCCGGTGGGCAGCCAGCAGGCGACCGAATTCTACGCCGAATGCGCGCTTGAGGCCGGCGTCGCCTTTGTCAACAACATCCCCGTCTTCATCGCGTCCAACCCGGTCTGGGCCAAGCGTTTCGAGGATGCCGGCGTGCCGATCATCGGCGACGACATCAAGGCGCAGCTCGGCGCCACCATCGTCCACCGCGTGCTGACCGACCTGTTCGCCAAGCGCGGCGTGAAGCTGGACCGCACCTACCAGCTCAACACCGGCGGCAACACCGACTTCCTCAACATGTCGAACCACCGTCGTCTGGAATCCAAGAAGATTTCCAAGACCGAGGCGGTACAGTCGGTCGCCGCCGAGCGGCTGGACGACGACAACGTCCATATCGGCCCGTCCGATTACGTGCCGTGGCAGAACGACAACAAGGTCTGCTTCCTGCGTATGGAAGGCCAGCTCTTCGGCGGCGTGCCGATGAACCTGGAACTGCGCCTCTCGGTCGAGGACTCGCCCAACTCGGCGGGCGTCGCGATCGACATGATCCGCTGTGCCAAGATCGCCAAGGATCGCGGCCTTGCCGGCGTGGTCGACCCCGCATCGGCCTATTTCTGCAAGCATCCCCGCAAGCAGATCACCGACGACCTGGCCAAGCAGGAAGTCGAAGCGTTCATCGCAGCCGCCTGAACGCGATGATCCGCACCGCGATCATCCTGGCGGCCGGCGAAGGCAGCCGGCTTCGGCCGGCCGCCCCGTTCAAGCCGCTCTGTCCCGTCGCCGGCCTGCCGCTGATCGACCATGCCCTGTCCGGGCTGGCGGCGGCGGGGCTGACGCGGGCGATCGTGGTGCTGGGCTATGGTGGTGACACGATCGAGCGGCACCTCGCCGCCCGGTCGCAACCGCTTTGCGTGGAAACGGTGCATAGCGACCATCGCGAGCCCAACGGCGTCTCCGCGCTTGCCGCCGCCCCGCTGCTGCGCGGCGAGGAGGCGCTGCTCGCCATGTGCGACCATCTCGTCGATCCCGCGCTCTACCGCCGCCTTGCCGCCATCGGCGCGCAAGGGGGGCTGACGCTGGGCATCGACCGCCGCCTGGGCCATGACTGGGTCGACCCGCTCGACGTCACCGCGGTGGCGACGCAAGGGGACCGCATCGTCGCGATCGGCAAGGGGCTGGAACCGCACGATGCCTATGACACCGGCGTCTTCGCGATCGGTCCTGCCCTGTTCGCCGCACTCGGCAGCCTGGGCCATCCCTCGCTGACCGACGGGGTTCGCCTGCTCGCCGGTGAAGACCGCGCATTCGTCGCTGATTGCAGCGACTTGGCCTGGATCGACGTCGACGACGCACCGGCCCTTGCCAAGGCGGAACAGTGGCGCGCGCTGGCTGCGTGATCGCGATTGTAATCCCGCCGCTTTTCTGAATAGTATACCGTAGATGGCCGATCGTTCGGACCATTGCCCCTTTCACGCGCGTGCAGGAGCCGCATGAGCCTCATCGTCCGCACCTTGTCCGAACAGATTTTCGCGATCGTCCGTGAACGGATCATCAGCGGCGTTCTGCCCCGGGATACGCCGATCCGTCAGGACGCCCTCGCCACCGAACTGGGCGTCAGCAAGATACCCTTGCGCGAGGCGCTCGCGCGGCTCGAACAGGAAGGGCTGCTGACCAGCCAGGCCAATCGCGGCTTCTTCGTCCGCCCGATGAGCGCGACCGAGGCCGAGGAAATCTACGAACTGCGCCTCGCGCTGGAGCCGGAGGCCGCCGCGCGCGCCTGCCTGCTCGCCACGGAGGATGACCAGCAGGCCGCGCGTGAGGCCTTTGCCGATCTCGACATCGCCGCACACGAGGCACTGCACGACGTCGCCGTCTGCAACCGCGCCTTCCACATCGCGCTCGTTGCCCCGCTCGGGCGACCCCTTACGATGCAGCTGGTCGAGCGCCTTCAGGTGCTGGCCGAACGCTACGTCATCACCCATCTCGAACCCGCCGGCCGCGACGATCGTGCCCACCGCGAACATCACGACATCCTGGAGGCCTGGCTGGCGCGTGACGCGGATCGCACCGCGCACCTTCTGACCGGTCACCTGAACGGCACGCTCACCGATCTGCGGGCGCAACTCGCCACCGACTGACAATGACATAAAAACAAAGGGGATATCATGGGGGTGTTTGGACCGCGCAAGGCCATGGAGGGGGGCGCCGGCATGGCCGGCCACCAACTGGCCAAGACGCTTAGCTGGCCGCATCTGATCGCGCTCGGGGTGGGGGCGATCGTCGGCACCGGCATCTACACGCTGACCGGTGTCGGGGCGGAGCGCGCCGGGCCCGCCGTCATCCTCGCCTTCGCGATCGCCGGTGCGGTCTGCGCCTGCGCCGCGCTCGCCTATGCCGAAATGGCGACGCTGATCCCCGCCGCCGGCAGTGCCTATACCTTCAGCTACACCGCGATGGGCGAGGTCGTCGCCTGGGTCGTCGGGTGGAGCCTGATCCTCGAATATTCGCTCGCCTGCTCGACGGTCGCCGTCGGCTGGTCGGGCTATCTGGTCGGCTGGATACAGTCGGCGGGCATCCATCTGCCGCCTGCCCTTCTCTCCGGGCCTCATGCCGGCGGCGTCGTCAACCTGCCGGCGGTGCTCGTCGCGCTCGGCGTCATGGGCATGCTGATCGCCGGCACCCGCGAAAGCGCCACGCTGAACATCATCCTGGTGGTCATCAAGCTCATCGCGCTGACCATCTTCATCGCCATGGCGCTGCCCGCCTTCAACGGCAACAATCTCGAACCCTTCATGCCTTATGGCTTCGCCGCGACCGAAATCGACGGGCAGAAGCGCGGCGTGATGGCCGCCGCCGCGATCGTCTTCTTTGCCTTTTACGGCTTCGATGCGGTCGCGACCTCGGCAGAGGAGGCCAAGAACCCCGGACGCGACCTGACGATCGGCATCGTCGGATCGATGGCGGTGTGCACGCTGATCTACATGGCGGTCGCGGTTGCCGCGATCGGTGCTACACCCTTCACCACGCTCGCCAATTCGCCCGAGCCGCTCGCCCTCGTCCTCCGCCAGCTCGGCCAGCCCACCGCTGCCTACCTGATCGCCCTGGCCGCCATCGTCGCGCTCCCCTCGGTCATCCTCGTCATGATGTACGGCCAAAGCCGCGTCTTCTTCGTCATGGCGCGCGACGGCCTGCTCCCGCGCTCGCTCTCGCGCGTCAGCAAGCGGACCGGCGCGCCGACCACCATCACGCTGCTCACCGGCATCGCCATCGCCGCCGTCGCCGGCTTCTTCCGGCTGGACGAGATTGCCGAACTGGCCAATGCCGGGACGCTGATCGCCTTTATCGCGGTCGGCGCCTGCCTCATGATCATGCGCCGCCGCGCGCCCGATATGCCGCGCCTGTTCCGCTGCCCGGCGCCCTATCTGGTCGGCACGCTGGCGATCCTGGGTTGCCTGTATCTGTTCTTCAGCCTCCCCGCCTCCACCATCGCCCGCTTCGTCCTGTGGAACGCGCTGGGCCTCGTCTTCTACTTCGCCTACGGCCGCCGCCACAGCTTGGCCCGAATTTCGAAGGAATAAGGGGCCGGCGGCATGATAAGGGGGTATGTCGCCGGAACCGGAAGGACGTGCCGCCCTGATGAAGTGTCTGATTGCCGCCCTCTTCGCGCTGGTCTGCGCCATCACCGCTCCGGCGTCGGCGCAGACCGCGCCGTTCGACCTCACCGGCCCGTCGCTGCGTATTCAGGTTACCCATGCCGGGCAGACGCTGCCCATCTCGCGGGTGCCGAACCTCTCGGCGGGCGATCGCCTGTCGATCAAGGCGGAACTCCCCGCCGACCAGTCCGCGCATTATCTGCTCGTCGCCGCCTTTTTGCGCGGCGCCACCAATCCGCCGCCAAAGGACTGGTTCTTTCAGGCAGAAACCTGGACGAAGAAGGGGCGGGACGGGCTCAGCATCACCGTGCCGTCCGGTGCACGCCAGATCATCCTGTTTCTGGCGCCCCAGACCGGTGGCGATTTCAAGACGCTGGTCGATGCCGTGCGCGGCCGCCCCGGTGCATTCGTCCGCGCGGCGCAGGATCTCAATCAGGCCGCGCTCGACCGCGCCCGTCTCGATAGCTTCCTTGGCGCCATCCACCGCCTCGATCCCGGCGACCCCGCCCGGTTCGAGGCCGTTCCGCCGCTTCTCGCCCGCAGCCTCGCGATCAAGCTCAACACCGACTGCCTGCAACGTCAGGTCGATCTTCAGGCCGCCTGCCTGACTCAGAACCGCGACTCGCTGGTCCTGTCCGACGGCCACAGTGCGACGATAACCGAGGCGCTGGCCGGCACCCCGGCCGATCTCGCCATGCAGATCGCTGCAACCCCGCAGGGCGGTCTTGGCTATTACAGCCCCTATATCGCGGTGGTCCGCGATGTCGTGCGCATCCTTGGCGCCTTTCAGACCGCGCAGTATCAATATATCCCCGCGCTCGGCCTGCTCCGCGATGACCTGATCGGCCTGCTGCTCAATGCCGCGCCCTCCTTCCATTCGCCTTATTCGGTTCTCGTCACCGCACTGCCCATGGTCGACGCGCCGCAAATCCCGCCCCTGCGCGCCGCGCGTCCCGACCCGCTATGTATCGCCGCTCCCAGGCTGACGCTGCCGGTGGAGGGCGCGCCGCTCGTCTATGCCACCCCGTTCGCGCACAACATGGCGCTGCGGTTGAAACGGCGCGACGGCACGACCATCGACCTGCCGGCCCGCGCCGATGCGGAGGCCGGCGGCTACCGTATCGACACCGCCGGTCTCGATCTCGCCACCCTGCCACCCACGGCACAGGGCGTCCTGCACGGCCGCTGGGGGTTTACCGCCTTTGACGGTCCCGCCTTCCGGCTCCAGACACCCACTGGCTGGAACTGGTTTCCCGGTGGCGGCTCCGCCGTAGTGGGCCGTGTGGACGCCGTAACGCTGGCCGGGGGTGCCGCCACCTGTGTGGAGGGTGTCTCGCTTCGCCATCCCTCGGGCCGCATCGAACCCGTCACCTGGTCCGCGAACGCTGCGGGCGACCTGACGATCAAGCTGCCGCTCGAAAAGGCCCGCCCCGGTGCCGCGACGCTGCTGATCGCCACCACCGGGCAGGCGACACCCGCCACCCTGCCGCTGACCCTGTTCAACGAGGCGAGTGCGATCGATGCGCTCACGCTGCGTCCCGGCGACATGGAGGGCGAGCTTGCCGGCGCCCGCCTGGACGCGGTTGCGCGTGTCATGGTCGGCGATCTCGCCTTCACCCCCGGCGCGCTCACCCGCCGCGACGGTCGCGATCATCTTATCCTCGCCACGCCGGCACCTGTCTTCCTCACACAAGGCCAGACCGCACCTGCCAAGGTGACGTTGAAGGATGGCCGGGTTCTCACCACCACCGCCACCATCGCCGCACCGCGTCTCCGGCCCGAGGTAATTGCGCGCACCGTGGCGCGTCCGCCCTCGCTGCTGACCCTGGCGGATGAAACCGCTCTTCCCCACGACGCCACGCTCACCTTCTCGTTGCGGGCCGACCATTTCGATGGGCGTGAAACGATCGTGGTCGCCAACGCCGATGGCACCGCAGTGACCACGCTGGTACCGGGTACGGATATCATGCTGCAAAATGCGCGCACGCTGGTCGCGACCCTGGCACCGGCGCGCGTATTCGGACCCTCCATCTACGGCCCGCTGCGCTACCGTGTGATACAGGACGGGACACCCAGCCCGTGGCAACCCCTCGCCACTCTGGTGCGCCTGCCCGACATCACCCGCGCCGCCTGCTCGCCGGATGGCTGCGCGATCACTGGGGCCCGCCTGTTCCTGATCCACTCGGCCGGCGCCCTGACCGTACCGGAGGGTTTTACCGGTACCAGCCTGAGCGTCCCCACCCCCCTGCTACACCTGTCCGACGCTCCCGCGATCACCGCGACGCTACAGCAAACACCCGCTCAATAGGCTGGCGGGTCGCTCGCGGGAAAGCTTTCGTCGGACCCTTGATCGACGCGGTCCCAATCCCCTTGTGCATCCCGTATCCGGTCCTGTCCGGCGCCCCGTACCTGAACCACGCTCTCGGCCGGCCCCTCCTCCATCACGAACGCCACCGGCACACCCCGCCGCACCACCCGCCCCCGCCCGAGCAGGAACCCGGCCAGAAAAGAAAGACCAATTAGGACAGGAGCTTGCCACCCTGAGGATGCAGTGCCGCGCGGTTTTTCAACTGGCGTCGCCACCATCCCGTTAGTTTCGGCAAAGACAACGCCGGAGGCTTCTTCCACCTCGACGACCCGGCCATTTTCCACTGCGATCTGATGCCGCAGGCCGTTCTCGACATCGCCGGAACCTTCGCCGCGCATACCGCCGTCGGGCGTGCCCTGCTTGTCCCCTGCCTCGGCCCCTCCATAAACCCGAACACCCATAAATCCTCCATCTCTTTGCCCCGCGAAACGCGTCGATGCAGAACTTGTGTCCGGTTTATCTTCATCAATAATCACGCAATATTCTGATCAACTACCTCTGAGCAGAACCGTCGGTATGCGTAAAACCGTACGCAGGTCGGTCGCGTCGTCCGTCGCGCCGACCTCGACCGACCAGTTGAGGCTGGCGCGATCGGTTACGCGGTAGGTTACGCCGAAGAGCAGGCGTCCGATCTGCAGGTCGCGGGAGCGTGTCATGCGCTGTCCGGGCCAGGCGGCGGTCGGCTCGATCAGGCTGGTGAGCGTCTTGGTGCCGAAGGCCCAGCTGTGGGCGTAGCCGAAGTTCATGGTTGTGCGCTGGTTGAAGGCGATGCCGATGCCGGCGTTGGCGGAGAGGGCGTCGCCGGGGTCGACATAGTCGATGATGACGGGGGGGATGCGGGTGTCGACGTTCTTGCCGAGGTTGAAGGTGTAGGCGAGGGTGGTGAAGAGGACGAGGGGGTCGGTGGGGAGGATGGCGGTGAGGCCGGGGGTGAGGCCCCAGAAGCCGGCGCCGGTGCTGGCTCGGGTGGGGCGGCCGAGTTCGTCGCGGGGGATGGCGAAGGGGTCGGAGCCGGTGGGGATAACGCCCTGCAAGTTCGCGATAACGAAGGGTAATCCCGCCCGCCCGTCGATCAACTGATAGCGCGCGGAAAGTTCGATATCACCGATGCCGCGACCCGAAACGGAGCTGTCCAGCGTCGCAGCGGAGTCGTTGGGCGTACTGCCCGCAATGGGCGCGACGACCGACGCATCGGAGCGGTAGACGAACGGGACCCGCATGCCGAGTTCCAGCCGATCGGTCAGGCCGTAGCGAAGCGCGGCGGAGGCGGTCAGCACATCCTGTCGGCTTTCGTTGATGTCGAAGACGCCGACCAGCACCGCCTCCACCAGTTCGATGCCGCGAAAGATCGCACGGTTGCGATCGGCGCGGGCATAGTCGAACTGCAATTCACCGGTAAGCTGACCCTTTCGCGTGACGACGCTGCCCTGCGCATCGAGCACGGCCAGCTCGATCGGCCGATCCTCGTCCTCCGGCGCCTGGCCGACGCGCTCGAGCGGCGCGAGCGGCGGTTGCAGCACGCCGGCGGGATCGCCGGGCGCACCGGGCGCGGCCGCCTGCGCGGCGACCACCGCGGGCGGGCGCACCGGGCCGATCGGGGGAAGCGGTGCGGTGGCCGCCGCCTCACCGGCATCCACCCGCTCGCGCAATCGGGCGATCTCCGCCGATTGGGTCTGCAACTGCTGGCGCTGCGCCTCGATCAGCGTCATCGCCCGGTCGAGTTGCGCCTGGAGCGACGGGCGGCGCTGACGCTGGGCGGCATCGGCGGGCGCGGCGAGCAGCAGCGGCAAACCCGCCCCGGCGAGCAGCAGCGCGCGTACCCCCCGCATCAATTGGCGGCCCGCATCATGGCGGCCTCGATCCCCACATTGGCCGCACGGAACATCGCGGAGCCCAACACGTCCGGCCCGGCATTGGCCAGCGCGATGCTGACGCTGGTCTGCGTATCGATCGCGCGGTCGTCGCCGGTATTGAGGATGAGCGAGCCGAACCCGGCCCCGGCGAAATGGGTGATGCTGAGATCCTGCCCCTCCAGCGTCGCGGTGCGCGTGGCACCGGCGGTGGCCTGACGCAGCCAGCCGGCATCGGTGGCGGCGCTTGCATCGCCCACGCGCTGGAGCCCGGCCGCAAGCGACTGGGCCGAGGCGGCACCGCCGGTGATGGTGACGCCGGGCATCGCCGCGCCGCGCGTGACATGGATGCCGGTGGCGCGATCATAGCTGATGACCGGCGTGGTGGCGGGCGCACCCCCCTGCCCGCCATCGCCGCGCGCCGCCACGGTTTCGCCGGGACGCGGCGTGTAGACAGCAAAGGACGGGCCGGCATCCTCGGTCCGGAAGACGGTGCGCAGCACGACCGCGCCGTTGATCGCCGTCTGCGTCTGCACGGTCAGCGCGACATCGATGCCGCTGGGCAGGCGGAAGCCGCCGCGTTGCTCGGCCAGTTCCGTATCGGCCACCGGCGCCGCCGCGAACGGCGCCCCTTGCGCGATCAGCATCATCACGACTGCCCCCATCATGATATGTCTCCGTAAAATGGCGCGGTGATCGACAGCGCCTGCTGGCTGACCGGTTCGGCAAAGCGCGCGCCCAGCGGCGCCCGCGCATAGGCCGACCATTGCGACGCCCGGTTGAAGCGGTTGCGTGCCAGTTGCTGGTCGGCGGCGAGCACAAAATAGATGCCATTCCACGCCGCCTGGAACGCGGCCCGTGGCATGACGGTGATCCCCGATGACGGATCGCCGAGCAGCACCTCGTCCCCCCGGACGCCCTTCACCACCACGAAATGGCGGTAGTTGCGGACCGCGATCAGCGCGATGCCGGGTATGCCGGTATCCGCCACCCGGTCGAGCGGCACCTTGTAGCCATCCGCCGCCAGCCCGCGACTGGCGAGCCATCGCTTCATGTCGAGCAGCGAAAAGCCGAGGCGCCGGATCTGCGCACGGTCGCCGCGTGCCCACATGCCGCGAAATGCCACCTCCTCGCGCACGTCGAGGTCGTAATGGTAGCGAAGCAGCGTCGCGAGCGCCGCCGACCCGCAACTGAAATCGAATTTCTGGCGGACGATGCCGGCGAAACGCTGATCGGCCACCGAGCGGACGGGCACCGAAAAATCGCCGACGGGCGCCCCGGACGTAACAAAGCGCGCGCGGTCGGACACCGTCCCCCCGCACGCGCCCAGCAGTAGCGGCAGCGCCATTCCCGTCGCGACCGCCATGCCCCCGATGCCCCCCCGCCCGGTCATGGAGCCGGTGCGATGGCGATATTGACGTTCATCGCCGCATTGATCGCGACGTTGTTGCCGGTGTTGATGTTCACGATCGACAGGCCGGACAGGTTCTGAAACGCGTTGTCCGCAACGCTGGCGTCGCCGGTGCGAACGTGATCGCCGACACTGTTGTTCGCAACCCCCGCCGCCTGATCGGCCAGCGCCGCCTGGCGCGTATCCTGTCGCCCCGCGATCGCCGCCAGCACATCCTCGTCCAGCGCGGATGTGCCGAACAGCATGTCGCTTGCCGGCAGCGTCACCGGTTGCGCCTCACCCCGATCCAGTACCTGAGCGGCAAGCGGCGCCGGAGCAGCGATGCACAGGATCAGGGCGGCGGTGGTCATGGGCAGGATGGTCATCGAAATCTCCCCAGGCGAGAAAGGAAGAAGCGGCGGCAGGGGAACTGCCGCCGCTTCGTGACGCCCCCGCCTTAGAAGGCGACGTCGCCGGTGGAGACCGCCACGCTGACATTGGCGTTCTGCGATGCCGCGACCCCGGTATTCTGGTTCAGCGCCTGCATGCCGGCGAAGTTCTGGAAGGCACTGCCGTCATTGCTGATGCTGTTGTCCACCGCGGGCGTATCGCCGTCATAGCCACCGAAGGTGACGCTGACGCCGGTGACGTAGCTGGACAGCGTGGAGCTGGCGACCAGCGCGCCGTCGCCGAACACGTTCGAGGACGAGGCCGTCCCCGTACGGGTCGAATAGTCCAGCGAATTGGTCGAGTTGTCGTTGCCGCTGTCGGCGATCATCACCGAATTGTCGTTGGTGGAGTTGTCCGAATTGTCCGTCTGCGAGTTGTCGTTGCCGCTATCGGCGATGTCGACGGAATTGTCGGTGGTCGAGTTGTCGGAGTTGTCGGAGTTGTTCGAATTGTCATTGCCGCTGTCGGCAATGGCGACCGAATTGTCGGTGGTCGAATTGTCGTTGCCGCTGTCGGCGACGTTGGTCGAGTTGTCGGTCTGCGAATTGTCGTTGCCGGAGTCGGCGATGTTGGTCGAATTATCCGAGCTGTCGTTGCCCGAATCCGCGATATTGGTCGAGTTGTCCGAGCTGTCGTTGCCGGAGTCAGCGATGGCGACCGAATTGTCGCTGTTGTCGCTGTTGTCGGTCACCGTGCTGCCATTGTTGGCCGCGAAACGACCGCCCGACACCGAGCTGTTGTCCGAGCTGTCGCTGTTGCCGCTATCGGCGATGGCGACCGAATTGTCGGTGGTCGAGTTGTCGTTGCCCGAGTCGGCAATGTTGGTGGAGTTGTCCGAACTGTCGTTGCCGCTGTCGGCGACGTTGGTCGACGCATCGGTGGTCGAATTGTCGTTGCCGCTGTCGGCGATCGACACCGAATTGTCGGTGTTGCCGCTGTCGGCGACGTTGGTGGACGCATCCGTGGTCGAATTGTCGTTGCCGCTGTCCGCGATCGAAACCGAGTTGTCGGTGGTGGAACTGTCGTTGCCACTGTCCGCGACGTTGGTCGATGCATCCGTCGTCGAATTGTCGTTGCCGCTATCGGCAATCGACACGGAATTGTCGGTCGTGGAACTGTCGTTGCCACTGTCCGCGACGTTCGTCGAATTATCGGCGTTGCCGCTATCGGCGATCGAAACCGAGTTGTCGGTGGTGGAGCTGTCGTTGCCGCTGTCCGCGACGTTCGTCGAATTGTCGGCATTGCCGCTGTCGGCGATCGAGACCGAATTATCGGCATTGCCGCTGTCGGCGACGTTGGTCGAGGCATCGGTGGTCGAGTTGTCGTTGCCCGAGTCCGCGACGTTGCCCGAGTCCGCGACATTGGTCGAGTTGTCGGTTTGCGAGCTGTTGTTGCCGCTGTCGGCCACGTTCGTGGAATTGTCGGTCTGCGAGTTATCGTTGCCCGAGTCCGCGACGCTGGTCGAATTGTCGGAACTGTCGTTGCCGGAATCCGAGATCGTCTGCGTGGCTTCCGCCGTCGATTGATCGTTGAGGTTGTAATCGTAGGACGAGGAAGAAGAACCGTCCTGCGCCACGTTGCGACCGGCCTGTGCGTCGTTCTGGGTCGTAGGTTCGGTGGTCTGTGCATCGGCGACTGCCGCCGCGCCGACGAGCAGCGCCACCGCGGAGCACGAACGGAAGAGATGGATCTTCATGATCTGCATTCCTCTCTGACGAGATTCACATCGCATCCGTCCCCCCTGTTTCGCGGCGGATCACATGCGAAGTGGCGCCGACATTCGGCGCTGACCCAGATATTCACCTGTTGTTCATGTTATTCGCCCCCGGCTTGCGGTGTTTCCCCACCCCCGACCGGGGGGCGTGACAGCCCCCATTCGGGGGGAGCGATCGGCAGGTCACACATAATGGGTGCGGCACCCGGGCGCGGTGCGCACCGCGCTTTTGAGCATCAGCCAGACCAGTTCGGCCTGCCGGTTGGTATCCGTCTTCAGAAAGATCTGTTTCAGATAGGAGCGTGCGGTCTGTTCGCGGACATGCATCGCCGCAGCCGCCGCGTTCAGGCTGAGGCCGTCGGCCAGCAGACAGGTCAGCCGCGCCTCCACCGGCGACAGGCCGTACAGCTTGCAGGCGGGCTCGACGACGCGGCGCAGATCCTGTTCGGGATCGAAGACGTAGATCACCGCGCTTTCGCCGCCCTGCCCGGCCGGACCGGTCTCGCCAGACATGATCGCGGCGAGCAGCGGGCGGCGGCCTTCGCGGGTGAGCGCGACGACCGGGGCATCGCCGGGCCCCGCGGGTTCGCCGGCCCCCAGCACATGCTCGATCGCGGCCTGCAGGCGCAGGGTGTCCGCCAACCGCCGTCCGGCAACCAGGCCGCCGTTGCGACGCAGGCCGTCTCCGGCGGCGATCATCGCCTCTGCGGTGGCGTTGGCAAAGACGCATTGGCCATCGCGATCGACCAGCAGGATGCCGACATCGCTGGTGTTGACCGCCGCCGTCAGGCCGCGCAACCGGGTGAGCGCCCGCAGCCGCCCGGCCCATAGGCGCGAGACCGCCTGGACGATGGGCAGCCAGCGGGTGGCGGCGTCGCGCGCCGGGCTGCGCGCGGCGATGCCGATGCGGCGGAACAGCGAGGTGATGGTGACGGTGCCGCCATGCGCGGCGATGCTGGTGGTGAGCAGACCGCCGGTGGAGGCGTCCTCCAGCGCGCGCCACTGGCCGGGCATGGCGGGATCGATCCCGGTGGCGGCGCGCAGGGCACGGTCGGTTATCTCGTCACGGGTGTGACGCTCCTCGGCACAGGCGCCGCCTGCGAACAGCAGCACCGGCGCACGGTCGCGATCATGCCATGCGACCAGCACCCCGTCCGCGGCGATGGCCGTGGCCATCTCGCGCATGACCGCGGCGACCGGGGCCAGGCCGTCTTCGTCCTGCGCGGGCCCGATGGCCGCGCCGTCGGCGGCGAGGGGCAGAAGGGCGTGTCCCGGCACATGCCGGTCCCGCGCACGCCCGGCCGGCTGCACAATCGTCGCCATCGCCACCACCTCCTCCGCAGGCGACGTCCCTCCTCTCTCCCGCGCGCCCGAGCGGGCGCTGCCGGGGGGCGGATCGTCGCCCGAACCCGTCGCGGCGCAGCGCGGCGGGTCGATGGCTTATGGTGTGCCCGGTGGCAGGGGTCGGGGCAATTCGGCCGGAATGGCTACGCCCATGCTATCCGCAAGGGTGCGGGAACCTTCCGCCGGCGCGCGCAGCAGCGACCAGCCGGGGGGCAGATAGTCGAGCGCCATGTAATAATAGAGGATGCAGGTGCCGTCACCGCGGTAGCTGCCGCCCTTGACAATGCCGAAGGCGGTGGTGCCGAGGAAGACCGGGCCACCGCTGTCGCCGCTGCGGCAGGTGGGGCCGCGCACGGCGACCCAGGTGGGGGTGCAGCCGCCGCCGCACAGGTCGCCGGCAGGGGCGAAGTCGACGAGTTCGACCGTGGCGCAGCTATAGCCGGTGCGTTCGCCGCGGTGGCAGACGGTGTCGCCGGCGCGGGTGGCGTCCCGGGGGCGGGACGCGGTCACGGTTCGGGTCAGCGTCTTGGCGGTGTCCGAGAAGAAGCGGGCGGCGAGCGGCTGGGCGCTGACATGGACCTGTACGTCCTGATAGCCCCAGCCCCACTGGCCGGCAAATTCCAGCGGCGTTTCGCTGCGGTCCGGCTCGACATAGGACAGCACGTCGGGGCAGTGGGCGGCGGTGACCACCCCGCTGCGCGCGCCGTCGGTGACCACGAAACCGGTGGTGCAGGCGTAGCGGCGGCCATCGGCGGGATCGACGCCGACGAGGCGGGCGCCGCCCTCCGCCGACAGGTTCGCGGCGACATCGTCGAGGCGGGCGATGCGGACGGGCACGCCGGTCAACGCCGCCAGGCGCGCGCGCAGCTCGCCGGGGGCGTAGAAACCGGCATCCCCCTCGCCCACCATCACCACCAGCTCGCCGGTGCGCGGGTCGACGCCCATGGCCGGGGGGCGGGACAGCATGTTGCGGATCTGCGTCTGGTAAAGGGCGATCGCGGTGACCAGTTGCGCGCGGGTCGCGGCGGCGCCGGTCCGGTAATGAATGGGAATGGACAGGCCGCCGGCGCGCACGGTTTCGTCGGCGACCGGATCGGTGCCGGTCAGGAGGACGACGATGCGCCAGACGGGTTCATGCTCGATCGCGATGCCGGCCAGCCGGTCGGCGAAGCGGGCGCGGATCGCATCGGTGGCGGCGACGCTCTCCTCCTGCGCGGCGAGGCGCCGGACCGCGATGTCGAGGGATACGCCGTGCGCGGTGGCGTATTCGGCGGCGTCCTGCGCCAGCGCAGCCTCCGGCGCCTGTTGCGCGACCGCACCCGCCCCGATCATCATCAGCAGCAACGCTGCCACCCAGCTTCGTCTTCTCACACGGGCGATCTAGACGGACGCGGTGATATGCCGCCTGAACGGATCAGCGCTCCGGCGGCGCAAAGGCGTGGATGACGCGCATGTCATATTCGACGATGCCCGCCGCGACCCGCTCGATCATGCGCTGCGCGTGGCGCCACATGGTGGGCTGGCGCGGCTCGGCCGCATGGGGCACGGCGAGCAGGCGGCTGCCGCAGGAGCGCGCGAAGGAGGCCATCGCGTCCTCCCCCTCCCGCTCGGTCACCACCACCGAGGGGAAGGGCAAGGGCGCGGCGGGCGAGGCGAACAGCGTGTCGCGACCGTCCGCGCCGTCGGGCATGAACAGGAAGGCCCCCGCCACCCGGTCGACATATTGGCTGGGCGAAAGCCGGGCCCACCAGGCGGCGGCGGCACAGCTTGCCCCTTGCGCGACGAGCAGGACCGCGCGATCCGCCTGCGCCACCGCCTCGTCCAGCCGCGCCGCCCACAGATTGCGCTGCGCCGCGCTGGTGGCGGTGAAGGGCAGTTCGGCATCGCCCCGGACCGGCCAGGCGAGCAGCCGGTCCCAGGCGGGCGCACCCGCCTCACCGCCGCCGGGCAATGTGATGATCGAGAACGGATCCCTGGTGGTCAACGCCAATGCCATGTCGCGACTCCGCCTGCCTGGCCCCTCAAGGTAAGCGAATGCCCGGCCGCCGCAAGCGGCTTCAGCGCGCCATGGCGGCGGACTGGTCCACGGGCACGACCGGCAACCACACCCGGCTGGGTTTGGCCCCGCCCTGTTCGATCGTCACCGTCGCCGCCCGGTAATCCTCCTTCTTTGCCAGGAAGATATTGGGCACGAAGGTTTGCGGATTGCGATCATAGAGCGGGAATTGCGACGATTGCACCTGCACCATGATGCGGTGGCCGGGCCGGAAGACATGGTTCACCGTCGGCAGGCGGAAGCGATATTCCTGCACCTTGTTGGCCGGGATTGCGGAGGGCCGCGCGAAGCTGTCGCGGTAGCGGCCGCGGAAAATGTCCTGCGAGACGGCGAGCTGGTAACCGCCCATCGACGGTTGCGACGCATTCTCCTCGGGCAGCACGTCGATCACCTTGACCACGAAATCGCCGTCGGTGCCGGTGGTGCGCGCGAACAGATCGGCGATCGGGGCGCCGGACACGCGCACCGCCTGCGTCAGCACCGGCGTGGTATAGGTCAGCACATCGGGCCGCCCGTCCACGCCGCGCTGGTCGCTGACCAGCCAGTCGCCCCAGCGACCGTCATCGAAATTCACCGGTCGCGGCAGATGCGGCACCGGCTTCATCGGATCGGAGACATAGGAGGTGGACGACGCCGCCGGTTTCTCGAAACCGAGGCTACCCTCCCCGCCCAGATAGAGCGGGGTGAGCGGCGCCGCGCACCCCTTCTCGCATGCCAGCGGCCAGGTGGCGAACCGGTCCCAATGATTGTCGCCGGTATTGTAGATCGCGGCCTGCGGCAGATTGGCGGCAGGCCCGTCCTTCAGATACTGGTTGAACAGCGGCAGCACCATCTGTTCGCGGAATTGCGCCGCGGTATCGCCATTCCATTGGAACGGCCCCAGCGAGCGCCCCTCGCGGTTGATCTGGCTGTGCCGCCACGGTCCCATGACGAGGAAGTTGTTGCCCGTCTTGCCGGCCGCCTTCAGCGCCTCCCACGACATGATCGCGCCGTACATATCCTCCTGGTCCCACAGGCCCTGTTCCCAGATGGTGGGGACGTTGGACGGATTGGCGGCGATCAGCTTGTCGAGCGCCTGACCCTGCCAATAGGCGTCGTAGGACGGGTGGCTGACGAAGCGTTTCCAGAAGGGAAGCTGGTCATAGCCGGACTTTCTGGCCCAGTCGCCCGCCGAGCCGGCGAGGAAATTCTGGTAATCGTCATAGCCGCCGCTGGGCGGTGCCTTGCCCGCGCCCTTGTAGCCGGTCTGCGAGCCGATCCAGCCGATATTGGCGAGCCGGAACGCGCCGTGGTGGAACCAGTCATCGCCCATCCAGCCATCGATCATCGGGCTTTCGGGTGCGGCGACTTTCAGTGCAGGATGCGGGTTCAGCAGCGCCATGACGACGGTGAACCCTTCATAGGACGAGCCGATCATGCCGACGCGGCCGTTCGATTCCGGCAGGTTCGCCTTGTTCACCAGCCAGTCGATCGTGTCATAGGCGTCGGTGGTGTGATCGACCTTGGTCGGGTTGAGCGGGCCGATCGGCGGACGGGTGACGACATAGTCGCCCTCCGACCCGTATTTGCCGCGAATGTCCTGATAGACGCGGATATAGCCGTCCTTGACGAAGATCTCGTCGGCCAGGGGCAGCGCGTTCAGCATGCGCGGGCTGTCCATGCGGCTGGCGCGGCCGGCGGCGTTATAGGGCGTGCGGGTAAGCACGATCGGCGCGTTCGTCGCGCCCTTGGGGACGACGATGACGGTGTAGAGGCGCGTGCCGTCCCGCATCGGCACCATCACCTCGCGCTTGTCGTAATCATAGCCGATGCGCGGCGGGCTGAACTTCTGCGGGATGTCGCCCGTCGCCCCCTGCGCTACCGCCTGCCCGTCCTTCGGCGCGGGCGTCGCCTCCTGCTGGGCAAGGGTGGGCGACAGGGCGAAGAGTGCGGTGGCGGCGAACAGCAACGGCTTTATCATCGATGGCCTCGAAATAGGTGTCGGCGGCATCGTGGCGATACGCGCCGCCATGCGCAATGGGATAGTGTATCACGGGACGGTGGACAGCGTGGGTACAGCTAGCCCCGTCTAGCGTTTTCGCCCGGAACAAGGAGGATGTGCGATGCGAAGCCTGATCGGCATGACGGCGATGATGGCGGTGGGCGGGATCACGGGCGCCGCGGCCCCTGCCGCCGAGAAGACCGCCGATTACAGCTTCGACTATCGCTATCCTCAGGAGGCGGCGCGCATTCCGGCGCTGCGCGCCTGGCTGGAAGCGGACAAGGCGCGGTTGCGCACGCAGACCGCACACGACGCGGCGCAGGAGCGGGTCGAGGCGCGCGACGGCGGCTATCCGTTTCGGCCCTATGATACGCAAAAGACGTGGAAGCTGGTGACGGATACGCCGCGCTTCCTGAGCCTGTCGGGCGACGTGTACAGCTATACCGGCGGCGCGCACGGCACGCCGGGGTCGATGGGACTGTTGTGGGACAAGGCGGCGGGCAAGAGGATCGCGCCCAAGCTGGTCTTTTCCTCGTTGCCCGCGGCGCAAGGTGTGATCGGCCCGGCCTTTTGCGCGAAGCTGAAGGCGGAGCGGCGGCGACGGATCGGGGACGCGGCGGCGAGCGACGGCATGTTCGCCACCTGCCCGACGCTGAAGGATTTGACGGTGCTGCTGGGATCGTCCGGCGGCGGGCGGTTCAACCGGATCGGGCTGATCGCCGACCCTTATGTCGCGGGGGCCTATGCCGAGGGGGCCTATGAAGTGACGCTGCCGGTGACGCCGGCGCTGATCGGCGCGGTGAAGCCGGAATATCGCGGGGCGTTTGCGGTGGGGCAGTAGGTAGCAGGGAGTAGACGTCGTGGCTGGAAATTGCCTGTTCCTTCTCGGCTCCCGTTCCAATATCTTACCCCGGCACGTAAAGGATCTTGCGATGATCACGACGGCTTGGAAGCAGGGCAGCGGCAGCATCTGGCGCGCCGGCATGTGGAGCTTGTTTGGAGCGCTTCTGCTCGCGCCGTTGATCGCGATGCAGCTCACCCAGGAAGTTCGCTGGACCGGCTTCGACTTTGCAGCAGCGGCCGTTCTGATGGGCGCGCTAGGCGTCTTCGTGGAGGTGGCCTGCCGCGTAGTGACCCGGCCGCTCGCTCGTGCGGCAGTCTTGGCCGTGCTTCTGACAGCCTCGCTGCTGGTCTGGATCGACGGCGCAGTTGGGATTTTCCGATAGCGGACCGTGTGGGAAGCGCCGGCTTCGGCCGTTAGCGATTGGCATTGCCGCTCAGCAAAGCGGACGTTCCGCGTATCGCCCATGGGTGGACGTTCTTACACATGCTAAGCTCCCGCCTATGCTTGCTTGATCCGCGAATGACTACGCCCACGTTCCAGTATCAGCCACGATGCGGCCCGAAGAAGATCACCGCCGCACCAATCAGGCACAACGCCGCGCCCGCCAGGTCCCAGCCGTCAGGACGGACACCCTCGGCAAGCCATAGCCAGAGCAGCGCGGACGTAATGTAGATGCCGCCATAGGCCGCATAGGCCCGCCCCGCCTGTGCGGTATCGACCAGCGTCAGCAGCCACGCGAAGATCAGCAGCGATGCGGTGCCCGGGATCAGCCAGAGCGGCGACCGGCCCATGCGGGCCCAGGCCCAGAAGGCGAAGCAGCCGGCAATCTCCGCCAGCGCCGCGCCGATATAAAGGATCGCCGATTGCACCGGGCGATCCTAGCGCGGCATGGGCATGGTGCCGACGAAAAAAATCGGGCCGGTCCAAGGGGGAAGGACCGGCCCGAGGCTCGGGGAACCTAAGTAGAAAGGGTCGGCGTCAGAAGCGCGCGCGCAGACCCACCAGCACCTGACGGCCCGGATAATAGACGCTGTAGGCGGCATTATCGTAGCCGAAGGTGGTGCGGATCGGCTCGTTGGTAATGTTGAGCACGTCGAGCGTCAGGCGCACGCCATTGTCGAGGAAGGGCAATTGATAGCCAGCCGACAGGTCGAGTTGGCCGCGCGAGTCCGCGCGCAGCGGCAGCGGCAGGTTGTTCTGCGGCGCATTGGCCGCGATCACTCCGCCCTGCCAGACATAGTTCAGGCTGAGCGACAGGCCGTGATCCTCGTAATAGCCCTGCACGTTATATTGCCAGCGCGGCACGCCGGAGGCGACCAGCGTCTGCGGGCTGCCATTGACCAGCACCGGATCGGAATCCTGGGTGATGTGCGTTCCGTTCGCCTGGAAGCCGAGGCCCTTGATCGCGAAGTCGAGCGGCTGGTTCCAGGTGACTTCCACGCCCTTGATGATCAGGCTTTGCAGGTTGATCGGGCGGTTGACGGTGATCGGCACCGCCGCGATCGCCGCTGCGGTGGCACCCGCGCCGCCGGCCCGGTCGACCAAGGCCTGACGCTGCGTCGCCTGCAGCGAATCGAGCGGGATGTTGAGGTCGCCGAAGGCGGTCGGCTGCTGCACGGTGACGGTGAAGCCCTGGATGTTCTTTCGGAAGAGGGCGACGCCGATATAGCCGGCGCCGCCGGTGTAGAACTCGCCGCCGAGGTCGAGATTGTCCGAGGTGTAGGGCTGGAGTTGCGGATTGCCGGCGGTGGCGATCTGGGCGGAGGGGTCGGAGAAGGTGATGCCCGGCAGGATCGAGCCGGCGTCGGGGCGGGTCAGCGCCTTGGAGGCGGCGAAGCGCAGCTTCAGGTTGCGCGCGACGTCATAGGTGAGGTTCAGCGAGGGCAGCACCTCCTGATAGGAGGAATTGGCCGTGATATCGACGATGGTGCTGCCGATCTGGCTCGGGCCGACGACGCGCTGGTCGGTCCAGACATAGCGGAAGCCCGCATTGGCGCGCAGCTCGCGGCCGAAGATCTCCGACACGCCGTTCAGCTCGAAATAGCCGCCATAGACCTTCTCGAACACGTCGCCGGTGGCGCCGCCGGTCACCGACCCGCGCGCCTCGGGCGCGGTGTCGCGGAACTGGGCGTAGTTGGTCGCCTGCGCCAGGCGGGCGATGTCGGGGACGATGAAGCTGGTGACGCCGAAGCGGCCGCGCGACAGGTGGCCGAAATTGTCGACGCCGGTGCGGTTCAGATATTGCGGGATCGCGCTGGTCGGCACGGTGCCGGTGTTGCCGGTGCACGGATTGCCGCAGACCGACAGCTGATAGGCGTTGGTGTTGTCGAAGGCGCGGACGCTGCGCGCCGCCTCGTCATAGGCGGCGCCGATCTTCACGTTGAGCGTGTCGTCGCCATAATAGATGTCGAGATGCGCGCCCTTGGTCTCGGTCTCGCGGCGGACGTTCTGGACGTTCACGCGGTACCATTGCCAGCCGAGATTGGGATCGCCCAGGTCGCGGTTCGCCGAGATGATCGGCTGCGGGCTGTTTGTCGTGTTGTCATAGGTGACCTCGACCCCCGAATTGGGCGCGGTCTGGAAGGCGAAGGTCGGCTGTTCGCGGAAGAAGTTGCTCTTGCCCCAGTTGCCCGACAGATCGATCTTCAGCCGCTCGTTCGGGCGCCAGCTGATGCTGGGGTTCACGTTCCAGAATTCGGTATCCTGGTTGAAGATGCTGTTTTCGGAGAAGAAGGACGAGTTGGCGAAGGTGCCCGAGGTGACGACGTTGTTCTGGTCGACCTGGATGTCGAACGGGACCATGCCGCCGGTCGATTGCGGCGAGGTGCCGGGGCCGGAGTTGCGGACCTGCCAGTTCATGTTGGAGCGCAGATAGTCGCGGCGCGACTTGGCGTAGATGCCGTCGACCACCAGGTGCAGCGCGTCCGACGGGCGCCATTCGGCCGAGCCGACCGCCGAGATGCGCTCGCGCGTGCCGGTGGTCAGTACCGGGCGGCCGAGGCGGGGAATGATCGCCTTGGACAGCTGCGAAAGGGACAGGCCCGAGGTGGCGGCGAGATCGAGCGGCTGGCCGGTGGTGAAGCCGCGACCCAGGTTCGCAGGGGCAGTGCTGGCGAAGACGAAGCCGTTACTTTCCGGCGGCGAGGCGTTGCAGCCGGTGCCGCAGGGCAGGTTCGCGTCGGTGAAGCCCACCGTGTCGTAGCCGTCGATGCGCAGCTTCTGATGCACGCCGGCAACGCCGAGCAGGATGCCGAAGGTGTCGCCAAATGTGTGGCTGGCGACAAGCGCGCCGCGCGGGCCGATGCGGTCGTTGCTGTCGGTATAGGCGCCCTGGGCGACGACGGTGACGTGCGTGCCCGGATTGTCGAAGGCGCGGGCGTTGCGCAGATTGACGGTGCCGGCGATGCCGCCTTCCAGCATGGAGGCGACCGGGCTCTTGTTTACGTCGAGCCGGGTAAAGAGTTCGGACGGGAAGAAGTCGAGATCGACCTCGCGATTGCCGCCGCCGGTGCCGTTGGTGCCGCCATCGGACGCGACCGCGAATTGCGCGCCGTTGAGCAGCACCTTCGAGAAGCTGGGGCCGAGGCCGCGGATCGACACCTGCGTCCCCTCGCCGCTGATGTCGCGGTTCAGGCGGACGCCGGGGATGCGGTTCAGCGTTTCGGCGAGGTTGGTCGCCGGCAGCTTGCCGATATCCTCGGCAAAGATCGAGTCGCCGAAGGCGACGGCGTTGCGCTTGGCATTGGTCGCGCTCTGTAGCGAGCCGCGGATGCCGGTGATGACGATCTCCTCGGTCTCGCCCTGCCCGACCGACGGATCGGTGACCGAGTCGGTCTGCGCGGGTGCGGGATCCTGCGGCCCCTGCGTGGGAGCAGGCTGCGCCGTGATGCCGAGCGACGGATCGGGCGCGGTTTGCGCGGCGAGCGGCGCGGCGATGGCGAGGACGTTGAAGGCGGCGGCGCCGAGCAGCGCGACGCGGATGGCGGGACGACGGGCGATGGTCATCATTCTTCCCCTCCTTGATCAAAGGACCGGCCCCGCTTCATCTGGCTGGGTGCCGCGAACGCTTCTAATCTGATAGCGCTATCATCATCTGACCACGTTACATCGGATTGGTCAAGCCTATCTATGTGGTCATAAGGCCACTATCCGACACCAAATCGCCTATCGGTAGCGATAGAGGCGCACCCGCTGGATACCCCATGTCCCGGCGGGCAGGCGGATATGCCGCCCCTGGTGCGTCTGGTCGCCATTCAGCAGCCGGCCCGGCTTCCAGTTGCCGGCAGCATCGAACACGCCTTCATGCGCACGATCGATCCCGGCGAGCCCCGGTCCGTCGCCGATCGGCTTGAAGGTGACGGTGATCCCCTGCCCGGCGACCAGATATTCGTCCTCGCCGGTCTGGATGATGAGACCGCCATAGCCGGCGGTGTCCGGCGTCATCGTCGGCCGCTGGATATCGGCATAGGCGATGGTGAAGCGGTAGCCGCCGATGTCGCGCACCTGCGGCTCGTAATCCACCGTCTCGTCGTAGCGCTGGCGGGGCTTGAACCCGGCCATGCGGCCCGTCCCCTGCGCATCGAGGATCATCGGGCGAAGCTGGTCGAGCACCGCATAGGCATCCTTCAGCGCGCCGGGTGCTTCATCGATCGAGTCGATGGAAAACGGCCCGAAGCCGAGCGCATCATGTTCGCCGATCGCATAAAAGGCGTTGGCGGGAACGATCGGATTGTCGGCGTTGTGCGCCTCGGGGATGAACAGGGGATTGTCCGGCCGCTTGTAGCGATCGACGATCTGGGTGAAGTTCGGGAAGTAGATGTCGGGCGCCAGGAAATCGAGGCTGGGGGCGCCGGCCTTCCACACGTCGATCAGGTGGGGGAGCGGCCCGCCGCTGGGATATTCGCCGGGAATACGCCCCGGACGATTGAGCGCGACGTTGACGTACATCGGCATCGGATAGGCCGCCTTGCCGGCCGCGGCGAGACCATCGGCGAAGCGCGCATAATGCCAGGCGGCGAACACCTCCGCCGCGGCATCGCCGGGGCCGAACAGCTCCTCCCAGCTGCCAGCGGTTCTGGCGCCCCGCTCCGTCCACATCGCCTTCATCTCGGGGACCAGCGTGTCGCGGTGCGCGACGAGATAGTTGACCAGTTCGGGCGGCACCGGTTGCCGGAAGGCGGCGTTGGCGGCCGCGCTGTAATCGCGCGCGACGGGCAGCATGCCGATCTCGTTTTCGACCTGGAGCATCACCACCGTGTTGTCGCGGTCGTCCACCGCCTTCAGATGCGCCATCAGTGCGGCCAGCGCACGCTGGTCCGCGCGCAGCGTATCGGCGCCGAAGGTGGACAGGATTTCCACCCCCTGCCCGTTCGGCAGCTCCGCACGCGGGAAGCGGGCATGATCGCGCTTCACCCAGGACGGCACATAGGTGGACATGGAGTTCTTCCACGCCCCGAACCACAGGATGACGAGCTTCAGGTCGTTGGCGCGCGCCGCCTTCAGCATCGTATCGACCGAGGACCAGTCATAGCGCCCCTCGACCGGCTCGATCAGTTCCCACGAGACGGGCGCAAGAACGGTGTTGAGATGCATCGCGCGCAGCCGTGCCCAATGCGGCGCCATGTAATCGGCGCTGGAGGCGGCGGAGTTGGACAGCTCGCCCGCGATCATCAGCATCGGCTTGCCATTCACGACGAGCTGGGTCGCGTCCCCCTTCTTCACCAGCCGCGGCGGATCGGCGAGCGCAGGCGTGGCGAGGCCAAGCGCGGCGGTGGCGAGCAAGAGGGTGCGGATCATTGCGAAGCCTTCAGCAATGTTCGGATGGCGCCGTGCGCACCCGATCGTTCGAGGTTGGTCAGGTGTGCCGCGATCAGATCGTGAACCGCCGGCTCGACGCGTGTGCCGAGCAGCGCCAGCGTCGCGGTGACGGGATCGTCGCTGCGTGCCGCCACGGCCAGGCGGTCGGCGAGCGGATCATCGACGGTGAACGTCTCACCGGCATCGGTCCGCCCCGATTGCCAGCGTATCCAGGCGGCGACGCCGAGCGCCAGCGCATCCCCCTGTCCGGCCACCAGCGGCGCAAGCAGGCGCTGCGGCAGTTTCTGCGACCCGTCCATCGCGATCTGGCGGGTGCGATGCTGCAGCGCCGGGTTGGCGAAGCGTGCCACCAGCGCGGCGCGGTAGGCGGCAATGTCGAGGCCGGGCGGCGGGTTCAGCGTGGCGGCGGCCTGATCCCAGAGCCGCTCGACAAAGGCCCGGCCCTCTTCGCGCGCGACGAATTCGTGAACAAAGGCGTCGCCGATCAGCCCGCCGAGATAGGCGATGCTGGAATGGGCGCCGTTGAGCAGGCGCAGCTTGGCATCCTCCCAGGGCGCGACATCGGCGGTCAGCTGCACCCCGGTGAAGTCGGGGCGCGGACCGCAAAAGCAATCCTCAACCACCCATTGCAGAAAGGGCTCGGTCTTCACCATCGCCTGATCCTCGACGCCGAGGCGGGTGGCGAGCGCGGCGATGTCGTCGGGGGTGGTGGCGGGCACGATGCGATCGACCATCGATGCGGGGAAGGCGCCCTCCGCCGCGATCCAGTCGGCAAGACCGCCATCATGCGCGCGGGCCATTTCGAGCACGGCGGCGCGCAGCAGGGCACCGTTATGCGGCAGATTGTCGCAGGACAGCACAGTGAAAGGCGGCAGGCCGGCGGCGCGGCGAGCGGCAAGGCCGGCGACGAGGAAACCGGGGGCGGTGCGCGGCGCGGCGAGATCGGCCAGATCGTGCGCGATATCGGCGTCGTCGGCAAGCAGCGTGCCCTTCGCCCGGTCCAGCTTATAGCCCTTTTCGGTCACGGTGAGCGTGACCAGATGCGTGTCGGGACGGGCCAGCGCCGCGACGACGGCGGCGGGGTCCTCCGGCGCGACCAACACCTCCAGCACCGCGCCCATGACCTGCGCGCGCTCCCCCGCCCCGTCGCGGACGAGAAGCGTGTAGAGCCCGTCCTGGGGCGCCATCTGGTCGCGGACGGCGGCCGAGCGGAGCGATACGCCGGTGATGCCCCAACGCAGATCGCCCGATGCCAGTGCGGCCTCGAAGATCGCGGCCTGATGCGCGCGGTGAAAGGCGCCGATCCCCAGATGCACGACGCCGCGGCGGACGGCGGCACGGTCATAGGCGGGACGGGCAATGTCGGCGGGCAGATGCGCCAGCGCGGCGTCGGAAAGTCTCAAGCCTTGGCCTCCGTGATGATGCGGACATTCTGATAGCGCGGATTGAGCAGGTGGAAGACCAGCAATGCGAGCAGATAGGCCAGGCCGCAGGCGATAAAGAAGGGTTGGTAGCTGCCCACCCGGTCGAGCAGCAGGCCGAGCGACTTGGACGCGATGAAGCCGCCCACCGCGCCGGCAAAGCCGCCAAGGCCGATCAGCGTCCCTTGCGCGAAGCGCGGGAACTGGTCGCCGGGCAGCGCGAACAGGTTGGTGGAGAAGCCCTGATGCGCGGCGCACGCCAGCCCGATCAGCGTTACCGCGATCCAGATGTTCGACGCCTGCGCCGCGAACATGACCGGTACCGCGAACAGCGCGCAGGCGAACATCGCCCGCTTGCGTGCGGTGCCGGCAAAGACGCCCCGCTTCAACAGGTGCGACGAATACCAGCCCCCCGCGATCGCGCCGAAATCGGCCAGGATGTAGATGGCGACGAGCGGCGGGCCGAAGCTCTTCAGGTCATAGCCGTAGCGGGTGTTGAAGAAGTCCGGCAGCCAGAACAGGAAGGTCCACCAGACCGGATCGATCAGGAAGCGCCCGGCCATATAGGCCCATGCCGCGCGGTGGCGCAGCACCGTCAGGAAGCCGGCACGGCCGCTGGTGTCGGCCGGCTCCGCCTCGATCCAGCGGCGCTCCTCGGGCGTGATCGCCGCATGCTCGTGCGGCGCGCGGTAGAAGCGCCACCAGACGAACAGCCAGACGAGGTTGAAGCTGCCGGTGATCAGGAACGCCCAGCGCCAGTCGAACAGCAACCCGGCGACGATGAACGACACGAGCAGCGGGGTGATGATCGCCCCGACATTGGCGCCGGCATTGAAGATGCCGATGGCGAGCGCGCGTTCCTTTTGCGGAAACCACTGCGACGCGGCGGCGAGCGCGGATGGATAAGTGCCCGCCTCGCCGAATGCGAGCGGGATGCGCGCGATGACGAAGCCGGTGGTGGAGGTGACCAGGATCTGCGCGAAATGGCCGAGCGTCCAGCTTCCCATCGCCAGCAGATAGCCCAGGCGCGGACCGATGCGGTCGATCGCCCAGCCGAACAGCAGAAAGCCGATGCCGTAGAAGACCTGGAAATAACCGGTGATGTCGCCGTAGCCGGTGTTGGTCCAGCCGTAGAGCGCGGTCAGTTGCGGCTTCAGCACGCCCAGCACGAGCCGGTCGATATAGCTCAGGACCACGGCGGCGAAGAGCAGCGCGCAGATCGCCCAGCGGATGCGGCCGCGCGGACGGGGAACGGCGTGCGCGGCGGTTTCCGGTGCTTCGGCGGCGGTTTCGGTGAAGTTGCTCATACGTCGGCCCTCTCCCCTCCGGGGAGAGGGAGGGGCCCCGCGGCATAGCCGTGGGGAGGGTGAGGGGTTGCCAAGCAGTGCCCCGCCCGCGGCAGCCCCTCACCCTTCCCACTGCCTGACGGCAGCGCGCCCCTTCCAGCATCAGGTCGCCCATGCCGCCGACGCTGGCTGAACAGCGCGGAGCGCTGTTCACCGGATGCTCCAAGAGTGGGAGAGGGCGTGACGTGGCTCACCAGCTCCATAGCGTGCCGTCCTCCAGTCGGTTTACGGGCAGGAAGGCGCGCTTGTATTCGTACGTCGCCGCCAGATCCTCGTCGATGTCCACGCCCAGCCCCGGCGCGTCGCCCGGATGCATCATGCCGTCTGCGAAGCGGTAGCCATGGGGAAAGACCGCATCGGTCTCGGCGGTGTGGGGCATGTGTTCCTGAATACCGAAATTGGGCACCGACAGGCCGAAATGCAGCGCGGCGGCCATCGTCACCGGCGACAGGTCGGTGGCGCCGTGGCAGCCGGTGCGGACCTGATACAGCTCGGCCAACGCGGCGATGCGGCGCAAGTGCGTGATCCCGCCGGCATGGACGATGGTGGCACGGATATAATCGATCGACTGCGTCTCGATCAGCGTCTTGCAGTCCCAGATCGAATTGAAGACCTCGCCCACCGCGAGCGGCGCGGTGGTGTGCTGGCGGATCAGGCGGAACGCGTCCTGGTTCTCCGCCGGCGTCGCATCCTCCAGCCAGAAGGGGCGATAGGGCTCCAGATCGCGGCCCAGCCGCCCCGCCTCGATCGGGGTAAGGCGGTGATGGATGTCGTGCAGCAGATGGATGTCCCAGCCCAGCGCCTCGCGGGCGGCGGCGAACAGTTGCGGCACGATGCGCATATATTTCTCGGTCGACCACACCGCCTCGGTCGGCAGGTCGCCATCGGCCGGCTCGTAGCGCTGGCCCGCCTTGGCGACGCCGTAGGTGGAGGCAAGGCCCGGCACGCCGCATTGCAGGCGGATCGCCCGGTATCCCCGGTCGCGGTGGCGGATCGCCTCGGCGATGGTGTCCTCGATGCTGGTGCCGTTGGCATGGGCATAGACCATGCAGCCGTCGCGCACCGCGCCCCCGAGAAGCTGGTAGACGGGCAGGCCCGCAACCTTGCCCTTGATGTCCCACAGCGCCATGTCGACCGCGGCGATCGCGGTCATCGTCACCGGGCCGCGGCGCCAATAGGCGCCCTTGTAGAGATATTGCCAGATATCCTCGATCCGGTGGGCGTCGCGGCCGATCAGGCAGGGGATGACATGGTCGGTCAGGTAGCTGGCGACGGACAGTTCGCGGCCGTTCAGCGTCGCGTCGCCGAGGCCGGTGGTGCCGTCGTCGCATTCGATGCGGAGCGTGACGAAATTGCGGCCCGGACAGGTGACGATGACGCGGGCGGAGACGATCTTCGGCATCGTGGTCCTTCAGGCGATGTCTAGGGTAACGGACTGGAGATCGCGGCTGTTGGCGCCGGTCATGATGTGGAACTGGCCGGGTTCGACCACCTCCTCCATGTCGAGGTTCCACAGCGCGAAGGCGTCGGGGCCGAGGGTGAAGCGCACGGTGCGCCGCTCGCCGGGCTTGAGCGAGACGCGCTGGAAACCCTTCAGCGCCTTGATCGGCTGGGTGACGCTGGCGACCAGATCATGGACGTAGAGCTGGACGACCTCGTCCCCCGCCCGCGTGCCGGTGTTGGTCACGTCCACCTCGACCTCGACGCTGGCCGCGACACCGATGCGGGTGGCGGACAGGCGCGGCGGGGAAAGCCGAAAGGTCGTGTAGCTGAGGCCGAAGCCGAACGGGAACAGCGGATCGGTGGTGTCGAACAGATAGCCGCGCCGCGCCGATGGCTTTGCGTCGTAGAAGACCGGCAACTGCCCGACATGGCGCGCGACGGTGACGGGCAGCTTGGCGCCCGGATTGACGTCGCCGAACAGCGCGGCGGCCATCGCATGGCCCCCCTCCTGCCCCATATACCAGCATTCCAGCACGGCATTGGCGCCCCCCGTCACGGTCGGCCACGACGGCGGACGACCGTTGATCGCGAGCACCACGACGGGCTTTCCGGTCGCCTTGAGCGCGAGAAACAGCGCGTTCTGTTCGCCGAGCAGGTCGAGGTCGGTGCGGTCGCCGAGATGGTTCTTCGCATAGCCCTCGCGGCTGGTCTGTTCGGTGTCGCCGATGGCGAGCAGGACGATATCGGCGGTGTTCGCCACCGCCACCGCCTCGGCGATAAGCTGGCGGTTCTTCGCGGGATCGGCGAGCAGCACCTCGTTGGCGGAGCGATCCTCGCTCTGCGTGATGAAGACGCCCTGCGCATGGACGACCTCGGCACGGCCGGCGAGACGCTGGCGGACGCCGTCGAGCAGCGAAACCGGCGATTTCGGGATGGACGAATAGCCGCCCAGCCGTGCGACCGCGGCATTGGGGCCGATCACCGCCACGCGCCTGTGCCCGCCCGGCGTCAGCGGCAGGGTGCCGTCGTTGACGAGCAGCGCGATCGACTTTTCCGCGGCCTCGCGGGCAAGCGCCCTCGCCTCGTCATTCGCGGTCAGGCGGGCGGCGGCGCGGGGATCGACGGTGGCACCCTCGAACAGCCCGGCGCGGAACTTCAGCGTCAGCATGCGGCGGCATGCGGCATCGACCGCGGCGAGCGAAACCTTGCCGGCGCGCACCTGATCGGCAAGCGAGCGGAAGGCCTGCCCGTCGGGCAGGTCGCTATCGACGCCGGCGGCGAGCGCCAGGCGGGCGGCACCGTCCATGTCGGCGGCGACGTGGTGGAAGCTGGCGAGTTCGGGGATGGCGGCATAATCGCTGACGATCGCGCCGTCGAAGCCCCATTCGCCGCGCAACACCTGCGTCAGCAGCCAGCGGTTCGCGTGGCTGGGGACGCCGTCGATCTCGTTATAGGAGGGCATGACCGCGCCGATGCCGGTCCGCTTCACCACCTTGCGGAAAGGCGGAAAGAAGCGTTCGCGAAGCTCCCGCTCGGCGATCGGGGCGGGCGCGACATTCTCGCCGCTTTCCGGCTGGCCGTGGCCGGTCATGTGCTTGAGCGTAGCGAAGACCTTGCCCGGTGCCAGCGTCCTGCCCGGCCCCTGCAGGCCCATAACCGCGGCCACGCCCATCTCGCCACACAGATAGGCGTCCTCGCCGAACGTCTCCTCGATCCGGCCCCAGCGCGGGTCGCGGGCGATATCGACGACGGGCGACAGGGCCAGCACGGTGCCGTGCGCCCGCACCTCGCGCGCGATCACCGCATTGACGCGCTCGACCAGATCACGGTCAAAGCTGCCAGCGAGTGCGATCGCCTGCGGAAAGCTAGTCGCCTCGGGCGCCATGTAGCCGTGCAGCGCTTCCTCATGGAACAGGATCGGGATGCCGAGGCGGCTGCGCTCCACTGCCCAGCCTTGCGCCGCGTTGACGAAGGCGATCGTGTCGGCCGGTGCGCGCCAGCGGCCGGTGACGTCGGTGCCGGTGTTGTTGGCGGTCGCCGCACCGCCCCGGTCGGACGGCCGCGCGATCTGGCCGATGCCGTGGGGATAGGCGGCGTCCGCCCTGCCCGGATCGAAGGCGCGCGCCTCGTTCATCACGTCACGCTTCGAGGTGGAAAGGGTGATGAGTTGCGCCACCTTCTCGTCCAGTGTCATCCGGCCCATCAGGTCGCGGACGCGCAGGTCCACGGGCGCGCGTGCATCCTTGTAGAGCGGCGTGGCCGGGCGGGCGGCGGCAGGCAGGAAGGCGAGCGCGGAGGCCGACACCGACCAGCGCAGCAGATCGCGGCGGCTTGCCATCATTGCACGGCCCCGACAGGGTGGAACGACGTGGCAGATTGCATCCTGACCTCTCCTGAAATTGGTCAGACGCCACATTCTTCTTGATGCGGTCGCTGATAGCGTTACCAATGACCTAGCCGACGGGGACTTGTCAATTACCCGCGGGATCGCCCGGTAAAATGGGGAAAGGTGAGGATGGCCATGATGCGATGGAAAGCCCTGATTTCTGCGGCTCTGGCGAGCGCGTCCCTGCCTGCGGTCGCCATGGCCGAGGATGGATATGCGCTCTGGATGCGCTATCAGCCGCAAGCGGCCATACCGGGCGAAGTGGTCAGGCAACCGGTATCGATCGTCGTCCCGAACGCTACGCCCACCCTGACCCGCGCGGCGGAGGAATTACGACGCGGGCTGTCCGGCTATGCCGCCGGGCCGGTGGCGACGGCGCCGGCCGTGCGCGCCGGATCGGTGATGCTGGCGGTCGCCGGCGACCCGGCGGTGGCGAGCCTGCACCTCCCGACACGGTCGCTGACGGACGAAGGCTATCTGGTGCGATCGGTCACGATCGGCGGGGCGCCGGTGACGCTGGTGACGGGCAATAGCGACCGGGGCGTACTCTACGGCGCCTTTGCGCTGCTCCGCCATCTGGGCACCGGCGGCACGCTGGCCAAGGTCGACCTGACCTCCACCCCCAAGGTGAAGCTGCGCGTGCTGAACCATTGGGACAATCTGGATGGCTCGGTGGAGCGTGGCTATGCCGGCCAGTCCATCTGGGACTGGTGGAACCTGCCCGACCTGAAGGACCCGCGCTACACCGACTATGCCCGCGCCAACGCGTCGATCGGGATCAACGGCACCGTCCTGAACAACGTCAACGCCAAGGCGGACAGCCTGACCGCGCCCTATATCGCCAAGGCGGCGGCGCTGGCGGACATATTCCGTCCCTGGGGGATCAAGGTCTACCTTTCGGCCCGCTTCTCCGCCCCGATCGAGATCGGCGGGCTGAAGACCGCCGACCCGCTCGACCCGCAGGTCGCGGCATGGTGGAAGGCGAAGGCGGACGAGATCTACCGCGCCATTCCCGATTTCGGCGGCTTTCTGGTCAAGGCCAATAGCGAGGGCCAGCCGGGCCCGCGCGATTACCATCGCAGCCATGCCGACGGCGCGAACATGCTGGCCGCCGCGGTCGCCCCGCACAAGGGCATCGTGATGTGGCGCGCCTTCGTCTATGCCGACACCGATCCCGACGACCGGGCGAAACAGGCCTATACCGAGTTCAAGCCGCTGGACGGCACGTTCGCGGACAATGTGCTGGTGCAGGTGAAGAACGGCGCGATCGACTTCCAGCCGCGCGAACCCTTCCACCCGCTGTTCGGCGCGATGCCGAAGACGCCGCTGGTGATGGAATTCCAGATCACCAAGGAATATCTCGGCTTCGCCTCCCACCTCGCCTATCTCGGGCCGTTGTTCCAGGAGGTGCTGGACGCGCCCACCGGTGTGAAGCGCGGTCAGACGGTGGCCGATGTCGTCGACGGATCGGCGGAAGGGCACCGGCTGACGGGCATGGCGGGGGTCGCCAATATCGGGCGCGACCGCGACTGGACGGGATCGCCGTTCAACCAGGCCAACTGGTATGTCTTCGGCCGCATGGCGTGGGACCCGGAGGCGGATGCCGACACGATCGCGCGCGAATGGGCGGCGCAGACCTTCACGCCCGATCCGGCGGTGGTCGATCCCGTGGTCGCGATGATGATGGGATCGCGCGAGGCGGTGGTGGATTACATGACGCCGCTGGGCCTGGCCCATCTGATGGCGACGGGGCACCATTACGGGCCGGGGCCGTGGGTGTCGGACCTTGCCCGGCCGGAATGGAACCCGGCTTACTATCACCGGGCGGACAAGCAGGGCATCGGCTTCGACCGGACCAGAAGCGGCAGCAACGCGGTCGCGCAATATGCGCCGCCGGTGGCCAAGCGCTTCGCCGATGTCGGCACCGTGCCGGAGCGCGACCTGTTGTGGTTCCACCATGTCGGCTGGGACCGGCGCATGGCATCGGGCCGGACCTTGTGGGAGGAGATGGTGCGGCATTACGATGCCGGCGTCGGCTATGTCGCGGGGATGCGGCAACAATGGGATGCGCTGCGCCCGCGGATCGATGCCGAGCGGTGGGAGAAGACTGCAACGCTGCTGGCGATACAGGAGCGGGAAGCCCGATGGTGGCGCGATGCCAGCCTTGCCTATTGGATGTCGGTGAACGGCCGCGCGTTGCCGGCCGGCGTCAGGGCGCCCGAGCATGATCTGGCCTGGTACAAGGCACAGAACTTTCCGCGGGCGCCGGGGCATACGGGGTAGTTTTTGATCACGCGAAGACGCGAAGCCGCGAAGAGGAAGAAAGAACGGGTTCACGCGGAGGCGCGGAGGCGCGGAGATTGCGTTGGTAGCCCCGTCTTGCGTCAGCGAGACCTTCCACATGCCTGCTCGCCATTGCATGAGCCGCCGCTGGCAGCTCGGGGCATGAACCGCGGGCGGAACATCCTCCGCGTCTCCGCGCCTCCGCGCGAACCACCTTCTTCCTTCTTCGCGGCTTCGCGTCTTCGCGTGAAAACCTAAGGCCCCTCGCCCCCACCCACTGCGCATGGGACAGCCGCCGCGCGAAGTCCCAAACCTGCTGGCGCCGGGGCATACGGCGTGATTTGATCACGCGAAGCCGCGAAGAGGAAAGAAGAACGGGTTCACGCGGAGACGCGGAGACGCGGAGATTGCGCCGGCGGCCCCCGTTTCGCGTCAGCGAGACCTTCCATAACCCTGCTCGCCATCGCATGAGCCGCCGCTGGCGGCTCGGGGCATGAACCGCGGGCGGAACATCCTCCGCGTCTCCGCGCCTCCGCGCGAACCACCTTCTTCCTTCTTCGCGTCTTCGCGTCTTCGCGTCTTCGCGTCTTCGCGTGAAAACCTAAAGCCCCTCGCCCCCCACCCACTGCGCATGGGACAGCCGCCGTGCGAGGTCCCAGACCTGTTGGCGCAGATCGGGAACCGCAACCGCCTCCCACAACCCACCCCGCGTCATCGGGCCGATGCAGTAAAGCCGGTCCTGCGCCTCACCGCCGGCATCGATCGCGCGCGACTGGCGATCGACCTCCAGACCCAGGCGCAAGGGGTCGGGACGAATCGCGCCCTCAACCAGCAGATGACGGATCAGCGGCTCGTCCGAGCGCAGCAGGTCGCCCTGCGGCCCGGTACAGTTGACGAGGCGCGCGGCGGGCGTGCGCTCCACCCAGTCCGTCCCGCGCGGGCGCCAGTGCAGCGTCAGGCCGGACGGCGCGGCCTCGGTCGCGACCGACTTGCCCGCAACGAACCGCAAGCGCCCACTGTCCACGAGCGCGTCGATCCGGTCGGCCACCTGCGGCGCGAGGCGGTGGCGATGGACGTCCCAATAAGGGCGCAGGTGGCGGAGGAAGCGGCGACGATCGGCATCGTCGGTCGCGCCCCACAGCATCTGCGTCACCGGGCGCAGCTCGTCCACCGCACCGCGCCAGCCGATCTCGCCCGCGCGCGCGCGGACGGTGGCGACCAGCGCGGAGGGACGCCCCTGCGGCCGGTCGCGCAGGCCGGGGACATGGGCGCCCTCGGCATGGCGGCGCGGGGCAAGGCCGCGGCGGGACAGCGCTAGGATCTCGCCGCGAAACCCCCGCGCATCGAGCAGAAGCGCGGCATCGATCGCGGTCAGGCCGGTGCCGACCAGAATGACGCGGTCGTCGTCCGCCAGCCCTTGCGCGATGTCCGCGCTCCACGGATCGGGGCAATAGCCGGGGACCGCCGGGTCGATGCCGGGCGGGGTGTGCGGCGGCAGGTTGCCCAGCGCCAGCACCGCGACGTCGGCGGCGATCCTCGTACCATCGGCCATGGCCAGCGTGACGCCGGAGCCGGGGCGGTCGATCGCGCAGACCTCGCCCGTCACCAGTCGCAGCCGCCCGCCCGCCTGTGCGGTGGCGGCATCCAGCATGGCGCGCAGATAGGCGCCGTAGATGCGCCTGGGCACGAAGCTGTGGCGATCCCCCTTGCCTTCGCGCGCCAGCCATTCGACGAAATGGCCGGATTCGTCGGGCAAGGCGCTCATCCGCTCGGCGCGGACGTTGAGCAGGTGATCGGGATGCGCCGCGCTATAGGCGACGCCGCGCGCCAGTTGCTCGGGCCGCCGTTCGACCAGGGTCACGCGCGGCCCCTGATGCCGGAGCAGGTTGATCGCGAGCAGGGTGCCCGAAAAACCGGCGCCGACGATCACGACATGATCGGCATCGGCGGCGAGAAGCAGGTCGGATTGGGCCATCGTCGCACAGACTAGGCGATGGCCCCCGCCATGGCTACCGCTGGCTCACAGGTCGATCGAGGCGGACAGCTTGAAGGTGCGCGGGGCGCCCTGCAACAGCGCCTGCGACGACGTATCGAAGGCGGACGCCCAATAACGGCGGTTGGCCACGTTATCGACGGCGAAGCGGAAGGTCAGCGGCATCTCGCCGATCACCGCGACATAGCGCGCGCCCAGGTCGAGCCGGGTCCAGTCCCCGATCGAAAGCGTGTTGGCCGCATTCACCTGCTGCTCGCCGGTGTGCACGACACGGCCGGTCAGCGTCAGGCCGGGGACGAAGGACAGGTCCCATTCGACATTGGCGTTGGCCAGCCATTCGGGCACGCCGGGGGCGGTATTACCCTCGTTGGCGACCAGCGCCTGGTCGCGCAGTTCGGTATCCAGCACCGAGACGCCCGAGATCAGCCGCAGCCCGCGGGTCAGCTCTCCGCCCAGCGTGAATTCCAGCCCGCGATTGCGCTGCTTGCCGAACACGCCGAAGCGGTTGAACCCGGTCCCTTGCGGATCGGGGATCGCATAGGCGCTGGGCAGATCGGTGGTGAAGGCGGCAAGGCTGGCGTTGATCGCACCGATCGCGAACTTGGCGCCGACCTCATACTGCACCGACTTGAACGGCGTGAAGATCTCGCCGGGGTTGATCAGCGTCGTATCGGTGGTCGACGCGATCGGCCCCTGCTGCAACCCCTCGATCCGGTTGGCGTAGACCGACAGGGTCGGCGTCGGCTTGAAGACGATGCCGACCACGGGGGTGATCGCATCCTCGTCATAGCGGGTGGCAAGTGCGCCGTTCGTGATCGCATAGCTCTTCACCGCGATCGTCTGGAGGCGCAAGCCCGCGGTCACCAGCAGCCGATCCTCGAAGAAGCCCAGCGTGTCGGAGGCGAAGACGCTGCCCAGCCGGGTGCGGCTGACCGGGAAGGGATCGTCGAGATTGCCGCCGACCAGTGTCGAGCTCGGGATGGTGGCGACCGGCGTGTCGTACAGGTTGGTGGCAAATCCGACATAGCCGGGGCCGTAGAGGAAGTCGTAGGCGTTGCGATTGACCTGCCAGATATGGCTGCCGCCGACATTGATCTCGTGGCTGATCCCGGCGCCGGCCAGCTTGACACGCAGTCCGCCCTGCGCCGCCTCGTTGTTCGCGGTCAGCGGCACGAACAGCGCGGTGCCGGTGGCCGCGCCGGTCGCGGCGTCGTTGATGGTCAGACCGCTATACAGCCCCCGCTCCGACCCGTCGCGCGCGCCCGCCTGTGCGTAGAGCATCGCATTTTCCGCGACATCCCATTCGACCCGCGCCGTGCCGAACACGTCGCGCAGCGTCGAATAGGTCCAGGGTTGCGCGTAATTGGCATCGGCGTCGGGCACCGCCGGGATCGCCGCACCGGCACCGATCGTGACCTTCGGACGCAGGCCGCGGATCCTGACCCGCTGATAGCCGAGGTCGGCGGACAGGCGCACCGCCGCGCCCCGGTAGTCGATCGCGCCGCCGATGACGTAGCTGCTGCGGAACTCGTCCTCGATCGCGACGTCGCCGCTGCGCCCCGCACCGTTGATCCGCACCCCCCAGGCGCCGTCATCGCCGAAGCGGCGCGACACGTCGAAGCTGCCGCCGAAATGGCTGTCGGAGGTGTAGTTGCCCGTGATGCGGGTCAGCGGCGCATCCCCGGCGCGCTTGGCGATCAGGTTGACGCTGCCGCCGATGCCGGTGCCGCCGGGCGCCGCCCCGTTCAAGAAAGCGGTGGCGCCGTTCAGCACCTGCACCTCCTGATAGAGTTCGGGCGCGATCAGCTGGCGCGGCGTGATGCCGTACAGCCCGTTCAGCCCGACATCGTCGCCATAGAGCGTGAAGCCGCGGATGACGAACTGTTCGGCGGCATTGCCAAAGCCATAGGTGGTGCGGATCGTCGGGTCATTTTCCAGCACCTGTCCCAGCGTCTGGGGCTGCTGGTTGAGGATCAGGGCCTCGTTATAGCTGCGGATGCTGAACGGCACGTCCTCGCCGCGCTTGTCGCCCAGCACGCCGACCGAGCCGGCGGACACGACCTGCGTCGCATTCTGCCCCTGCGCGGTCACCAGGATTTCATCGTCACCGGCGCGGTCCTGCGCTGTGGCGGGGATGGCGTGGAGAACAGCGGCGCCGGCCAGCAGCACGGCCAGGCGGCGGGTGGAAACGTTCATCGATCTTCCTTTGGTACGGATCAGGTGCGGCGGAGCATCGCCCAGCCGACCGCAACGATCGGCAGCGCGAGCGCGGCGCAGGAAAGGACATCGCGCGCGCCGTCACCGGTCAGCGCGACGACGAGCCCCAGAATGCTGGCGAGCGCGAGCAGGACGGGCACGGCAAAGGTCGAGCGGATCATGCCACCACCACGGGCGCCGCGACGATGCCGCCCGTCTCGACCTCGCGTACCCGCGCCTCCAGCGGCGCGCGGCGGCGGCCGAGCCAGAGATATACGCCAGAGCCGAGCACGACGACCGTGAAGCCGGTCAGCACCGCCCACAGAATCTTGAGCGGCAGGCCACCATAATCGCCGAAATGGAGCGGCTGCGACAGCAGCAGCATCTTCACATACCAGGGCAGCGGGCGACTGTCGGTCAGGCGGCCCGTCTCCGCATCGACCAGCGCCGGGATCAGCAGCCGCTCGGTCAGCGGCGTGGTGCCCTGCAGGAACACCGCATAATGGTGCCGGCTGCTATAGGGGGTGCCGGGAAAGGCGATGAACTGCGGTGCGCTGCCGGGCGCCGCAAGCCGCGCCGCCGCCATCGCGCGGTCGAGCGAGCCGTAGCGCGACGGCGGCAGCGCGGCACGCCCCGCATAGGCCTGCGTCATCTCCGCCAGCGCGCCGACCCGCCACAGGTCGATGATCGGGCTGGCCAGCGCGTTGATGACGCCGGTCGCGCCGACCACGGTCATCCAGGCGAGTGCGACGATGCCGAGCAGGTTGTGATAGTCGAGCCACTTGATCCGCCGGCTGCGGCTGGTGCGCAGCGTGCCGAAGTCGAGCTTGCGCATGAACGGCGCATAAAGAACCACGCCCGATACGATCGCGACGACGAACAACAGCCCCATCGCGCCCAGGAAGAACATGCCCGGCAACCCTAGGAACATGTCGCGGTGCAGTTGCAGCAGAAAGTCCATCACGCCGCCGCCGGCCTCCTGGCCGACCTCGCGACCCGTCATGCGATCGAAGAACCGCAGCGTCATCTGTTCCACCGCCGCGCCGGGCCGCGGCCCGGTGGTGACGGTGACCATCGGCGAGGCATTGTCGAATGCCATGTAGAGCGGCACCGCACCGGGACGGGTGGCGAGCGCGCGCGCCATGACGGTATCCAGCCGCAACAGTCCGCCCCCCTCCCCGGACGAGGCCGGACCGACCAGCGGCGGGGCATGACCGGTCCAGCGATCGATTTCCTCATGAAAGATCAGCGGTAGGCCGGTCAGGCACAGCATCAACAGGAACAGCGTGCAGATCAGGCTGGTCCATTTATGGGCCAGATACCATGCACGCACCGTCCGCCGGGTCATCGCCGGACGGCCCGCCGGGAATAATTGCGACGCATTATCATGGTTTGCCGCTATGCGCGATTGCCCGGCCCGTTGCAAGGCGATCGCATTTTCGCAGGAACTGGCCCCTGACCGCCGCCGGCTGATCCCCGCCGCGGCACGGGTCGGTTGCACGTCAGCCATACCGAATGGGGTGCGCCGTGGCGCATCGCTCCACGCTTTTCACGCCATCTGCCTAAAAAATCAGCATTCGGGGTGGAGCATTGCGTCCCGCTGCGCCATGTATTGGCCGACCCCGTTCGAAAAGGAGATGCCCGGTTTGGAAATCGTGACCCTGTGCCTTGTGCTGTTGCTCGCCGTCGTGGTGAGCGGCATGATCTCCCGCCTGCTGCCATCGGCTTTGCCACGGCCGCTCGTCCAGATCGGCTTGGGCATCGCCATCGGTTCCATCGCGCATGTCCGGGTCACGCTCGATCCTGAACTCTTCTTCCTGCTGTTCGTGCCGCCGCTGCTGTTCCTGGATGGATGGCGTATCCCCAAGGACGAATTGTTCAAGGATCGCGGTGCCGTGCTGGGACTGGCGCTGGGCCTCGTCTTTCTGACGGTCCTTGGCATGGGGTGGTTCATCCACTGGATGATCCCGGCCATGCCCTACGCCGTCGCCTTCGCACTGGCCGCCGTGGTGTCGCCGACCGATCCGATCGCGGTGTCGGCCATCGCCGCCAAGGTCCCGATCCCGCGCCGGATGATGCACATCCTGGAGGGGGAATCGCTGCTGAACGACGCATCGGGTCTCGTCTGCCTGCGCTTCGCCATTGCGGCGGCACTGACCGGCACCTTCTCGCTCGGTGAGGCGGCGCTGACCTTTGCGTGGATGGCGCTGGCGGGCGTTGCGATCGGCGTCGGCTGCACATGGGGCATCACCGCGGCCAAGGGCTGGTTCGCGCGCCGCTTCGGCGACGATTCCGGATCGAACATCCTCGTCAGCCTGCTCATCCCGTTCGCGGCCTATCTCGCGGCGGAGCATGTCCATGCCTCGGGCGTGCTGGCCGCCGCCGCTGCCGGCCTGTCGATGACCTTTACCACCGCCTGGGCCAGCGTGATGGCGGCGACGCGCATCCGCCGGCGGGCCGTTTGGGACATGCTGCAATTCACGCTAAACGGCGTGATCTTCGTGCTGCTGGGCGAACAGATGCCCGAGGTGTTCGCCGCCGCGCGCGACACGGTGGTGTCTACCGGGCATGACAGCCCGTGGTGGCTGGGCGTCTATGTCGCCGCGATCGTCGGCGGGCTGGCGCTGCTGCGCTTCGCCTGGGTGTGGGTGTCGCTGCGCTTCACGCTGTTCCGCACACGGCGCCGCGACGGCACGCATGTCAGCCCGCCGCGCCGCATCGTGGCCGCGATGTCGGTGGCGGGCGCGCGCGGCGCGATCACGCTGGCCGGTGTGCTGACGCTGCCGCTGGCGATGAACGACGGCAGCCCCTTTCCGGCGCGCGACCTGGCGATCTTCCTCGCCTCGGGCGTGATCCTCGCCTCGCTGGTGATCGCCAGCGTCGCGCTGCCGCTGCTGCTGCGCGGGCTCGACCTGCCGCCGGAGCATGGCACGGAGGCGGAACGCGACCGGGCGCGGCGCATCGGTGCGCAGGCAGCGATCGCCGCGCTGGAAAAGGAACAGCACCGGATGAGCGAGAACAGCGAGGATGCCGACCATTATGTCGAGATCGCCGCGCGCCTGATGGATGGCTATCGCGATCGGATCGACAGCCTGTCGGACGACACCAAGACGAAGCGGCAGGACGAATGGGAAGGCACGGAGCGCATCATGCGCCTCGCCGCGATCCGGGCCGAGCGCAAGGCGATCTTCGATCTGGCGCAGACGCGCGAGATCAACATGGACACCGCAAGCCGGCTGGGGCGCGAACTGGATCTGCTCGACGCCCGGCTTTCCACCGCGCGCTGATCCTTGCCCCCGGTCGCGCGAGACGCTTAGGTAGCGCGATCGACATGCAGGAGGGGTGATGCGGCAGGGTTTGGCTTTGGCGGCGGGCGTGCTGGCCGTGCTTGCGGCACCGGCAGCGGCGGCTGATCGCTGGCAGGGAAGCTGGGGTGCCGCACAGGTGGCGACGGGGGGTTACACGGCGTGGCCGGCCACCCGGTCCCGCGACGTCACGCTGCGCCAGATCGTGCGCGTCTCGGCCGGCGGCAGGCGGATGCGCGTGCTGCTGTCCAATGTCCATGGCACCGAACCGCTGACCATCGATGCCGCGGCGGTGGCACTGGCCCCTGCCCCCGGCACGCCGCGCGCGAACACGGCGCAGCCGCTGCGCTTCTCCGGCAGGGCCTCCGTCACCATTGCGGCCGGCCAGGAACGTTGGTCCGACGCCGTTGGCATGACCCTGCCGCCCGCGGCCGATGTTGCGGTCAGCCTGTATCTGCCCCGCGTGCCGGCGCCGCAGACCGGTCACCCCGGTGCGCGCGCCACCAGCTTCCTGAGCATTGGCAACCATGTGACGGACGTCGACCTGCCGGGGGCCGAGGCGGTGACGCGCTGGTACTGGCTGGCCGGCATCGACGTGGAAGCGGCCCGTCTCGCCGCGATCGTCGCGGTGGGGGATTCGATCACCGACGGCTACGGCGTGAAGCCGGAGCGCAACAGCCGCTGGACCGATGTGCTGGCCGCACGCTTGCGCGGCAACGCCTCGACCCGGACGATCGGGCTGGTGAATGCCGGGATCGGCGGCAACCGCGTGTTGAACGACGGCAGCGGACCGCGATTGATCGACCGTTTCCAGCGCGACGTGCTGGATCGCAGCGGTGCGCGCTGGGCGATCCTGCTGGAGGGGGTGAACGACCTCGGCACGTTGACGCGCGACGCCCCGGCGACGCCCGCCGCGCATGCGGAACTCGTCCGGCGGATCACCGCCGCTTTCACCGACATGGTCGCCAAGGCGCATGCCCGCGGCATCCGCGTGATCGGGGGGACGATCATGCCGATGGGCGGCAACGACTATTACCATCCCGGACCGGAACTGGAGGCCGACCGGCAGGCGATCAACCGCTTCATCCGCGAAAGCGGCACCTTCGATGCGGTGGTCGATTTCGACGCGGTGATGCGCGATCCCGCCGCGCCCGACCGTCTGGCTTCGCAATATGACTCCGGCGATCACCTCCACCCGTCCGAGGCGGGTTATCGTGCGATGGGCGAGGCGGTGCCGCTGGGGCTGTTCGCACCTGCTGCGGCAACGCCGATGGCGCTGACCTTTGACGACCTGCCGGCGCATGGCCCCCTGCCGCAGGGCGCCTCGCGGACAAAGGTGGTGGAGCAGATCGCCGCGGCGCTGGCGGCGGAAAAGGCACCGGCATTCGGCTTCCTCAACGGCGGCTTCGGCACGGATACGCCGAAAGACAGCGCCGCTGCGATCGCCGCCTGGACCGGTGCGGGACTGGCGCTGGGCAGTCACGGCTATGCGCACGCCGCGCTCGACACGCTGGGCGCGGCGGGGTTTGCGGCCGACCTCGCGCAGAACGAGGCGGTGCTGAGGCGCGTTGCGAAGGGCGACTGGCACTGGTTCCGCTATCCCTTTCTGAACGAAGGGCGTGATCCGGACGTGCGCGAAGCGGCGCGCCGATCGCTCGCCAAGGGCGGCTACCGGATCGCGGCGGTCACGACGAGCTTTGCCGATTATGACTGGAATGCGCCTTACGCCGCATGCACGGCGAAGGGTGATGCCGGCGCGGTGGCTCGGCTGGAAGCGGCATATCTGGCCGACGCGCGCGCCTCGGCGGCGGCGGCAAGGGCTGCCGGGGGTGAAACGCCGCAGGTGGTGCTGATGCATGCCGGCGCGTTCACCGCCCGCATGCTGCCCCGACTGCTGGCGATGTACCGCGGCATGGGCTTCCGCTTCGCACCGCTGGCCGAGGTGGAGCGTGCCCCCTTCTACGCCGCGGCGGTCGATCCCTCTCGGCCCGGACCTACCGCCTCATTGCCGATGCCGAAGCCGGCGGGGCCACCTGCGGGCATCTGCCAATAGCTCCCGCAGAGGCGCGAAGAACGCGCCTCTGCGCGAACCATCCTACCCCGCCGGCGTCAGGCGCACGGCCGCGCCCCCCGAAGGCGCCAGCAGCAGCGACAGGCTGTCCTCCGCGGAAACGGTCCGGTTGCTGCGCACCGCCTGGTCGGCGGCGGCGCCGTCCTGCCAGATCTCCGCCTTGAACCGCCCCTTGCCGAGGAAATTGAGCGGCAGGGTGACGGGGCGGCCCTGTTCGGTCGTCATCGCGCCGATATACCAGTCCCGTCCCTTGCGCCGGGCGATGACGACATGGCTGTCGATGTCGCCGTCGAGGAATCGGGTTTCGTCCCACACCGTGGGCACCGCCTGGATGAAGCCGAATTCCGGCTGGCCGGCATAGGCGTCCGGGCTGTCGGAGACCATTTGCAGCGGGCTTTCCCAGACCACATACATGGCAAGTGCCGCGCCGCGCGTCGTCTGTACCTGGGGCGGGCTGTTGACGATCTGGAAGTCGGCCGGCGTGCGATTGCGAAAGCCCCCCGGCGTATAGTCGAGCGGGCCCAGCACCATGCGCGTAAAGGCGAGATTGACGTTGTGCCGCGCGGTGATGAGGCGTGACCATTTGTTGTATTCCGCCCCCATCACGCCTTCCTGCGTGACGAAGTTGGGCCAGGTCCGCGCCAGACCGGTCGGCGGATAGGCACCGTGCAGGTCGACCATCAGGTGCCGCTTGGCCGCCGCCGCCAGCACGCGGTGATAATAATTCACCATCGGCTGGTCGTTGCGATCCATGAAGTCGACCTTGATGCCCTTGATCCCCCAGCGGGCATATTGATCGAGCGCTTCCTCCAGCCGCTGATCGAGCTGGCTCCATTGCAGCCAGAGCAACAGGTCGACGCGCCGCGCCTTCGCATAGGCGACCAGCTCGGGCATGTTCAGGCCGCTTTGCGTCTTCGTGATGTCGGTATCGGGCGGTGCGGAGCCGCCGACGCCCGAGTTCAGTGCCCACCCCTCGTCGACCAGCAGATAGGGCAGCCCCGCCTGACCGGCAAAGTCGATCAGCTTCTTCAGGCCGGTCATGGTCATCGGCTCGGGCGCCTGACCGGGGAAATATGGCCCGGACCACCAGTCCCAGGCGGACTTGCCCGGCTTCAGCCACGACCAGTCGCCGCTCGGCTGCGGATTGAGGTTGCCGATCGTGTTCGACGCGATCAGGTCCCCTGCCTTGTCCGCCATCAGCACCACGCGCCACGGCGTTACCACCGCCTGCCCCGCCGCCTTGCGCACCGCCGTCCGCAACTCGCCCGGCAGCATCGCCTGCACCACCTCGACCCCCAGGCCGCCATCTCCGCGCCCGGCAAAGTAACTGCCCGGATAATCGGTCAGGTCCGCCTCGGTCAGCATGAAGTTGGTCGCGCCGCTGGGCGTGCGGCACAGCAGCGGATTGTCGTACAGGTCGGTCGGTCGAAGCTGGCTGATCGTCAGAGGGTCATAATAACCCTCATGGCTGGAGGTGAAGCGGCCGACGTTCAGGCCCCAGCATTTGTCGTCGGTCGGGAAGGAGAAACCGGTCCGCTCGACGCGGATCTCGGTGGGCTTGGCGCCGCCCGGCATGGTGTAGCGAAAGGCGATGCCGTCGTCATAGGCACGCACCGTCAGTTCGATGGCCGCGCGGGCACCGGCCGGATCGGCAAGCGCCACGACCATCTCGTTATAATGGTCGCGCGCCTTGGCCGTCTTGGTCGCGACCAGCGGCAGCATCCGGTCCGCGACCGAGCGACGCAGTTCGCGTGCGCTGAGCGCGTCGGTGCGGGAGCCGTCGGTGAAGTTGAAGCCTAGGGGGGACGGGGCGATGACCGGTTCGCCGCGGCGGGCGACCTGGAATTGCGGGGGGCCGCCGGTGCTGCCGTTCAGGGAGAAGACGATGGTCCCGTCGGGCGAGGCGAGCGTCAGCGCCTGTTGCGCGGCGGCGGGCGATGCGCCGGCCAGACACGTGGCGGCAAGCAACAGCCCATGGCGGATGTTCGTCATGCTAATCCCCTTTTGATAACGATGGCGGCGTGCGTCAGCCGAGCCGCGCGGGCGGACGCCGCCTGGGTGCCGCGTCCGACTGGCGCCGGATCAGGCTGAAATCGAGCAACCGGTGCGGTTCGGCCGCCCCCGTCTGCCGGCGGATCGCCGAGACGAGCAGTTCGACGGCGGCGCGGGCCATGTCGGCGATGGGCTGGTGGATGGTAGTCAGCTCGGGCCAGATGGCGGTCGCCAGCGTGGTATCGTCGAAGCCGACCACGGTCAGGTCGCCGGGCACGTCCAGCCCGCGGCGATGCGCCACCGCGACGGTCGCGGCGGCCATGTCGTCGTTGGAGGCGAAGATCGCCGATGGCGGATCGTCGCGCTCCAGCAGCCGTTCGGCCGCGTCCAGCCCGGAGCGATAGGTATAGAGCCCTTGCGTCACCAGCCCCTCGTCAAAGGCGATCCCCGCCTCGTCCAGCGCCGCCCGGTACCCCTCGAACCGCCGGTCGCTGGCCGTGAGGTTGGGATTGCCGCGGATGAAGCCGATACGCTGGTGACCCAGCGCCATGATGTGGCGCGTCATGTCCAGTGCGGCGGTACGGTCATCGATGCGCACCGCCAGCATCGCCTCGCACGGCTCGCCGCTGGCGACCAGCACGGTGGGAATGCGTGCCTGGTTGAGCGCGGCGAGTACCGCATCGGCCTCGCACAAAGGAGGCGGCAGCACGATGCCGTCGATGCCACCCTCGATCAGGTGGCGGGCGACCTCCACCTCATGCTCGCCGATCTCGCATTTTTCGACAATGATCTGCACGTCGGAACGCGATGCCTGGTCGAGGCTGCCGAGCAGGAATTCGCTGAGAAAGCCGGCACTCGGATTGCTGTAGAGCATGCCGATGCGGATCTGCGCCGCGCCGGCCAGGCTGCGTGCCGCCGGGTTGGGCGCGTAGTTCAGCGCCGCGATCGCCGCGTTCACCGCCTCGCGGGTGGCGGGTCGGACATTGTTCTCGCCATTGATGACACGCGACACGGTCATCAGGGAAACGCCGGCAGCCTTGGCAACGTCGCTGATGGTGGGAGCGCTACGGGTACGGCGCGTCGGTTTCTGGCTCATGCTCCCCTAGCTTCCACGATCGCGCGGCGAGCGCAATCAGCCGCGCAAGTTTTGCTGCCGATGATCCGGTCATATTGTGCTTGCACGACATGTAAGGCCAATTCTATGATAGCGCTATCGCAAATGGTTCCGGCAAGAGGACCGTCATTAGGAAGGACGTCGAATGCGCCGCATCCGATCGCTGTCTGTCGTGCCCGCGCTGGCACTCGCCATCGCCATCGCCGCCTGTTCCCCCTCCGGTCTGGACGGCAATGCCGCCGCCACGAACGAGAGCGCCGCCAATGCGCAGGGTCAGGGCAAGCGTTACCTGTCGCAGCCGCTGGTCACCGAAATCTACACCGCCGACCCGTCTGCGCATGTCTTCGGCGGCAAGATCTACGTCTATAACAGCCACGATATTGACGGACCGACGCCCGAGGACGATCTGGGCGCGCATTTCGAGATGCGCGATTACCGCGTGCTCAGCATGGACAAGATCGGCGGCCCGGTGACGATCGGCCCGGTCGCGCTGGACGTGTCCCAGGTGCCTTGGGCCGAAAAGCAGATGTGGGCGCCCGACGCGGCATACAAGAACGGCACCTATTATCTCTATTTTCCCGCCAAGGACCGGCAGGGCGCGTTCCGCATCGGCGTCGCCACCTCGAAGAACCCCATGGGCCCATTCAAGCCCAATCCGCAGCCGATCAAGGGCAGTTTCTCGATCGACCCGGCCGTCTTCACCGATGACGACGGCAAGTCGTACATGTATTTCGGCGGCATCTGGGGCGGGCAGCTTCAGCGCAATACCAGCGGCACCTATGATCCGAACGGATCGAAGACCGACCTGCAGGCGGATGACAAGCCGGCGTTGACCCCCAAGGTCGCGGCGATGGACCCCGGTATGACCGAATTCGCGGAAAAGCCGCGCGACGTCGTCATCCTGGATGAGCGCGGCCAGCCGCTCAAAGGTGGCGACCATGACCGTCGCTTCTTCGAAGCGTCGTGGATGCACAAATATAACGGCAAATATTACTTCAGCTACTCGACCGGCGACACGCACTACCTGGTCTATGCGATCGGCGACTCACCCTATGGTCCCTTTACCTACAAGGGCCGGATCATGGAGCCGGTCGAGGGGTGGACGACGCATCATTCGATCGTCGAATGGGACGGCCGCTGGTGGCTGTTCTACGCCGACACGCAACTGTCCGGCCAGACCCGGCTGCGCAACGTGAAGGTGACGGAGATGTTCTACAATCCCGACGGCACCATCAAGACGATCAATCCGGTCCTGAAATAACCCCTGCCCCCCGAGCGGGGATAAGGAAGCGCGCATGTTCCTGGGTATCGATATCGGCACGTCCGGCGTGAAGGCGGTGGTGCTGGACGCGGGTGGTACGGTGGTGGCGCAGGGTACCGCCCCGCTCGGCGTGCAGCGGCCACAGGCGCTGTGGTCCGAACAGGCGGCGGACACCTGGTGGGACGCGACCTGCGCGGCGGTTGAGGCGATCGATGCCGATGTGCGGCGCGGCGTGCGGGGCATCGGGCTGGCCGGGCAGATGCACGGCGCCACGCTGCTCGGCGCCGACGACCGGCCGCTCCGCCCCGCCATCCTGTGGAATGACGGGCGCTCCTACGCCGAATGCGAGGAACTGGAACGTGCCGCGCCCGACCTCCACACGGTGGCGGGCAATCTGGCGATGCCCGGCTTCACCGCGCCCAAATTGCTGTGGGTGCGCCGTCACGAACCGGACGTGTTCGCCGCGACACGCACCGTGCTGCTGCCCAAGGACGACGTTCGACTGCGCATGACCGGTGAGAAGGTGTCGGACATGTCCGACGCCGCCGGTACGCTGTGGCTGGATGTCGGCGCACGCCGGTGGAGCAACGATCTGCTCGCGGCCACCGGCCTTGGGGTCGGGCACATGCCGCGGCTGGTGGAAGGATCGGCGATCTCGGGTGTGTTGCGTGCCGAGGTCGCGGCGCGCTGGGGCATGGCCCCGGTGCCCGTCGCCGGCGGCGGTGGCGACAATGCCGCCGGTGCGGTCGGCGTCGGTGTGGTCCGCGACGGCGATGCGCTGTTGTCGCTGGGCACCTCGGGCGTGATCTTCGTCGCGAACGACCGCTTCAAACCCTATCCGCAAGGGGCGGTTCACGCCTTTTGTCACTGCCTGCCCGGTATGTGGCATCAGATGAGCGTGCATCTGTCGGCGGCGGCCTGCATCGACTGGGTGGCGCGGCTGACCGGTGCGCCGGGGGCGGCGGCGGTGTTCGAGCAGGCCGAGCGCGCCGGCCCGGCATCCGGCCCGGAGCTTTTCCTGCCCTATCTGTCGGGCGAGCGGACGCCGCATAACGACGCGCAGGTGCGCGGCGGCTTCCTGCGCCTCGACCATGACACCGGCCCCGAACGGCTGTCGCAAGCGGTGCTGGAGGGGGTCGCCTTTGCACTGGCGGACGGCATCGGCGTGCTGCGCGCCGCGGGTACGACGATCGACCGGCTGGCGGTGATCGGCGGCGGTGCGCGGTCGCGCTACTGGGGCCGAACGCTGGCCGCCGCGATGCAGGTGCCGCTGGTCTATCTGCAGGGTGGCGAGGTCGGGCCGGCGCTGGGCGCGGCACGCCTGGCGCAACTGGCGGTCGACGGCGGCGATCCGGCGGACGTCTGCATAGCTCCGCCCGTGTCCCACATCGTCGAGCCGGAACGCGACCTGATCGACCGGCTCGCCCCGAAATACGCCGCCTTCCGCGACGCCTATCCCCGTATCAAGCCCTGAACAGGAGCAGCCAATGGCCACCGACTTCTTCGCCGACGTGCCGACGATTCGCTATGAAGGTCCCGATACGGACAATGAACTCGCCTATCGCTGGTACGACAAGGACCGGATGGTGCTGGGCAAGCGGATGGAGGACCATCTGCGCTTTGCCGCCTGTTTCTGGCACAGCTTCTGCTGGCCGGGGTCGGACGTGTTCGGCGGCGGCACCTTCGACCGGCCCTGGCACCGCGGCGCGAACGACAGCGCGGCGGCGGCGAGCAAGCGCGAGGTGGCGTTCGACTTCTTCTCCAAGCTCGACATACCCTATTACTGCTTCCACGATGTCGACGTGATGGCCGATGCGCACGGCGTCGCCGAGCATCGCCGCCTGTTTGCCGAAGCGGTCGATCATCTGGAGCAGCTGCAAGGATCGTCCGGCCGCAAGCTGCTGTGGGGCACGGCGAACCTGTTCGGCCATCCGCGCTTCGCGGCGGGCGGCGCGACCAATCCGGACCCGGAGGTCTTCGCGTTCGGCGCGATGCAGGTGCGCGACGCGTTGGAGGCGACGCATCGCCTGGGCGGCGCGAACTATGTGCTGTGGGGCGGTCGCGAAGGCTATGAAACGCTGCACAACACCGATCTCGGTCGCGAGCTGGACAATCTCGGCCGCTTCCTGACGCTGGTGGTGGAGCACAAGCACAAGATCGGCTTCAAGGGCACGATCCTGATCGAGCCCAAGCCGCACGAGCCGACCAAGCATCAGTACGACTTCGACACCGCCACCGTGTACGGCTTCCTGAAGCGCTACGGACTGGAGGACGAGGTTCGCGTCAATATCGAGGCGAACCATGCGACGCTTGCCGGCCATACCTTCGAACACGAAATCGCGACCGCGGGTGCGCTGGGCATCTTCGGGTCGATCGACGCCAATCGCGGCGATCACCAGAATGGCTGGGACACCGACCAGTTTCCCAATTCGGTCGAGGAGATGACGCTGGCGATGCTGGAGATCCTGCGCGCGGGCGGCTTCACCACCGGCGGCTTCAACTTCGACGCCAAGGTGCGGCGCCAGTCGATGGAGCCGGTCGACCTGTTCTACGGTCATGTCGGCGGGATCGACACGGTCGCCAAGGGCCTGCTGAACGCCGCCGCGCTGATCGAGGACGGCCGCTTGGATGCGATCAAGGCGGAGCGCTATGCCGGCTGGGACGGCGAATTCGGCCAGGCGATCGCCGCACTCGACCTGGCCGGGATCGCCGACCTGGCGGAAGCGCGCGCGATCGACCCCCGCCCCCGCTCCGGCCGGCAGGAGCGGATCGAAAACCTGCTCAACCGCTTCCAATAGGCCGCGTTGGCGGCGCCCGTGACGGGGCGCCGCCGCCTTCCTCATTCGCCGAACAGGTCCTTGAACCGGCGGGGCTGCGAGCGGAGATATTGCGGCGCGGCCTTGACCTGCGCGCCCAGCTCGGCCGCGGCATGCCACGGCCAGCGGGGATCGTAGAGGATGGTGCGGGCCAGCGCGATCATGTCCGCGTCGTCGGTCGCCACGATCGCCTCGGCCTGTTCGTAGCCGGTTATCAGGCCGACCGCGACGACGGGCATGGTCGTCGCCTGCTTCACCGCGCGGGCCAGCGGCACCTGGTAATTGGGGCCGACCGGGATCTTCTGGTCCGGGTGCAGGCCCCCGCTCGATACATGGATCGCGGCACAGCCGCGCGCTTCCAGCGCCTGTGAAAAGGCGATGGTCTGTTCGACATCCCAGCCGCCTTCCACCCAGTCGGTGCCGGACACGCGCATCGTCACCGGCTTGTCCGCCGGGAAGGCCGCGCGTACCGCATCGAACACCTCCAGCGGAAAACGCATCCGGTTCTCCAGCGAGCCGCCATAATCGTCGTCGCGCCGATTCGACAGCGGCGACAGGAACTGGTGGAGCAGATAGCCATGCGCACCGTGCAACTGCACCGCATCCAGCCCAAGCCGCGCCGACCGCTTCGCCGCCTCCGCAAAGGCGTCACGCACCCGCGCCAGTCCGTCGCGATCCAGCGCGACCGGCGACACTTCATGGGCCTCGAACGGCACCGCCGAGGGGGCGACCGTCTGCCAGCCATGCGCATGATCCGGGGCCAGTTGCGCGCCGCCGTCCCAGGGCCGCTCGGTCGACGCCTTGCGCCCGGCATGCGCCAACTGGATCGCGATCGGCATGTCCGACCAGCGGCGGACACTCTCGATCACGCGCGCCATCGCCGCCTCGGTCGCATCGTCCCACAGGCCGACATCGGCCCAGGTGATACGACCTTCGGGGACGACCGCGGTCGCCTCGATCGTCAGCAGGCCGGCACCCGACAGGGCAAGCTGGCCGAGATGGATCAGGTGCCAGTCGGTCATGCAGCCGTCTTGCGCCGAATATTGGCACATCGGGGCGATGACGATGCGGTTGGGCAGCGCCATGCCGCCGAGCGACAGGGGCTGGAACAGGGCGGGATTGGCCATGCGGGTCTCCGATGATTGCACTGCGCCGGATGGTTCGGCCGGTCGCTTCCGCGCCACAACCGTTCAGGGCCGGCGGACGTTGCGATAGGCCCGACACGGCCGGGCGCGCCTTAACCTCGTTCTAACCGGCTGGAGAATAAGGCGGGCGGGTGAGGCACCGCCATCTTCCGTCCCTTGCGCGCGCCGGGGTCCTGCTCGCGGCCGCCACCTCGTGCGTGCCGCAGCCACGGGCGGCGCGCGACGCGGCGGCGGCGCCGTCCGCACCGCTCGCCGCGCAGCCGCTGCTGCGCGAACTGGCGCTGGACGTACCCGCCGATGCCGTCGCACCCGAAGCCGCCGCGCTGCCCGCAGCGGCGCTCGCCCCCGCCCCGCCCTTCTCGGGCCAGGCGGCAAGCGCGGACGATGCGGCGCGCGCCGCCGACTGCCTGACTGCCGCGGTCTATTACGAGGCACGCTCCGAACCCGTCGACGGCCAGCGCGCGGTGGCGCAGGTGGTGTTAAACCGGGTACGCGACCGGGCTTTCCCGCGCAGCGTCTGCGGCGTCGTCTATCAGCGCTCGTCGCGCGGATGCCAGTTCAGCTTCGTGTGCGACGGATCGATGGACCGGCGACGCGAGCCGGGTGCATGGGCCAGAGCCGAGGCCGTCGCCCGCGGGGCGCTGGCGGGTCTGGTCTATGACCCGGTCGGCTCGGCCACCTTTTATCACACCAGCGCGATCCTGCCCTGGTGGGCTCCCAGCCTGTCGCGGATCGGCACGGTGGGTGCGCATATCTTCTATCGCTGGCGCGGCGGCATGGAGCGCGCGCTGGCCTTTCGGCAAAGCTATGCCGGTGTGGAGCCGGGCAGCACGCCGCCCCTCCTGACGCCAGCGGCCGAGCCGCAGATCGCCACCGTGCTGGCCGAGGAGGTCGAGCGCACCGGCGGCGTCACCATCCATCGTGGCGGGCAGACGCTGGTCGCCCAGGGCAAGGCCCCCGTCCAGCAGAGCGGCGGCGTGCGCATCCATCGCGGCGTCCCGGCGCCGGCCGCGATGCAGGATGCCGGGGCCGTGATCGGTGAGGAGGAAAGTCCGACCTGAGGCCGGACGCCTCGCCGCGAACCACGGTCACCCGCGCATTTGCGACCGACTCTAGGCCCTTCAATCCGCCGCCCCTTGCCGCTAGGGAAGCCGCAATCATCAGGAGATACATGTGAGCAAGCTGCATCTCGTCTTCGGCGGCCGCGTCAGCGACCCTCAGACGCTCGATTTCGTTGACCCCTCCAAGCTGGAAGTGGTCGGCATCTTCCCCGATTATGCCAGCGCCGAAAAGGCATGGCGCGCCGCGGCCCAGCGGACCGTCGACGATGCCGAGATGCGTTTCGTGGTCGTCCACCTCCACCGCCTGCTGGAGCCGCAGCTTCCGCTGGCGTAAGGCTTCGCGCTTGAACGTGAAGCGTTCCTGCTGAGCGAAGTCGAAGCACGGCCACCAGCGCTTGGCCCTTCGACTTCGCTCAGGCCGAACGGATCTATGCGTCAGATATCACGCATGATCCGTCAGGCCCCGCGATAGCGCCAGAGCAGCAGCGGCCGGGCCAGCGCCAGTCCGGCGATGAAGCCCCCGATATGCGCGCCGATCGCGATCGTCGTGCCGCCGAACCCGGCCAGCCCGACGAGCAACTGGATGCCGATCCACGCCGCGGCCAGCCACAGCACATGCACCACATCCGCCGACACGCCCGCCACTGCCTGCGCACGACGCTGGCCATAGAGCAGCGCATAGGCGCCGACGACCGCGGAGATCGCGCCGCTCGCCCCTATCATCGGCACATGCGACACCGGGTCCATCAGATATTGGCCGAGTGCCGCGGCAAACGCGCCGGCAACGTACAGCAGGACGATCCCGCGCGCGCCCACCGCCCGCTCCGCCTGCCCACCGCAATAGACCAGCATCAGCAGGTTCAGCGCGACATGCGCGAACCCGCCATGGATCAGGGTGGCCGTCAGCGGCGTCAGGATCGCCGGCACCGGAAAGCCCGCATCGGGCGGCACGGCGGCGTCGAAGCGCAGCGGAATGAAGCCGCCGCCCACCGCCGCCTCCGGCAGCAGGTTCATCGCCAGGATGAGCAGCGACGCGACCAGCGTGACGATGGTGATCGTCGCGGTGGCGCGTGCCTGGCTCCAGTCCACCGCGTTCAGATGAAGTCGATCTTGGATACGAGGTAGTAGCGCTCGCCCGCGGGCACCGACACTTCCACCTCGTCATCCACCTTGCGGCCGATCAGCGCGCGACCCAGCGGCGAGTTGTAGCTGATCCGCCCGGTCTTGGCGTCCGCCTCGGTCTGGCCGACGATCTGGTACGTCACCGGCTTGTCGTCCTCGTCCAGCAGCGTCACGGTCGCGCCGAACACGACCTTGTCGCCCGAAAGCTCCTTGGGATCGATGATCTGCGCCCGCGCCAGCTTGTCCTCGATATCGCTGATCGTGGCTTCGTTCTGGCCCTGCTGTTCCTTGGCGGCGTGATATTCGGCATTTTCCGACAGATCGCCGTGCGCACGTGCTTCCTCGATCGCATCGACGATCAGGGGGCGTTCGGCTTTCAGACGCTTCAGGTCCGCGGTGAGCTTTTCATAGCCCTCCTGGAGCATCGGCATCTTTTCGACGGTCGCCATAATACTAGTCCCCAATTCCTATATCCCCGAGCGGCCCCCCGCGGGGCCCGCTCGCACATCATCGTCTCATGTCGGGATCAGTTGTGCGAAGGAGGATAGTAGGATTGCAGGGGGCGCACTTCAAGGCCACCCGAATCGCCCGCGCGAATCGCGCGCGCGGCCTGCACGCTGGCCGGTGCGGTGGTGAAGTACGGGATGCGCTGGCCCAGTGCCGCCTCGCGGATCGGCTTGGAATCCTTCAGCGATTGCCAGCCCTCGGTGGTGTTGAAGATCAGGTCGATGCCGCCGTCCTTGATCCGGTCGACGATATGCGGCCGCCCTTGCGCCACCTTGTTCACCCGCTCGACCGGCAGGCCGGCGCGCTCCAGATAGTCCGCGGTGCCACCGGTCGCGACGATCGCGAAGCCCGCCTCGACCAGATCGCGGACCGCGCCGACGATGTGCGGCTTGTCCGTGTCCTTGACGCTGACGAACACCGCGCCACCCTTGGGCAGCACCGTACCCGCGCCGAGCTGCGACTTGGCGAAGGCGGTGGTGAAATCGGGGTCGATCCCCATCACCTCGCCCGTCGACTTCATTTCCGGCGACAGCACCGGATCGACGCCGGGGAAGCGGGCAAAGGGGAAGACCGCCTCCTTTACCGCATAATAGTCGATATGCCGGTCGATCTTCGGCAGGTCGGCCAGCTTCTCGCCCGCCATCACGCGCGCGGCGATCTTGGCGATGGGCGTGCCGATCGCCTTGGCGACGAAGGGCACGGTGCGGCTGGCGCGCGGGTTCACCTCGATCAGGTAGACCTTGTCGTCCTTGACCGCGAACTGGATGTTCATCAGGCCGCGCACGTTCAGGCCACGGGCCAATGCTTCGGTCTGCCGCTCGATCTCGGCGATGATCTCGGCCGGCAGGCTGTAGGGTGGCAGCGAGCAGGCGCTGTCGCCCGAATGGACGCCCGCCTCCTCGATATGCTGCAACACGCCCGCCACGACGACATCGTCGCCGTCGCACAGCGCATCGACATCGACCTCGATCGCGTCGCGCAGATACTGGTCGATCAGCACCGGCGCCTCGCCGGACACCTGCACCGCCGTCTGGATATAATCCTCAAGCTGTGCCGGGCCGTCGACGATCTCCATCGCCCGGCCGCCCAGTACGAAGCTGGGGCGCATCAGCACCGGATAGCCGACGCGATCGGCGACGATCAGCGCCTCCTCGCGGCTGCGGGCGATGCCGTTGGCCGGCTGCAACAGGCGCAGCCGGTCGACCAGCGCGGCAAACTGTTCGCGGTCCTCGGCCAGGTCGATCGCGGCCGGGCTGGTGCCCAGGATCGGGATGCCGGCCGCTTCCAGCCCGCGCGCCAAGTTGAGCGGCGTCTGCCCACCGAACTGCACGATCACGCCGACCAGCTCGCCACGGCTCTTCTCGACGTCCAGGATCGCCAGCACGTCCTCGGTGGTCAGCGGCTCGAAATACAGCCGGTCGGACGTGTCATAGTCGGTCGACACCGTTTCCGGATTGCAGTTGACCATGATCGTCTCATAGCCCGCATCCGCCAGCGCGAAGCAGGCGTGGCAGCAGCAATAGTCGAACTCGATCCCCTGCCCGATCCGGTTCGGGCCGCCGCCCAGGATCACCACCTTGCGCCGGTCGGAGGGCTGCGCCTCGTCCTCGGGCTCGCCAAAGGTCGGCGCCTCATAGGTCGAATACATGTACGGCGTCTTGGCATCGAACTCGGCGGCGCAGGTGTCGATCCGCTTGAAGACGGGTCGCACGCCCAGCTTCTGGCGATGCTCGCGCACTTCCTCTTCGGTGACGCCGCCGGTCATCGCCTTGACGACCTCGTGGATCAGCCCCGATCCGCGCGCGATGCCGCGCGTCATGCCCCGCAGATTGGCCGATTGCAGCGCCAGCCACGCCAGCCGCTTGTCCGAAAAGCCCATCGCCTTCAGGCGGCGCATGCCGGGTGCGTCGATCGGCAGGCCATGCTCCATCACCTCGGCCTCCGCCGCGACGATCTCGGCGATCCGCTCCAGGAACCACGGATCATATTTGGCGATCGCGTGCACCTCGGCGACGGTGAAGCCTTCGCGCAGCGCCTGCGCCGCGACCAGCAACCGGTCGGGCGTCGCGCGGGCCAGCGCCGCCTCGATCTCGGCGCGCGGCGCGCCGACCAGATGCTCGACATGGTTGAAGCCGGACAGGCCGGTTTCCAGCCCGCGCAGCGCCTTTTGCATGGATTCATGGATGTTGCGGCCGATCGCCATCACCTCGCCCACCGACTTCATCGCGGTGGACAGGACCGGCTCGGCGCCCTTGAACTTTTCAAAGGCGAAGCGCGGGATCTTGGTGACCACATAGTCGATCGTCGGCTCGAACGATGCGGGCGTCGCCCCCGTGATATCGTTCTCGATCTCGTCCAGCGTATAGCCGACCGCCAGCTTGGCCGCCACCTTGGCGATCGGAAATCCCGTCGCCTTGGACGCCAGCGCCGAAGACCGCGAAACCCGCGGATTCATCTCGATGACGACCAGACGGCCGTCCTTCGGATTGACCGCGAACTGGACGTTCGATCCGCCCGTCTCCACCCCGATCTCGCGCAGCACCGCGATGCTGGCGTTGCGCATGATCTGATATTCCTTGTCGGTCAGCGTCAGCGCGGGCGCGACCGTGATGGAATCGCCGGTATGGACGCCCATCGGATCGATATTCTCGATCGAACAGATGATGATGCAGTTGTCCGCCCGGTCGCGGACCACCTCCATCTCATATTCCTTCCACCCGAGCAGCGACTCCTCGATCAACACCTCGGTCGTCGGCGAAGCATCCAGCCCCGCCCGCGCGATCGCCAGGAATTCCTCCCGGTTATAGGCGACGCCGCCACCGGTGCCGCCCAGCGTGAAGCTGGGGCGGATGATCGCGGGCAGGCCGACCTTTTCCAGCGCTTCCAGCGCCTCGGCCTCGCTGTGCGCGATGGCGGAGCGGGCGCTTTCCAGCCCGATCTTGGTCATCGCGTCCTTGAACTTCAGCCGGTCCTCGGCCTTGTCGATCGCCTCGGCATCGGCACCGATCATCGTCACGCCGAACTTTTCCAGCGTGCCGTCATGGAATAGTGCCAGCGCGGTATTCAACGCGGTCTGGCCGCCCATCGTCGGCAGAACGGCGTCGGGCCGTTCCTTCTCGATGATCTTGGCGACGATGGCGGGCGTGATCGGCTCGACATAGGTCGCATCGGCCAGATCCGGATCGGTCATGATCGTCGCCGGGTTCGAATTGACCAGGACGATGCGATAGCCCTCTTCCTTCAGCGCCTTGATCGCCTGCGTGCCCGAATAATCGAACTCGCACGCCTGGCCGATGACGATCGGCCCCGCGCCGATTACGAGGATGGAGGAGATGTCCGTGCGTTTTGGCATGATTGCCCCTTCAACGGCGGTGGGCCGCCGATTATTCCGATGATAGTCGACCGTTCAGGCCGGAAAGCTGCGCAACCGGATCAGCCCCGATCGCTCCGCAACGCCCCCACGAACCGCTCGAACAGATAGAAGCTGTCCTGCGGCCCCGGGCTCGCCTCGGGGTGATATTGCACCGAGAACGCCGGCCGGTCGGTCAGCTCCAGTCCCGCGTTCGACCCGTCGAACAGCGACACATGCGTCTCGCGTGCATTGGCAGGCAGCGTCTCGCGCTCGACCGCGAAGCCGTGGTTCATGCTGGTGATCTCGACCGCGCCGTCGGACAGGCGCTTGACCGGATGGTTGGCGCCGCGGTGGCCCTGGAACATCTTGGTGGTCTTCGCGCCTACCGCGAGCCCCAGCAACTGGTGGCCCAGGCAGATGCCGAACAGCGGCTTGCTCGTTTCCAGCAACTGCCGGATCACGGGCACGGTATAGTCGCGGGTCGCCGCCGGATCGCCGGGACCGTTCGACAGGAAGATGCCGTCCGGCTCCAGCGCCATGATCTCGTCATAGCTGGCGGTCGCCGGCACCACCGACACCTTGGCGCCGGCCTGAACCAGATTGCGGAAGATGTTGTGCTTGGAGCCGTAATCGATCGCGACCACATGGGGGCGATCGGCGTTCTCGATCCCGCCATAGCCGAAGCCAAGCCGCCACACGCCACCCTCGCGCGTCTCGCCCCAGCCATAATGCAGCTGGGTCGACACGCCCTTGGCAAGGTCCATGCCCTCCAGCCCCGGCCAGCCCCGCGCCATCGCCAGCAGCGCGTCGAGGTCGAACACGCCGGCCGCCGAATGGGCGATCACGCCGGTGGGGGCGCCGCCGCCGCGAATGCGCCGGGTCAGCGCGCGCGTGTCGATGCCGGCCAGGCCGATGCGGGTATGCCGCGCCATCCAGCCGGACAGGTTCTCCATCGCGCGGAAGTTGGACGGCGCGGTCGGGTCCTCGCGCACGATCATGCCGAGCGCATGCGGCGCATCCGCCTCGATATCGTCGGGGTTGGCACCGACATTGCCGATATGCGGAAAGGTGAAGGTGATGATCTGCCCGGCAAAGGACGGATCGGTCATGATCTCCTGATAGCCGGTCATCGCGGTGTGGAAGCAGACTTCGCCCACCGCTTCCCCTTCGGCGCCGAAGCCGCGGCCCCACAACACCTCACCGGATGCCAGAACGAGGACCCCGGTCGCGCCCTCGGGCTTGTCGGGCATGGCAAAGGGCTTGGCGTCGGCCATGATCGGCGGGCACTCCATGTTGGTTGGTCGGCGATGTCGCTAAGTGCCGCCCGCTAGACCCCATCGGCCCCCACGTCAACCGGTTCACGGGGCGGGCCCGCCCAGCTATCGTCCGCGTTTTGGCGAAAGACGAGACGATGATTCGCGACGACATCAAGGCCGCGCAGGTGGCCGCCATGAAGGCCGGCGACAAGGAAAGCCGCGCGGCGATCAGCCTGATCCAGGCCGCGATCAAGAACCGCGACATCGAAGTCCGCACCGGCGGCGCGCCCGCCGACGACGATACGCTGGTGATCGAGGTGCTGCAAAAGATGGTCAAGCAGCGTCGCGAATCGATCGCGATGTACGAAAGCGGCAACCGCCAGGAACTCGCCGACGCCGAGCGCGCCGAGGTTGCGGTGATCGAACGCTTCCTGCCGCAAACGCTGAGCGAGGACGAGACGCGCGCCGCGATCGAGGCGATCAAGGCGGAGATCGGCGCGACCGGCATGAAGGACATGGGCCGCGTCATGGCCGAGCTGAAGGCGCGCCACGCCGCCGTCCTCGACATGGCGAAGGCCAGCGGGCTGGTAAAGGCGGCACTGGCGTAAGGCCGCGCAAAAGCGCACTGATCGAGGGGGCATCGCCGCTTGCCCCCTCCCGCCAAAAGGGGCATGATATAATCAGCGGGTTGCCATGAGCCTGACCCCGCAATTCCTCGACGAGCTCCGCGCCCGGACGACGCTGTCCGCGCTCGTGGGCAAGAGCGTCAAGCTTCACAAGGCGGGGCGGGAGCATAAGGGCTGCTGCCCGTTCCACAATGAGAAGACGCCCAGCTTCTACGTCAACGACGAGAAGGGCTTCTATCACTGCTTCGGCTGCTCCGCGCATGGCGACGCCATCCGCTGGATGACCGACCAGCGCGGCCTGCCCTTTATCGATGCGGTCAAGGAACTGGCACAGGCGGCCGGGCTGGAGATGCCGGCGCAGGATCGCCGCGCCGCCGAAAAGGCGGAACGCGCGCGCGGGCTGCACGATGCGATGGGCGACGCTGCGACCTGGTTTACCGAGCAACTGGGCGGCCTGTCCGGATCGGAAGCGCGCGGCGTGCTGGACAAGCGCGGCATCCGCCCCGACACCGCCCGCGCCTTCGGCCTGGGCTTCGCGCCGGACAGCCGTGGGCAGCTCAAGGCCGCGCTCAAGGATTATGGCGCGCCCGCGCTGATCGAATGCGGCCTGCTGATCAGCGTCGAGAACAAGGAGCCTTACGACCGTTTCCGCGGCCGGCTGATGATCCCGATCCGGGACCAGCGCGGCCGGGTGATCGCGTTCGGCGGCCGGATCATCGGCGATGGCGAGCCGAAATATCTCAATTCCCCCGACACGCCGCTCTTCGACAAGGGGCGCACGCTCTACAATCTCGATCGCGCCGCGCCTGCGGTGCGCAAGTCCGGCCGCGTGCTGGTGGTCGAGGGGTATATGGACGTGATCGCGCTGGCGCAGGTCGGCATCCATGAGGCGGTGGCCCCGCTCGGCACCGCGCTGACCGAACACCAGCTGGAAAAGCTGTGGCGCATGGTCGAGGTGCCGGTGCTGTGCTTCGATGGCGACGCCGCGGGTCAGAAGGCCGCGATCCGCGCCGCGCACCGCGCGCTGCCGCTGCTCCAGCCGGGGCGCAGCCTGTCCTTCGTCACCCTGCCGCAAGGGCAGGACCCCGACGATCTGGTCCGTGCCAGGGGTGCGGGCGCGATGGAGGAACTGCTGGCCAGTGCCCAGCCGCTGGTCGACCGGCTTTGGCAGAGCGAGATGGCGGCCGAACCGCTCGACACACCCGAACAGCGCGCCGGGTTGAAGCAGCGACTGTCCGAACTGGCCGGCACGATCGCCGACCAGGGTGTGAAGTTCGAATATCTCTCCGAATTCCGCCGCCGCGCCGACGAACATTTCCGCCCGGCCAAGAAACCATTCGTGCCGTTCCAGAAGCGCACCGGCCCGTGGAAGCCCCCGCCCCTGCCCGTGACCGAGGATGCCAAGGCGTTCCGGGCAGCGGGGATCGACCGGGTACTGGCCAAGGCGGTGCTGGCCGGACTGATCCGCCACCCGGCCGAAATCGCCCGGCACATGGAGGTGCTGGGATCGCTGCGGCTGGTCGACGGTGCGCTGGGCCGATTGTTCGAAGCGGTGGTCGATGTCGCGCTGGAGGATCAGCGCGGACAGGACCCGCTTGATAGCGGGCGGCTCGTCACCATATTGGCGCGGTCCGGTTTCGAGACAGTCGCAAGCGAACTGCTGAGGGCCGATACGATGCCATATTCGTTTACGCAGCGATCCGCCGACCACGGCCGTGCCCGTGCCGACCTGGACGAAGCCATTGCGATCCTGATCGCACGGCCCGAGGTCGACACGATGCTGGCGGAGGCGACGCAGGCGATGCAGTCCGAATTCACCGCGGACGCATTCGAACGGCAGGTGGCATTGGTGAGGGAAAAACAGGCGTTGGAGGATCGACTTGCAAATCTGGTGCAGTCGAACGAAGACGCCCGTGCGATGGGATCCGAGGGCAATTGATGGCGAAGGCGAATATGGCGGCGGACACGACCGACACCACGGAAACGGGCGATGCGCCGCTGATCGACCTGAACGATGCGTCGGTCAAGAAGCTGATCGCGCGCGCGAAGAAGCGCGGCTACATCACCTATGACCAGTTGAACGAGGCGCTGCCGCAGGACCAGATGTCCTCCGACCAGCTTGAGGACATCATGTCCGCCTTGAACGAGATGGGCGTCAACATCGTCGAGAACGAGGAAGCCGGCGAAGACGGCGAGGCCGAGGAGGATTCCGCCGACGAGGCGGAGGCCGTCGACGGCGAGTCCGATGGCGCCGCGCCCGCGCTCGAAACCAAGAAGAAGGAAACCGTTGATCGCACCGACGATCCGGTCCGCATGTACCTGCGGGAGATGGGAGCCGTCGAGCTGCTGTCGCGCGAGGGCGAGATCGCGATCGCCAAGCGGATCGAGGCGGGCCGGGACACGATGATCCTGGGCCTGTGCGAATCGCCGATCACCTTCAACGCGATCATCGACTGGTCGACCGCGCTCAACGAAGGCACGATGCAGCTTCGCGAGATCCTCGATCTCGACGCGATGCTGTCCAAGGATGCCGGCCCCGGCGACCTGTCCGACGACGAGGACGACGATTCGGGCGAGATCAGCGCCAAGAACGCCGGCCCGCAATTCAAGGAAGAGGAAGAACCCGAAGAGGTCTCCTCCGACGATGACGACGACATGACCGAACGGCGCGCGCCGCGTCCCTCGGACGACGAGGAGGAGGACAACACCCTCAGCCTCGCGCAGATGGAGGAAACGCTCAAGCCGCAGGCGCTGGAAAAGTTCGCCAACATCACCGCGCTCTACAAAAAATTCTCCAAGGTCCAGCAGAGCCGCCTCGACGCCATGGCGGGCGGCGACGACCTGTCCGCGGCCGACGAGAAGAAGTATCACAAGCTGCGCGAGGAGCTGACCGCCGAGGTCGAGAGCGTGCAGTTCCACAACCAGAAGATCGAATATCTGGTTGACCAGCTTTATGCCTATAATCGCCGCCTGACCGCGCTGGCCGGGCAGATGCTGCGTCTGGCCGAGCGTCACAAGGTCAACCGCAAGGACTTCCTGGACCGCTATCTCGGCCATGAGCTCGACGAGAGCTGGCTGGATGCGGTGCGCGGGCTGGACAAGAAGTGGGGCAATTTCGCTGCCAACGAGGCCACGACGGTGGACCGCATCCGCTCGGAAATGGGCGAGATCGCGCAGCAGACCGGCATGGCCCTCACCGAGTTCCGCCGCATCGTCAACATGGTGCAGAAGGCGGAACGCGAGGCGCGTATCGCCAAGAAGGAAATGGTCGAGGCGAACCTGCGCCTCGTCATCTCCATTGCCAAGAAGTACACGAACCGTGGCCTTCAGTTCCTGGACCTGATCCAGGAGGGCAATATCGGCCTGATGAAGGCGGTGGATAAGTTCGAATATCGCCGCGGCTACAAGTTCTCCACCTATGCGACGTGGTGGATCCGGCAGGCGATCACCCGCTCGATCGCGGATCAGGCGCGGACCATCCGCATCCCGGTCCACATGATCGAGACGATCAACAAGCTGGTCCGCACCAGCCGCCAGTTCCTCCATGAGCAGGGTCGCGAGCCCACGCCGGAAGAAATGGCGGAGCGCCTCTCCATGCCCTTGGAGAAGGTGCGCAAGGTGATGAAGATCGCCAAGGAGCCGATCAGCCTCGAAACGCCGATCGGCGACGAGGAGGATTCGCATCTCGGCGATTTCATCGAGGACAAGAACGCCGTCATCCCGGTGGACGCCGCGATCCAGGCGAACCTGAAGGAAACGGTCACCCGCGTCCTGGCCTCGCTCACCCCGCGTGAAGAGCGCGTGCTGCGCATGCGCTTCGGCATCGGCATGAACACCGATCACACGCTGGAAGAGGTCGGCCAGCAATTCTCGGTGACCCGCGAGCGCATCCGCCAGATCGAGGCCAAGGCGCTCAGGAAGCTGAAGCACCCCAGCCGCAGCCGCAAAATGCGGTCGTTCCTGGACCAGTAAGCTGCACTACTCCCTCTCCCCTCCGGGGAGAGACCGGGGTGAGGGACCGCCAAGCCGTGCCACGCTGCTGGAATTCCCTAACTCTCCCGTCGCTGCACTACAGGCCCCGCCCCCTCCCCAAAGGGGCGAGGAACTTTTTCTTCTCCCTCTCCCCTCCGGGGAGAGGGTCGGGGTGAGGGGCCGCCAAGCAGTGCCACGCTGCTGGAAACCCCCTCACCCCCTATCGCTTCGCGACGGGCCCCGCCATTTCCCCGGAGGGGAGAGGGGTTTTTCTCCCACCCTCACCCCGCTACGGCGCTCCTCATGAAGCGCATCCTCCTCGCACTCCCCCTGCTGCTGGCATCCGCCGCCACCCCCACCAACACCCCCAAGCCCGGCTTCGTCCGCGTCCAGATCAACACCACCGAGGGGCCCATCGTCGTCGCCCTCGACATGCGCCGCGCCCCTGCGACCAGCGCCAATTTCCTCGCCTATGTCGATGACGGCCGCTTCGACGGCACCACCTTCTACCGCGCCGCACGCGGCAAGGCCGATCCGAAAAAGGGCTTCGTCCAGGGCGGCATCCGCACCGATGCCCGCCGCATCCTGCCCCCCTTCCCGCTAGAGACGACCGCCAAGACCGGCATCCGCCACACAGACGGCGTGATCTCCATGGCGCGTGGGCAGACCCCGGCCTCGGCCGGCGGCAATTTCTTCATCACCGTCGGGCCGGCGCCCGCGATGGACGCCCGCCCCGGCTATGCGGGCTATGCCGCGTTCGGCCATGTGGTGGCGGGCATGGAGACGGTGAAGCGCATCCTCGCCAAGCCATCGGGCGGCGGCATGGATGCCTTCAAGGGGCAGATGATCCTGAAGCCCGTCGGCCTCGTCTCCGCCAAACGGCTCGACGGGCGGCCGAAACCGACCGGCCAGCCCAAGCCCTGGCTCATCAACATCGGCGGCCGATGATAATATGCTGAGTTCAACCCAACACTCGTTCGTGCTGAGCGCAGTCGAAGCACAGCCACCCGCGCTTCGCCTTCGACTATGCTTGATCCGCCTGGACGGGGGTAAACCAGTCTCAGCATAGTCCGCCCTGAACGCGCCCACGAAAAAAGGGCGCGGAAGCCAAAACTTCCACGCCCTTTTCCATTCAGGCCAAGGCCTGTGCCGGGATCACTCCGCGGCGGCAGTGCCCTTGGCAGGACGCGTGTCGCGGCGCTCGGCGATACGCGCCGACTTGCCGGTGCGGCCACGCAGATAATAGAGCTTCGCACGACGAACCGCGCCCTTGCGGACGACGTCGATCGAATCGATATTCGGCGAGTAGAGCGGGAAGACGCGCTCGACGCCCTCGCCGAAGCTGATCTTGCGCACGGTGAACGACGAGCCCATGCCCTTGTTCGAACGCGCGATGCACACGCCCTCGTAGTTCTGGACGCGGGTGCGCTCGCCCTCGACCACCTTCACGCCGACCTTCAGCGTATCGCCGGGGCGGAATTCGGGGATCTTCTTCGTCTCGTTGAACTTGGCGATCTGCTCGGCTTCGAGCTGCTGGATCAGGTTCATAAACAAACGTCCTCAATCATCGCCGCGCGCCAGAGGGCGACCGACCCGAGCGCCCTCATGACGCTCCCAAAGGTCCGGCCGCCGTGACCGTGTATCGTCGCACGCCCTGGCATGGCGCCAGGCGGCGATCTTCGCATGATCCCCCGATCGCAGCACTTCGGGGATCGTGCGCCCTTCCCACATGGCGGGCCGGGTGTACTGCGGATATTCGAGGAGGCCGCTTTCGAAGCTTTCCTCGTCTCCGCTCGAAGCCGCGCCCATTACCCCTGGAAGCAGGCGAACGCAAGCGTCGAGCAGCACCAGCGCGCCCATCTCGCCGCCCGACAGGACATAGTCGCCGATCGACACCTGCTCGATGTCGCGCGCCTCGAACAGACGCTCGTCGAACCCCTCGAACCGCCCGCACAGGATCGTCACTCCCGGCCCCGCCGCCAGATTGCGCACGCGCTCCTGGTTCAACGGCCGCCCCCGCGGCGTCATCGCCAGCACCGGCCGCCCCTCGTCCGCCACCGCATCCACCGCCGCGGCCATCACATCGGCCCTCAGCACCATCCCCGCCCCGCCCCCCGCCGGCGTATCATCCACCGACCGATGCCTGTCCGTCGCAAAATCCCGGAGTTGCACGGCATCGCAGGCCCAACGCTCTTCGCGCAGCGCACGTCCAGCCAGGCTGTGCCCGAGTGGTCCGGGAAACATCTCGGGATATAGTGTCAGGATGGTGGCGTGGAAAATCGGGGTCACGGCGTTCGTTTCAGGCAGGAAAGGTCAGCATGCAGATCATGCGTGCCATACATGGACGCCGTATAACAAGGAACGATGATCCCGCTCCGGCGCTTTGGCCCGCCATGGACGATTGCATCATCATCGGCGCCGGGCCGGCCGGCCTGACCGCGGCGATCTATCTGGCCCGGTTCCATTTATCGATCCGCCTGTTCGACAGCGGGTCGAGTCGTGCGGCGATGATCCCGTGCACGCACAACCATGCCGGCTATCCCGACGGGATCAGCGGCAAGGACCTGTTGGCCGCGATGTTGGCACAGGCGGAGCGTTACGGCGCCCGGCGGGAAGCGGCGCGGGTAACGGCCATCGAACGGGACGGCCCGGGGTTCCGCGTGGTGACCGATCAGGGGGCCTATGGGGCGCGTACCGTTCTTCTGGCCACGGGGGTAGTGAACCATCGTCCGAAGAGCCTGCTGCCCGAGGTGCACGATCCGGCGCTGGAGCGTGGGTTGCTGCGCTATTGCCCCGTGTGTGACGGGTATGAGGTGACGGACATGCGTGTCGCGGTGATCGGGACGAGCGATCATGGCATGCGCGAGGCGCTGTTCCTGCGAGGGTTCACCCGGGACGTTACGCTGATTGCGCCGGAGGCGGAGCATATGCTGGACGAGGCATGTGCGCGGGCGCTGGACGAGGCGGGGGTCGTGCGGGTGGACGGGCCATGCGGCGGCTGGGCGATCGAGGGGGAGCAGCTGGCGCTGGATACCGCGGCCGGGCGGATGCGCTTCGACAGCATCTACCCCGCGCTCGGCAGCCGCATCCGGTCGCATCTGGCCGTCGCGGCCGGCGCGCGCGCCACCGACGAAGGATGCCTGGAGGTGGACGATCATCAGCGCACCAGCATCCCCGGCCTGTTCGCGGCGGGCGATGTGGTCAAGGGGCTGGATCAGATCAGCCACGCCATGGGCGAGGCCGGGGTCGCGGCAACGACGATCCGCAACCTGTTGAGCGAGCAGCGCCCGATCAGGCGATAAAGGCGCGCGTGACGATCAGGCGGTTCGCGTCCCATTCGGGCACCGCCTCGACCTTCATCGGCACCATGAAACGGCGGCCATCGGGCCATTCGATCTCGATCACGTCGCCCGCGCCGAAATCCTCGATCGCGACAACGTGACCCACCGCCTCGCCATCGTCGGCGACGACGGGCAGGCCGAGCAGATCGGCGTGGTAATATTCACCCTCCTCCAGCGGAGGCAGGGCGTCACGCGGCACCGTCAGTTCGGTACCGCGCAAGGCCTCGGCGGCATTGCGATCGCTCACCTGCGCGAAGCGGGCGATCGCGCCGTTCGAACCATGCCGCAACGACTTCAGCGTCAGCGTGCCATCGTTGAAGGTGGTGAAAGCGGACATGTCGTCCGCAAACACCTTCAGCCGGACCTCGCCACCGATGCCATGGGCGCCGATGACGACGGCCAGCACGACGGCACCGTCAGGCCTGGGGCGAGCCGGTGTCGCCGTCGGGGGCGTCGTCGCCGCCTTCGGCTGGGTCCGTCGTGGAGACGCCTTGGTTGGTGGCATCTTCGTCGTCATCGCGGTCGGTCCGGGGATCAGGGTCGATCATGGTCATGCGCTTTTCCTCTCACACGAAGGGAAGAGGCAAACGCATGACCATGGCAAACCGATGCTTATGCTTCGGCGGTGGCTTCTTCAGCAGCCTTGGCCTTCTCGGCACGCTCCTCGGCGCGCTCCTTGGCCTTCTCGCCCGGCTCACCCTTCTTGGGGTTGCTGCGCGCGGCGCGCTCCTTCACGCCGGCCACGTCCAGGAAGCGGGCGACGCGGTCGGTCGGCTGCGCGCCATTGGCCAGCCAGTGCTTCGCACGCTCGGCGTCGAGCACGATGCGCTTCTCGTCGTCCTTGGCGAGCAGCGGGTTGTAGTTGCCGATCTTCTCGATGAACTTGCCGTCACGGGGGCTACGCGCATCGGCCACGACGATGCGGTAATAGGGGCGCTTCTTGGAGCCGCCGCGCGACAGGCGAATGGAAAGTGCCATGATGTTCGTCCTTCGTTTCTAACTGGATGATGATGGTGATCCGGCCGAGGCCGGGGTTACTTCTTCTTCAAGAGGTTCTCGAAACCGGCGGGGAGCTTGGGCATGCCATCCGGGCCGCTGCCCATGCCGCCCGGGCCACCCAGACCCGGCAGGCCACCGCCCGCCTTGGTCATCATGTCGCCCATCTGCGGGCCGCCCAGCGCATTGCCGAGCCCGCCAAGGCCGCCCTTGCCGAGCATCGACATCATGCCCTTCAGGCCGCCCATCTTCTTGATCTTCTTCATGGCGGTGGACATTTCCTGGTGCATCTTCAGGAGCTTGTTCACCTCCTGCACCGTGGTGCCCGACCCCTTGGCGATGCGGATCTTGCGCTTGGCGTTGATCACCTCGGGCTTGGCGCGCTCCTTCACCGTCATCGAGGTGATGATCGCGTCCATGCGCACCAGGATCTTGTCGCCACCGGCATCGTTCAGCGCGTTCTGCGCCTTCTTCATGCCCGGCATCATGCCGGCCAGCGCCCCCAGCCCGCCCATGCGGCGCATCTGGGCCAGCTGACCGCGCAGGTCGTCCATGTCGAACTGACCCTTGGCCATCTTCTTGGCCATGCGCTCGGCATCTTCGGCCTGGATCGATTCGGCCGCCCGCTCGACCAGGCTGACCACGTCGCCCATGCCCAGGATGCGACCGGCGACGCGCTCGGGATGGAAGCCCTCCAGGGCGTCCAGCTTTTCGCCGGTGCCCGCGAACTTGATCGGCTTGCCGGTGACCGAGCGCATCGACAGCGCCGCGCCGCCGCGCGCATCGCCGTCCATCCGGGTCAGCACGATGCCGGTCAGCGGCACCTGTTCGGAGAAGCTGGTCGCGACGTTCACCGCGTCCTGACCGGTCAGCGAGTCGACCACCAGCAGGATTTCCTGCGGACGGGCGATCTCGGCGACCGACTTCATCTCGTCCATCAGCGCCTGATCGACGTGCAGGCGGCCCGCGGTGTCGAGCATCAGCACGTCGAAGCCCTGCAGCTTGGCCGCCTGGATCGCGCGCCGCGCGATGTCGACGGGCTGCTGGCCCTGGATGATCGGCAGCGTCGCCACCTCGACCTGGGTGCCCAGCGTCGCCAGCTGCTCCTGCGCGGCCGGGCGATTGACGTCGAGCGACGCCATCAGCACCTTTTTGCGCTCGCGACCCGACAGGCGCTTGGCGATCTTGGCGGTGGTGGTCGTCTTGCCCGAGCCCTGCAGGCCGACCATCATCACGATGGCGGGCGGCGTGACGTCCAGCGCCAGCGAGGATTCGTCCGCGCCCAGCATCGCGACCAGCGCGTCATGGACGATCTTGACGACCTGCTGCCCCGGCGTGACCGAGCGCAGCACGTTCTGGCCGATCGCCTGTTCGGTGACCTTGTCGACGAATTCGCGCGCGACGGGCAGCGCGACATCGGCTTCCAGCAAGGCCACGCGCACTTCGCGCATCGCGGTGCGGACATCCGCCTCCGTCAGCGCGCCACGGCCACGCAGACGGTCGAAAACGCCGCCAAGCCGGTCGCTCAAGCTCTCGAACATCGCCTACTCCAATCCAAATATCACCAAACGCAAAAGCGCCGGCGGGCGAAACCTCGCCGGCCAGCGTGCACCCTCGGGCGCGCAAATTCGCATTCCGTGACGGAACGTGGCCGGCCATCTACGCCAAAACACGGGTCGGCGCAAGCGAGGCGGGGAACACCACCCGGTTAACCTCTTCTACATCGCTGACGTGCAAGGAAAACCGGCGTGGGAGACGAACCGATCATCGTGGCCGATACGGCGCATGGCCCAGCGCGGATCTTCGCCGCCGGGCTGGCGACGGGCACGGCGCTGCTGGCGATTGCGGTGTTTTGCGCGGTGAACGGCTATGGTGGCCTGGCGCTGATGGTGCTGATCGCCGCTGCCATCGGCCTGGGCCTCGTCTATCGATCGATGCCGGCGAGCGTGCCGCGCCTCCCCTCGTTCCACCGGACGAGCCCGACCCCGGATCGCGATGCGTTCCGCACCGGTGCCGCCGCCCTGATCGATGCCGCGCGCCGCCGCCGCAAGGTCCCGACGCTGCTTCGCCTGGATATCGACCGGGTGCGGGCCATTTCCGGGCCGCAGGGGCGCGAGGCGCATGATCTGGCGCTGCGCCATGTTGCAGCCCTTCTGGACGACGAACTGCCGCGGTCCGCGCTCGTCGCGCGGCTGGAGGGGGATCGCTTCGCCGCGGTGATGGCGTTCGCCCCCGGCGACGCGGCACGGGTCGAGCGCATCGTCGATCGCCTGGCGGTACGGCTGGTGCAGCCGATCCGCCGCGACGGCATGGAGGTGCAGGCCAGCGTCACCTTCGGTCTGGCGCGCGACACCGGCCAGGAATCGCTCGACACGCTGCTCCGCCAGGCGGACATGGCGTTGACTGCATCGGCACAGGGAACGCGTGGCCAGCCCTGGTTCACGCCCGAGATCGAGCGGGCGCTGGGTGACCGCGCCGCCTTTGTCGCCGCACTGCGTGCCGGGATCGAGCGCGGCGAGATCGTGCCGCATTTCGATCCGCAGGTCGATCTGGGCAATGGGCGTCTCGTCGGTTTCGAGGTGCTGGCGCGCTGGCACCATCCCGAGCGCGGCATCCTGCCGGCCCGCGAGTTCCTCGGCATCGCCGAGGAGACGGGGCTGATCTGCGACCTGTCGCTCGCCGTGATGCGTCAGGCCTTTGCCGCCGCACGCGACTGGGACCCTTCGCTCAAGCTGGCGATCAACCTGTCCGCCACGCAGTTCCAGGATGCCTGGCTGGCGCAAAAGATCATCAAGATCCTGACCGAAACCGGCTTTCCGGCCCACCGGGTCGAGGTGGAGATTACCGAGCGCGCGCTGCTCGCCGACCTGCCGCTGGCCCAGTCGATCGTCGCCAGCCTGAAGAACCAGGGCATCGGCCTGGCGCTGGACGATTTCGGCACCGGCTATTCCAGCCTGGCGCATCTGCGCGCCCTGCCCTTCGACCGGATCAAGATCGACCGCACCTATGTGCAGGCGATGGGCGCGGATGCGGAGCGCGCCGCCATCGTGCAGGCGATCGTGCAACTGGGCGACAGCCTGAACCTGCCGACCACGGCCGAGGGGGTCACCGACGCCGATCTGGCCGAGCGGCTGCGCATGCTGGGCTGCGTCCAGGCGCAGGGTACGCTGTACGGCGAGCCGATGGCGTTGCCCGATATCCGCCGGCTGCTGGCCGAACGGCATCTGCTGTCCCGCGCGGTGGTGACGCCGGGGCCGGGGCTTACCAGCCCGCGCCTGGCTGGCTGAGATAGGCCTGTTCCTCGGGCGTCGATTCGCGGCCCAGCGCCGCATTGCGGCTGGGATAGCGGCCGAACCGGGCGATCACGTCGCGATGCTCGACCGCGAAGCGCAGATTTTCCTCCACGCCCAGCGCCTCGAACTTGCGGACGCTCAGATGCTGCACGGCCAGCGATTCGGCATGCATCAACGGCATGTAGAGGAACACGCGCCTTTCCGGTGGCAGGCGCATGTCCCAGCCCTTGTCGATCGCCTCCATGGTCAGCGCCAGCGCCAGCGTGTCGCCGTCATAGGCGCGCGCATCGCCCCGGTACATGTTGCGCGACACCTGATCGAGCAGGATGATCGCCGCCAGCAAGGTTTCCGGGTCGTCCCGCCACTCCGCCGCGCTGTCCGCCAGCACCGCATCGCGCAGCGCGCCGAACCGCTCGGTCAACGCCGCGTCCAGCTCCGCATCCTTGCCGAAATGCTGTTCCGGCGTCAGCGCGAACCAGAATGCCAACACGCTTTGCGCGTCTTCATGGACTATTGCGCCGCGCGCTCCTAGATCGCCATCCATGTCCGCTTCTCCTGCGCCCGAGGTCGTCAGCCTGGGTTGCCGACTCAACATCGCCGAGAGCGAAACGATCCGTGCGCTGCTCGGCGCGACGGAGGACACCGTCGTGGTAAATAGTTGTGCCGTCACGAATGAAGCCGTCAAGCAGACACGTGCCGCGATCCGCCGCGCCGCCCGCGCGCGGCCGGGGGCGCGCATCGTGGTCACGGGCTGCGCGGCCGAGATCGACCCGCACAGCTTCACCGCCATGCCCGAGGTGTCGCGCGTGGTGCGCAACCCGGACAAGCTGCGCCCGGAAAGCTGGGGCGCCCTGCCCTCCGCGACCCGGCCGGTGGCCTTCGGCCAACACGCCCGCGCCTTTGTCGAGGTGCAGAATGGCTGCGACCATGCCTGCACCTTCTGCATCATCCCCGCCGGGCGGGGCCCCAGCCGCTCGCTGCCCGCGGGCGGCGTGGTGGACCAGATCGCACGTGCGGTGGATGCCGGCCATAACGAGGTCGTGCTGACCGGCGTCGACCTGACCAGCTATGGCCACGACCTGCCCGGCCGGCCGACCCTGGGGTCGCTGGTCGAACGTATCCTGACCTTCGTGCCGGCCCTGCGCCGCCTGCGGCTGTCGTCGCTCGATTCGGTGGAGATCGACGCGCGGTTGTTCGATCTGGTGACGGGCGAGGCGCGGGTGATGCCGCACCTGCACCTGTCGCTGCAGGCCGGCAACGACCTGATCCTCAAGCGGATGAAGCGCCGCCACAGCCGGGCGCAGTCGGTGGAGATCGTCCAGCGGCTGCTCGCCCGCCGGCCGGAGATCGCGATCGGCGCCGACCTGATCGCCGGCTTCCCGACCGAGGATGACGCGATGGCGGCGGATACGCTGGCACTGGTCGAGGATTGTCGCATCGTCCATGCCCATATCTTTCCCTATTCCGCGCGCACCGGCACGCCCGCCGCGCGCATGCCGCAGGTGCCGCACGACCTGCGCCGCGCGCGTGCCGCCGCCTTGCGCGACGCCGCGGGCCGCGCGCGCGCGGCATGGCTGGCGGCTCAGGTCGGCAGCCGGCAGGAGGTGCTGGTCGAACGCCCCGGCACCACCGGTCACACCCCCGGCTTTGCCACCGTGCACCTCGATTCCCCGGCCCCGCCCGGCACCATCGCCCCGGTCCGCGTGACCGGCGCCACCGACACCCATCTCATCGGAACGCGTCTATGAGCACATCCCCCTCCTGGCACGAAAAGCTGCTGGGCGGCTTTCGCCGTACCTCCGACCGGCTGGTCGGCAATCTCGCCGGGCTTGGCGGCGCGCGCCTGGACGAGCCGACGCTGGACGATATCGAGGAGGCGCTGATCGCTTCCGACCTGGGGCCGGAGACCGCCGGCCATATCCGCCAGCGGCTGGCCGAGGGCACGTTCGAGCGCAACATGGAGGATCTGGGCATCCGCCTCGTCGTCGCCGAGGAGGTGGAAAAGGCGCTGGCGAAGGTCGCCACCCCGCTGGAGATCGACGCGTTTCCGCGCCCGCAGGTGATCCTCGTCATCGGCGTCAACGGATCGGGCAAGACCACCACCATCGCCAAGCTGGCGCATCTGTTCATGGAGCAGGATTACGGCGTGATGCTGGCCGCGGGCGACACGTTCCGCGCCGCCGCGATCGGCCAGCTTGCCACCTGGGCGGCGCGCGTGGGCGTGCCGATCGTCTCGGGCAAGGAAGGCGGCGACGCGGCCGGCATCGTCTATGAGGCGGTCAAGCAGGCCACCGCGACGGGCATCGACGTGCTGATCGTCGACACCGCCGGGCGCCTGCAGAACAAGCGCGAGCTGATGGACGAACTCGCCAAGATCCGCCGCGTGCTCGGCCGCCTGAACCCGGAGGCGCCGCACGACATCGTGCTCGTGCTCGACGCGACGACGGGCCAGAATGCGCTCAATCAGATCGAGGTGTTCAAGGACGTGGCGGGCGTCACCGGGCTGGTCATGACGAAGCTGGACGGCACCGCGCGCGGCGGCGTGCTGGTGGCGGCGGCCGAGCGTTACGGCCTGCCCATCCATGCGATCGGCGTCGGTGAAGGGATGACCGACCTGCGCCCGTTCGACGCCAGCGAGGTCAGCCGGATCATTGCCGGCATCGAAGGAGGCCGCAAGTGACCGCGGCGCGGGACGGTGCGCCTGACCGGGCCGGGCTGAAGCTGGGGCTGGAGTATGGGCCGCTGCTGCTGTTCTTCGCGGTCAACTTCCTTGCCCCCGCCGGTCCGCTGACCCGCGTGCTGATCGCCACCGGCGTGTTCATGGCCGCGACCGTGGTCGCGATGATCGTCAGCCGGATCAAGCTGGGCCGCGTGTCGACCATGCTGTGGCTGTCGGGCGCGCTGGTGCTGCTGTTCGGCGCGCTGACCCTGTATTTCCGCGACGAGCGCTTCATCAAGATGAAGCCGACCATCGTCTACACCGCCTTTTCGGCGATCCTGACCTATGGCCTGATCACCGGCCGACCGCTGCTCGAAGCATTGCTCGGTTCGGTCTATGCCGGGCTGACCCAGACCGGCTGGCGCAAGGTGACGCGCAACTGGGCGATCTTCTTCGCCTTCATGGCGGTTTTGAACGAGGTGGTGTGGCGCTCCAGCACCTGGGACTTCTGGGTGGGCTTCAAGCTGTGGGGCGCGATCCCGCTGACGCTGGGCTTCGCGCTCGCCAACATCCCGATGCTGATGCGCAACGGCCTGAGCGCAGGCGAGAAGCCCGTCGGCGACATTCCGCCCGAATAAGGAAAAGGGGGCGCACAGGTGATCCTGTACGCCCCCTTCCCATCCCTCCCGCCGGAGCGGGAGGGATGTCGACGTCAGGCGCCGGCCGCCTCGAAGCGCTTCGACACCTCGTTCCAGTTCACCACGTCCCACCACGCCTTCAGATAGGCGGCGCGGTCGTTCTTGTAGGTGAGGTAATAGGCGTGTTCCCACACGTCGTTGCCCAGGATCGGCGTGCCCTTGTCGGCCACGTCGTCCATCAGCGGATTGTCCTGGTTCGGGGTCGAGGTCACCTTGAGCGCGCCCGAGCCGTCGACGATCACCCACGCCCAGCCCGAGCCGAACTGCCCGGCGCCCTTGGTGTTGAAGTCTTCCTTCAGCTTGTCGAGGCCGCCATAGGCGTCGATCGCCGCCTGCAGCTTCTCCGACGGCTGGCCACCGGTGCCCGGCTTGGAAAGGATCTTCCAGAAGAAGTCGTGGTTCCAGTATCCACCGCCATTGTTGCGCACCAGCGGCGGCTGCGACGAGATCTGGCCGAGAATGTCCTCGATCGACTTGCCCTGCAGCGATGCGTCCTTTTCGACGCCTTCGTTCAGCTTGTCGGTATAGGCCTTGTGATGCTTGTCGTGGTGGAAGGTCATCGTCTCCTTGGAGATCACCGGCTCCAGCGCGTCATAGTCATACGGCAGCGGGGGCAGTTCGAACGCCATTTCTTTGTCTCCTTGGGGATTTGCCGTGGCAAACGCGAGGCGCCCCAAATGGCTCCCCCGGCCTGATTACGCAACCGTACCGATCAGGTCATGACGACGAAGCGCATGACGAAGCTGATCATAGGACAGGCCGAGCGCATCCGCCGTAGTCCGCTGGTTGAACCGGTTGTCCGCCAGCGACTTGGCCAGCAACTCCCGCTCGAACCGCGCCACCCGGCTCTTGAAGTCGGACGGCCCCACTTCACAGGCGGCGACCTCGTCGCCCGAGGACGGCTCCTCCCTCGCCGGCGTCGACGGCGCCGCGGCGACGGCGGCGGATGCCGCGGGCGACTGTCCCTTGGGCCGGAACGGCGACTGGAACGGATCGATCTCGATCGCATCCACCGGCCCCTCCCGCTCCCACCGGTACACGGCGCGCTCCACCACGTTGCGCAATTCCCGCACATTCCCCGGCCAGCGATGCTGCATCAACGCATCGACCGCCGCCGGCCCGAAGCCCGGCCAGCGGTCCCAGCCGATCTCCGCCGCCATCCGCCGCCCGAAATGATCGGCCAGCACCATGATATCGGCCTGCCGCGCCCTGAGCGGCGGCAGCGTCACGACCTCGAACGACAGCCGGTCGAGCAGGTCGGCGCGAAACTCGTGCGCCTCCACCTTGTCGGGCAGATGTTCGTTGGTGGCGGCGACGATGCGGACATCGACGCGCATCGGCCGCGACGCACCGATCCGGGTTACCTCGCCATATTCGACCGCGCGCAGCAATCGGTCCTGCGCCGCCATCGACAATGTGCCGAGCTCGTCCAGGAACAGCGTGCCGCCATCGGCTTCCTCGAACCGCCCGGCGCGCGTCTTGGCGGCGCCGGTGAACGCACCCGCCTCATGCCCGAACAATTCCGCCTCGATCAGCGTTTCGGGAAGTGCCGCGCAGTTCATGACGACCAGCGGCTGGTCCCAGCGCGGCGACAGGCGGTGGAGCCGTTCGGCCACCAATTCCTTGCCCGTTCCCCGCTCGCCGATGACGAGCACGGGCCGGTCCAGCGCCGCCGCCCGGCTAGCGCGTTCCAATGCGTCGAGGAACGCCCCCGACTGACCGATTACCTGGCTCGTCCGCTCCATGGCCAATTGGTGGCGGATTTCACCAAGGCTTGGCAAGCGGGAATATGGGTTAGGCGTGCAACGATCGGCAAACCGCACGAAAAACCGCCATTTTTGAAACTGGCACGGGTCCTGCAAAGCTGTTGGCATCCCGCCGATCGGCGGATCACCAAGGTTCAGAAAAAAGGGATTTCCACCATGTTCACCACCGAGATCAGCCGCAAGTTCGCCACCGTCGCCTGCACCATCCTGATGAGCGCCACCTGCCTGTTCGGCGCGCTGGCCCCGGCGACGGCGTCCCACACCGAAACCCCCGTTGCGGCGGCGACCGGTCCGGTCGCATAATCGCCGCAACCTGTTTCCCCAAGGAGTACCCGATGGGCATTTTCTCCCGCACCCGCGATATCGTTGCCGCCAACTTCGCCGACCTGCTCGACAAGGCGGAGGACCCCGCGAAGATGATCCGCATGATCATCCTCGAAATGGAGGAAACGCTGGTCGAGGTGCGCGCCTCCGCGGCCCGCACGATCGCGGACCAGAAGGAGATGCGCCGCCACATCAGCAAGCTGGAGCAGCTTCAGGCAAGCTGGACCGAAAAGGCCGAGCTGGCGCTGTCCAAGGACCGCGAGGACCTGGCCAAGGCGGCTCTGGTCGAGCGGCAGAAGGCGGCCGACATGGCCGACCAGTTGTCGGTCGAGGTGCAGGTGCTCGACGATGCGCTGCGCGCGTCGGAAGAGGACATCACCAAGCTGCAGAACAAGCTGCGCGAGGCCCGCACCAAGCAGAATGCGGTGCAGACCCGGCTGGAAAGCGCCAACACCCGCGTCCGCCTGCGCGAGATGTGGAACGGCCCCAAGACGCACGACGCCTTCAGCCGCTTCGACGTGCTGGAACGCCGGGTGGACGAGGCCGAGGGCCGCGCCGACGCACTGGGCCTGGGTGTCGCCAAGACGCTGGAGGAGGAGATTGCCGAGCTGCGCACCTCCGACAAGGTCGATGCCGATCTCGCCGCCCTGAAGGCGCGCATGAAGAAGGAGGGCTGAGATGGAAGACATCGTCGTCCCCATCGTCGCGTTTCCGATCATCTTTCTCGGCCTGCCGTGGCTCATCTTCCACTATGTCACCAAGTGGAAGCAGGCGCCCAAGATCACGCATGAGGACGAGCAACTGCTCGACGAGCTGCACATGCTCGCCCGCCGCCTGGAAGACCGGGTGAACACGGTCGAACGCATCGTCGCCGCCGACAATCCCAACTGGAAATCGGGCATCGCCGCCCCCGAATGGCAACCCGAACCCCGCCTGACCAAGGGCGACTACGCACCCGATCGGAGGAACTGACATGTCCGCCAGCCGCACGCAATTCTACCTCGACAAGCAGAACGCCAAGTTCAAGGGCGTGTGCGCCGGGATCGCCGACTATACGGGGATCGACGCGCTGTGGGTCCGGGTCGCCGCCGTCCTGCTCACCGTATCGGGCGTCGGCATCCCCTGGGTTCCCCTTGCCTATGTCCTCGTCGCCTGGATGGCGACGGCCAAGCCGATCGGCCTGTATCAGACCGATGACGACGCCAAGTTCTGGCAGGGTGTCCGCTCGAACCCGAAGCGTTCGACCGCCGAGGTCCGCTCCAAGTTCCGCGACATCGACCGCCGGCTCGCCGACATCGAGCTGCACTATACCAGCCGCAACAGCCGCCTGGCCGACGAGATCGACAGCCTGCGCTGACCCGGAGGATAAGACCATGTCCCCTGATAAATTCGCGACGATACAGGCCCTGTTCCCCTTTATCGCGATCATGGCGTCGCTGGGGATCGGCGGCTGGGTGCTGACCACCTGGATGCGCATCAAGAACGGCTACCCGCTGGACGGTGCCTGGGGTCAGGCGATCTATCCCAAGACCGATCAGGAGGCCGCCGAGCGCATCCGCCTGCTCAGCCAGGAAAACGCGCAGCTCCGCGCCGAAATGGGCGCGGTCAAGGACCGGCTTGCGGTGGTGGAACGCATCGTCACCGATGGCAGCCACCGGCTGGATCACGAGATCGAGCAGCTTCGGCACAAGGCGAACTGAAGGACCGAGCCATGAACGGATATGTCATCGCCTTCTTCTTCATCCTTGTCGGCTTGCCGGTGATGGTCGGCGTCGCTGGCGACATGTTCAAGCGCCACCTGCGCTTCAAGGAGCGGCAGTTGGAGATCATGGGCTCGCAAACCGCGGAAAAGGCTGCACAATATGCAGCGCAGACCGAGCGTCTGGAACAGCGGGTGCGCGTGCTGGAACGCATCGTCACCGACAGGGGGATGGACCTGTCGGACGAGATCGAGCGGCTGCGCGACGAGCGTCCGCTCAACTGAAAACCAAAAGATACAAGGGAGATGAAAGATGAGCGGCGGACAGGTGATGGTCGTCCTGATCGTGATGATCGTGATGATCGCCAGCGTCGTCAGGGGTAAGCATCGGCGATCGCCCGGGCTCGACCTGATGGACCGGAGCCATGGCGAGCAGGACGGCGAAACCCGCGCGATGCGCCAGGAAATGCAGCAGTTGAAGGAGCGCATCCAGGTGCTGGAGCGCGTGATCACCGACAACCACAAGACCGTCGACCTCGACCGTGAGATCGACCGGCTTCGCGACCGCTAAGGGAGGCGGACATGACGGACCCCGATTTCTACATCACCATGGCCGCCGCCGGGCTCGTCGGGCTGGGCATGACCACCGCCGCCGCGCTGGCCGGATGGCGCGGCTGGCTCCAGCTCAAGAACCGCGAATATGACCGGGCGCACGACCTGCCCTTCACGTCCCCGGCCAATGCGGGCGCCCGCATCGAAATGGCGGACCTGAAGGAGCGCATCCGCAAGCTGGAGGCGATCGCCGCGGGGGTCGACCTCTGAACCGGGCAAGGGGCGTTTTGCCCCCGGCGGTTGCCCCCGGGGGCCCGAGGCGGTAGCGCAGGGCCCATGCCGAACCTAGCCGACCTTCGCGACGAATATGATTTTCTCGACGCCGACGATCGCTACCGGTTGCTGATCGATCTGGGCCGCGAGCTGGAGCCGATGCCCGAGCCGTTGAAGACCGATGCGACGCTGGTACGCGGCTGCTCCGCATCGGTCTGGGTCTATCCGACCCGCCAAGAGGACGGCACGCTCCATTTCCTCGCCGATTCGAATGCGGCGATCACCAAGGGGATCATCGCGCTGGTCCTGCTCACCGTGCAGGACCGTGAGCCCGCCGCGATCTCCGCCACCGATATCGAGGGAGAACTGGCCCCCTTCGACCTGAAGAACCAGCTGAGCTCGAACCGGACGCAGGGGATTCCGAACATGATCGCGCTGATCCGGGATACAGCCGCGCGCTACGCCTGAGGGGTACCCCGCCCCAGACGCATGGCGATTTCCGCCACCGGATCGCCGGGCGACACCACCAGCCATTCGCCTGGCCGCGCGGTATCGACCAGGGTGACGGCGTTCCTGGGGCACAGCTTCAGGCACCTGGTCTCGACTACGCCCAGCGGTGCCTTGCGCCCCTTGCCCCCGATCAGCTTGCGCAGCACCTTGGCGAGCGGCGTCCTGCCCTTCGGGCCGAACCCGCCACCGACCTTCTTGGAACATTTGCCGCAGACCAGCACGGCGCCGGTCCACTCCGCCTTTGCACGCCGGATCATGCGCGCTGCGTGCTCCGCATCTCCTCGGCGGCACGCAGCACCTCATAGGCGGCCTGCACCTGCTGGAACCGCGTCGCCGCATCCGGATCGTTCGGGCGGACATCGGGGTGATTCGCCTTGGCCAGTCCGCGCCACGTCGCGCGGATCAGGTCGAAGGTGGCGTCCGGCTCCAGCCCCAGCACGTCCAGCGCGCGCATCTCGTCACGCGACCGGCTGCCGTCGCCCGACCCCGCCCAGCCATGATGGCGCGATTGCGCATAGCCGGCATTGGTCCGCCGCTCGCCCGCTTCGCGCGCCGCCGCTTCCTCGGCGTCCAGCCCCTGAAAATAGTCCCAGCCGCGATTATACTCGGCGGCATGGTTGGTGCAGAAGTACCAACGATCGGGATTGTTGGGAGATTTGGGGGCCGGACAATTGCCCGGCTCGTCACAGCCGTGCCGGTCGCAGATCCGCACGGGCTTGGCCTCGCGGCCCGAGCCATAGCCTCGCCAGCGGGGAAAGCCCCAATCGTTCGATCGTGTAGTCGGTCGCGCCACAGGAGCGGACATAAGGCGATGCGCCGCCGGTGCAAGACGTGGCGCGCGCGCGAAAGGTGCCATGCCGGCCGTAACCCCTTGACCGTCGCGCCTGCCCTGCCATCATGAACATGTCATGAAAGCTCTCATGTCCGAAGAAAACGGACAGTGGTGCCGATGCTTTAGCGAGTAGGATCAATGGTGCCGACTTCCCGTTCCTTTATGGCCAATCTTCGGGCGGATGTCCCGGCCTCGATCGTGGTGGCGCTGGTCGCCCTGCCCTTGTGCCTGGGCATCGCACTGGCATCCGGGGCACCGCTCTTCTCGGGCCTGATCGCGGGGATCGTCGGCGGGCTGGTCGTCGGCTTCGTGTCGAAATCGCCCCTGTCGGTCAGCGGGCCGGCGGCCGGGCTCACCGTGATCGTGCTGGAAGCGATCGAGCGGATGCCCAGCTACCAGATCTTTCTGGTCGCGGTGATGCTGGCCGGCGTGCTGCAACTGGGTTTCTCCTTCACCCGCGCCGGCATTCTGGCGGAATTCGTCCCCTCCTCCGTCATCACCGGCATGCTGGCCGCGATCGGCCTGATCCTGATCCTGAAGCAGGTGCCCCATCTCGTCGGCTATGACGGCGATTTCGAGGGCAGCTTCGAATTCGCCACCGCATCGGGCGGCAACACCTTTACCGACCTGTGGACCAGCGTGACCAGCGACGTCACGCCCGGCGCGATCGTCATCGGCGTCGTCTGCCTGCTCTTCCTGTTCACCTGGGACGCGTACCGCCCCAAGCAGGGTCCGCTGCGCTTCGTGCCCGGCCCGCTGCTCGTGGTGGTGATCGGCGTCGTCGGCAATGCGCTGCTCGGCGCGACCGTGCCGGGCTGGCAACTGGGCGCAAAGCATCTGGTGCAGGTGCCCGTCGCCGGCAGCCCGGCGGAGTTTGTCGGCCTGTTCCGCATGCCCGATTTCAGCGGCCTGACCATGGGCGTGGTGTGGACCAGCGCGGTGACGCTGGCGATCGTCGCCAGCCTGGAATCGCTCCTGAGCGTCAAGGCGGTGGACGAGATCGACCCGCGCCGCCGCACCACCGACAAGAACTGGGAGCTGATGGCGCAGGGCAGCGGCAACATCGTGTCCGGCCTGCTCGGCGGCCTGCCCGTCACCTCGGTGATCGTCCGCTCCTCGGCCAATGTCGATGCCGGCGCCGAAAGCAAGCTGTCCGCGATGCTGCACGCGCTGTGGCTGCTCCTGTCGGTCGCGCTGATCCCGGTGATGCTGAACCTGATCCCGCTCTCGGCGCTCGCCGCGGTGCTGATCGCCACCGGCTACAAGCTGACCAAGCCCAAGCTGTTTACCGAGCGGTTCAAGCAGGGCTGGACGCAGTTCGTGCCCTTTGTCGCCACCGTGCTGGCGATCCTGTTCACCGACCTCCTGATCGGCATCCTGATCGGCCTGGCCGTCGGCTTCGTGTTCGTCGTCGCCCGCAACTTCCGCACCGCCATCACCTTCGCCTGCGAAGGCGAGGATTGCCTGATCCGCGCTCGGCGCAACCTGTACTTCATCCACAAATACGAACTGCAACAGCAGCTTGCCCGCGTACCCGACGGCGCGAACCTGCTGATCGACCTGTCCTCCACGTCTTATGTCGACCTCGACAATGTCGACATCATCAACGCCTTCATCAAGGGCGCCGCCTACCGCGACATCGACGTGATCGTCCGCGGCGACATCGCCGAGCGCAGCGCGCCGCTCATCAACGCCCCCATCGCCGGAGTGCGCTTCGCATGAGAGAATACAAGCAGCTCCTGCTCGCCAACAAGGCGTGGGCGACCGAACTGATCGAGGAAAAGGCGGACTTTTTCGAACGCCAGACGGCGGGGCAGAAGCCCGATTTCCTGTGGATCGGCTGTTCGGACAGCCGCGTCACGCCCGAGCGGATGACGATGACCCCGCCGGGCGGCATGTTCCTGCACAGGAACATCGCCAACCTCGTCCATGACGACGATCTGAACCTGTTGTCGGTGGTGCAATATGCCGTCGACGTGCTGAAGGTCCGCCACGTCATCCTGTGCGGCCATCATGGGTGCGGCGGGGTGCAGGCGGCCCTGTTGGGCGGGACCAGCGGCCCGGTCGATACCTGGCTGGGCAATGCCCGCGACGTGCTGCACCGCCACCGTGCCGAGATCGATGCCGAACCGACCGAGGACGGCAAGGTCAACCGGCTGGTCGAGCTGAACGTGCGCGACCAGTTGATGCATCTCGCGCGCATCGACATCATCCAGAACGCCTTCCGCGAAGGCCGCGAACTTTGGCTGCACGGCTGGGTCTACGACATGCGCGACGGCCATATCAAAACGCTGATGGAAATCGACGCCAGCACCGAATTGAGCGCGGTCGGCAACCCCGACAAGGTCCTGGTGTAATCCGGTCAGCCACCGTCAGGCGGTCACGCCCGACGGTGGCGTCCCACTTCACCCCGGCAAGCGGAAGTTCACGCGCTGCGTCGTCGCGCCGCAGCCCAGGCTGCCATCGGGCCGATAGGTCTTGGCATAGCGTGCCGCGCTGAACATCTTCGTGCCCGCCTTTGAAAAGACGAAGGGCGGATAGCTGAGCAGCGTGCGAGCATTGGCCACACTGCCGTCCGCCTTCACGTCATATTGCAGCTGCGTCCACCCCTCGAACCCCCAGCGCAGTGCGTCCGTCGGAAAATCATTGGCGCCGAAGCTGGAGAGTTGCTTGGGTGGTGCATCCATGATGCTGCACTGGTTCGCCGACAGCCCGGTGCGATCGAACGCCGCCCTTGCCGCCGTCCCGTCGCCACGCGCCTGCGCCAGCGAGGCGAGACGAACCAGCGCCCCCACCTTCAGCGGGTCATTGGCCGCAAGCGCGCCATCGTCGGCCACCTGCCGCAACAGCGGCTCGCTCTCCGCGCCCCTCTTGCGATCGCGATCGGCGATCATCAGCCGCAGCGCGGCGCGCGCCTGTGGATCGCGGGCATAGACAGGGTCGGTCAGCATCGGCTCGACCGCACGCCGGAAGCGGCCGGGCTTCCACAGATCGGGTGCGTCGGCGGTCAACATCGTCATCGCATAGTTGAGCCTGACCGGGGCGGGCGCGCCCGCCGCCGTCGCGATCGCCAGCGCACGGGTGGCCAGCGGCTTCTTCTCCGCGTCCGGCACCATGGCGTTGGTGAGCAGCGCCTGGATCGCGCCCAGCGCCGCCAGCGACTCCGCCCCCTTGCCTGCGTCTGCCTGGCGCAGGGCCTCGCGCTGCGCGGCCAGCGTGGCGGGCCCCGGCCGCTCCGTATCGGGGGCCACCGTCACGCCCTTGCCTTCCAGCCACGCCACCGCTTCGCTATCCAGCTCTCCCCCGATCGAGGGCCGCGAAAAGGCGGTCGAACACCGCATCTCGACGCGCATATTGTAGCGGTAAAAGGCCGGCAGCGTTTTGATCTGCTCCGGATTCCACCACCAGTCCTGGACGATCCGGGCAAAGGCCAGTGCCTTTTCCCCGCCGCCCGAGGCGTAGATGGGCGTGGCCTGGATCACCGTGCCGTCGTCGCCGATGCTGAATTCCACGACGCCGACATCCTCGGGGCGCAGATCCGCCTCGCCGCCGCAGTCCGGGGCCTTCATCTGGGCACCGGGCGAAAACTCGCCCTTGGTGGAGCGCCCGGCGCCGGTATAGGCGAGATATTCGCGCGCTTCCTCCTCATGCCCGCCAAGCAGCGCGGCGATCGCCGTATCGGACCGGGCGGACACGTCCAGCAGGTCGGTGCGATTGGTGATCCCGCCCAGCAGTTGCACCGCGGCCTTGCCGTCGCGGCGTGCCACCTCAAAATCACCCTGATTCATGTGCAGCATCGCCCGGCGCCGCATGAACAGGGCACGCGAAGCATTGTCGACCGAAGCGGTCTTCAAAACCGCATCGGCCCGGTCCAGCGTCGCCCCGGCGGCGGCCGGATCGGTGAAAATCTGCGCCTGGGACAGCCCGAGCAACGCGATCAGCATATCGGCGGGGACGACCGCATTCTTCTCCGCCTGCGCATATTCGGCGGCGGCGCCCGCATAATCGAACGCATCGGCGGCGATCCGGCCCAGCATCGCATGCGCCTTGGACCGGTCCTCCGCCAGCGAAGCGTCATCGGTGGGCAAGCCCGCCAGCCCGGTGCGGATCATCGCCAGCGCCTCGTCCCGGCGCCCGAGGCGGAACAGCGCGCCGCCCCGGCGCACCTGCACGATCGCCCGGCTGCGGCTGCCCTGCTTGGTGCGCGGCTCCAGCTTTTCCCAGGCCGCCAGCGCCGAGGCATTGTCCTTGCCCGCGTCGAGCGCGGTGGCCGCGTCGTAATCCTGCTGGACACTGCCGGTCGCAGGCTGCTGTTGTGCGGACGCGCTGCCCGTGAGCAGTGCTGCCGCGATCAGCGCGCGCGCGGTGGTGAAATCGTGCATCCCCCATGGCCCTCCCAAACCTCGTCGCCCGAGGTCTGAACCATTCGAAAGGATAACGCCAGAGGGTCTGTAAGCCGGGTTCTGTCCACCGGCCACAAGGCCGGATGGGCGACCATTCGTCTAGGACGACGCTTGCGCGCCGCCTCAAGCAACCAACCCGGACGGCGGGCGGGAACACGCCCCGGACCATGAAGGCCCATGCCATCCCTATTCGGTCTTGCTCCCGGTGGGGTTTGCCGTGCCGTCCCTGTTACCAGGGCCGCGGTGCGCTCTTGCCGCACCCTTTCACCTTGACCTGCCCGAAGGCTTCGTCCCGAAGGATTGGGTCGTCTGCTCTCTGTTGCACTGTCCCTGGGGTCGCCCCCGCCGGGCGTTACCCGGCACCGTTGTTCCGCGGAGCCCGGACTTTCCTCGCCTCCATCGCTGGAGCCGCGGCCGCCCGACCCTCTGGCGGTGCGGGCTGTAGCGGCATGAGGGCGCGCTGACCAGACCTATCCGACCAGCGCCGCGATCCAGCCCCGTGCCGGGTTGGCGGGATCGGCGAGCAGCTTGATCGTCAGCGCGATCGACATGACGACCAGCAGCGGCCGCACCCCCCGCCCGCCGAAGCGCATCGCCAGCCGCGCGCCGATCTGGTTGCCCGCGACATTGGCCGCCGCCATGCCCAGCCCCAGCATCCACAACATCTGCCCGCCCGCGATCATCGCCAGCACCCCGGCAAGGTTGGTCGCCAGGTTCAGGAACTTGGTATTGGCGATCGCGCGCACCAGCCCCAGCCCGCCCAGCGCGACCAGCGCGGTGGTGATGAACGATCCCGTGCCCGGCCCGAAAAAGCCGTCGTAAAAGCCGATGACGCTCACCACCCCGGTCAGCCCGATCCGCCCCAGCCGCGCATGGCGATCCACATCGCTCATCGGCGGCGACAGCAGGAAGTAGAGCGCCATCACGATCAACAGCACCGGCACCAGCCCGGCAAGGAAGCCGGGATCAATATGCTGCACGGCGGTGGCCCCGGCGACCGACCCGGCAAAGGCGCCGATCGCCGGCACGGTGAAGCGGTGCAGATCGACATGCCCGCCGCGCCGGTAGGCGAGAAACGCCGAGCCCGTCCCGATCGCGCTTTGCAGCTTGTTGGTCGCCAGCGCGGAAACCGGCGGCACGCCCGCCGCCAGCAGCGCCGGAATGGTCAGCAGCCCCCCGCCCCCGGCCATCGCGTCGATCGTGCCGGCGAACAGCGCCACCGTCATCAGGAACAGGACGGCGTCCAGCGTCAGGTGCATGGGGGTTCGCTGGTCCGTTCCAGCTCGGCGATCTCGAAGTCGTAGCGGGTCCAGCCACGCTGGCGGGCGGCGTCGGCGGCGGCCGCCTGCTTGCCACGCGCTTCGGCCAGCGTCTTGGCGTGGCCCCAGAACACCTCGGTCTTGCCGTTCTGCAACACCGCCACGATGCGCCAATAATGGCTGAACGCGGTCCCGGTCGGCCCGATCGTCTTCACATAGCCGTCGGGCATCGTGGCCGTCAGGTAGAATTTGCGGGCCATAAGCGCGTCAGTCGTCACCCTGCGGCCGGGGCAGCAGCAGCGCGAGCAGGATCATCCGGCACTCGGCATCGATCTCGCCGTCCATCAATTCGGGGCGGAAACGGCGCTGAAACGCCATGATCGCCGCCATCCGGTCCGTCACGTCATAGCCGAAGCGTTCCAGCGCCAGGCAGAAGCCCGCCTCCGTCCACATCGGGTCCATCAGGTTCCTGGTCGGCCGCGGGAGGGCCAGGCGCAACCGCGCGAGTTGCCCCCAGGGAAACAGTTCGCCCGGATCGCGCTTGCGGGCGGGCGCGATGTCGGAATGGCCGACGATATTGCCGCGGGTGATCGCGTACCGGTCCTTCAGGTCATGGACCAGGGCGATGACCGCGGCGATCTGCTCGTCGGGGAAGGGGCGATATCCCCAATCATGGCCGGGATTGACGATCTCGATGCCGATGCTCGCCGAATTGACGTCGTCGACGCTGCGCCAGTGCGAGCGACCGGCGTGCCAGGCGCGCTTGTCGTCGTCCACCATGCGCAGGACCGTGCCGTCCTCGGCCACCAGATAATGGCACGACACCTTGGCCTCCGGATCGCGCAGCCGCTCGATCGCGGACTGCGCATCCTGCATGCCGGTATAATGCAGCACGATCATCGTGATGGGCAGCGAGCGCTCGTCGAAATTGGGCGACGGCGTGTCGATGATCGTCATCAGGCTTTCCCCGGCCACGCGCCTTGACCACGCGAGGCCCCGCGCATCGCGGGAATGGTGCGCGGCGTCAAGCGGCCTTGGCGGCGCTCCGTCCCCCGCCGGAGCAACCCTCGGCCGGTTGATAGAATCCGCGAAAGCGGCCGCTCGGCTCGAACCGGTGGGTCTGGCCGATCACCGTCTCGCCCGCGCCCAGCACCAGCAGCCCGCCCGGCGCCAGCGCATGGGCCAGCCGGTCGAACGCGCCGGCCTTGGGAACCGGGTTCAGGTACAGCATGACGTTGCGGCACAGGATCAGGTCGAATGCGCCGCCCGGCGGGCGATCGGCGACCAGGTTGATCTGGCGAAACGCGATGTGGCGCAGGAGTTCGGGGCGCGCGATCCATTCGCTGCCGTCGCCCTCGAACCAGCGCATCATCCGCCGGATGGGCAGGCCGCGCTGGATCTCGAACTGCGAAAACCGCCCCGATCGGGCGCGGGCCAGCGCGGCGGTGGAAATGTCGCTGGCGACGATCTCGGGCATGGGCGCGCCGGTCGCCTCCTGCCGCTCGGCGAACAGCATTGCCAGCGACAGCGGCTCCTGCCCCGTCGAGCATCCGGCGCTCCAGATGCGCACCCGGCGCCCCTGTTCTTCGGCGGCGGCGACCGCCTCCACCATCATGTCGAACACCGCGGTGTCGCGAAAGAACGAGGTTTCCTGGTTCACCAGCGCATCGACGATATGCCCGGCCAGCGCCGGATCGCGCCCGTCGAGCAGGCGCGCGACCAGATCGTCCAGCGTGTCGAGCCCGCGCGCGCGCATCAGCGGCGTCAGTGCGGCATCCATCCGGGTCGAACGATGGCTGGCGGTATGCTGGCCGGTGCGCACCTCCAGCAGCGCGGCCAGCACGTTGATCGCAGAGGCCGACATCACGGCCTCCGCCGGCTGGCGATCAGCGCACCGATCGCCTCGGGCGGCAGCACGGCGTCGGCGCCGCCATGATTGGCGACCGCGCCCGGCATGCCCCACACGACGGAGCTGGCGCGGTCCTGCACCACCACCGCCCCGCCCGCCCCGCGCACCGCGCCCGCGCCCTCGGCCCCGTCCCGCCCCATGCCGCTCAGCACGACCGCCATCGCGCGCTCGCCATAGACCGCGGCAAGCGAGTGGAGCATCGGATCGACCGAGGGCATGCAGCCGCTGGCGACCGGCTCGTCGCTCAGGCGGATGGCCATGCCCCCCTCGCCGAGGCTGACGCAGTTGATATGGGCATCGCCCGGTGCGACGATCAGGCGGCCGGGCCGGATGCGCATCCGGTCGACCGCGACATCGCACGGGCGTCCCGCCAGGACCGAAAGCTGCGCGGCAAAATAGGGAATGAACGACGCCGGCAGATGCTGCGTGACCAGCACCGGCAGGTGAAAGGATGCGGGCAGCGCACGCAGCACATGGCTGAGCGCATGGATGCCCCCGGTCGATGCGCCGATCGCGACGATGTCATAGGCATCCGCCCGCCCGGCCCGCGGTGTGACCGGGGCGGCGGCCGCGATTCGCGGCATCGGCTGCACGGTGCGCTGGCGCAGGCCGATCAGCCGCTCGATCAGCATCTCCGCGAAACGCCCGGAGAGCGCATGGCTGTGCGGCTTGACCAGCGTATCCGCCGCCCCCAGCGCCAGCGCCTGCACCGTCGCCACCGCCCCCTCGGTCGCCGCCGACGACACGATCAGCACCCGCGCCCCCTGCCCCGCCACCAACAAGTCCGGCAACGCGGTCAGCCCGTCCACGCCGGGCATCTCCAGGTCGAGCAGGATGACGTCGACGCGATTGGTCGCCAGAAACGCGCGCGCGGCGGCGGCGTGCGGCACCGATCCGGCCACCTGGAACGCGGGGTGCGCCTCCAGCAGCCGGCCGATCACCGCCCGCGCGACGGCGGAATCGTCCACCACCAGCACGCGGGTGGGCGGCTCGGCGCTTGAGAGTATCGGATCGGACGCCATGGCGGATCGCTCAAGGAAAAGAGGAAGCCCTACAGCCCGGTTCAGGCCATGCCGACGATCTGCAGCTTGCTTTCCAGCGTATCGCGGTCGAACGGCTTCATGATATATTCGTCGGCACCCGCCTCGATCGCGGCACGGATATGGGCCATGCCGTTCTCGGTCGTGCAGAACACGACGCGCGGACGCGGCCGGACATCGGCCTCGCGCAACGCACGCAGGAAATCCATCCCGCTCATCACCGGCATGTTCCAGTCGAGCAGCACGACATCGGGCGCCGCGGCCATGCAGGCGTCCAGCGCCTCGCGCCCGTCCGCCGCCTCGCGCACGGTGAAATCCAGCGTCTCCAGGATGTGGCGGGCGACCTTGCGGATCACCTTGGAGTCATCGACGACGAGACAGGTCTTCATGGAAACGCCCTATAGGAGAAGGAGTACGCGTAGCCGCACGATAGAGCGGCAAGGGTAAGGACCGGGTTAACCCCGTTCAGGCCGCCTGCGCCGCGGGCGCCATGCTCGCCGGGATCAGCCGCGCCAGATCGAGGATCAGCAACGGCTCGCCGTCACGCACCACCAGGCCCGATCCCGCGCGCGCCCAGCCCTGGCGCAGCGCCAGGCCAGTGGACAGCGGCTGGCGCTCGAACAAGGCGATATCGTCCAGCGCATCGACCAGGATGGCGTAGAAATGCCCGTCCTGCTGCGTGATGACGGCGCGGCGCGCGGTGGCCGGCGTCGGCTCCAGCCCCAGGGCGATGCCGGTATCGATCACGGTGACCACACGGCTGCGCAGGGCGGCAAGGCCGCGCACCGCCGCCTCCACCCGCGGCACCGCGACGACATCGCCGATATCGACAACCGAATCGACCTGGTCGGCATCGATGGCGATGCCCTTGCCGGCGACATAGGCGATCAGGAAAAGCTGCATCAGCGGGCTCCCGCACGGGCGCTGTGATCCGCCAGCGCCGCGATCAGCGCGGGGCGGTCATAGCGATAGATGCTGTCGGCGCAGGCGCCCACCGCCTCGCGCTCGCGACGCAGGCGCAGGACAGGGGTGTCGCTGGCAGCGGCCGGCGCCTCGCCATCCTCCATCACCAGCGCGACCACCGGCCGCTCGCCCGGTGCCAGCCGGCTGGTGCAGCGATAGCCTTGCGCCTCCAGCGCGGGGCGCAGGAACGTGTCCATCCACGGCGATCCGTCGCCCTGCAACAGGCACAGGGGCGCGGCGCCCGTGCCCACATCGATATCGGCGAACAGCGCCAGCGGGTCGATCACCTCCACCTGCTCGCCCGCGATCACGGTGACGCCGAGCACGGGACCGGCCACGCCGCGCGCCGGCGCGATCTCGGCCTGCAACTGCACGATCTCGATCGCCTCGGCGATGGCATAGGCGGTCTCGGCATGACCATCGGTCAGGCGCAGCACCGCGACCTCGCCCAGCCCGTCCAGCGGCGCGATATGGTGCAGCGGGATCAGCGTGTCGCCCAGCGCCAGCCGCATCCGCCCGGCCGTGCGCCGGATCGCGGAGGTCGGCACGGTATCGACCCGGTCGATGGCGCCCAGCGGGATGGCGCGGCGTGCCCCGTCCAGATCGTCGAACAGCAGGGCGCTCACCCCTTGCGCGGCAGCATCGGCATTCTCGGTCTCGACAGCCACCGCCCGGTGGAAGCGCAGGCCCGCCACGGTCGCCAGCCCGGCGCTGTCCAGCAACAGCATCGGCAGGCCGCTGTCGGGCAGCGTCTGCCCGGCATATAGCCCGGTCGCCATCACCACCGGCGCGGCAGGCTTCACCACCACTTCCTCGGCATCCAGCACTGAATCGATGCCCAGCGCATACTCGCCGTCGCGCGTCGCGACGATCGCCAGCGAGGCGAGCTGCCCGCCCTCGATCCCCAGGAAATCCGCCAGCGGCAGCAGCGGCAGGCGCCGGCCGCGCACGGTGGCGACCGCGGCATCGCCCACCATGTCGATCCTGACCTGGTCGCCCCGGATCGCCACGATCTCCTCGATCGCCTGACGCGCCACCGCAAAGCGCTGGCCGCCGGCGCCCAGCACGATGGTGGAGATGATCGACAGGGTCAGCGGCACATGGATCACCAGTCCCAGCCCGCGCCCCGGCTGGTTGTTGATCGAGATGCGCCCGCCGATATGTTCGATATTGGCGCGCACCACGTCCATGCCGACGCCGCGACCCGATACGGCGGAGGCCACGTCCCGGCTCGAAAGCCCCGCCTCGAAGATCAGCTCAAGCCGCTGCGCCTCGGTCATGGCGGTGATCTCGGCCTCGCTGCGGATGCCGCATGCCACCGCCTTGGCGACGATGCGGTTCAGGTCGATGCCCGCGCCGTCATCGGTGATCTCGACCAGGATCTGGTTTCCCGACTGGCGCGCGGCGATGACGAGTTGCCCGGTTTCCGACTTGCCCGCGGCGCGGCGTCTGGCCGGCGCCTCGATGCCGTGGTCGATCGCGTTGCGCACGATGTGCGCCAGCGGATCGCGCATCAGCTCGATCATCTCGCGGTCCAGCTCGACATCGGCGCCGTCGATGCGCAGCGCCACCGCCTTGCCCAGGTCCGCCGCGGTATCGCGCACCATGCGCGGCAGGGCGGAGAACAGCGCCTCGATCTTTTGCATGCGCGTGCGCGTCACCGTGTCGCGCATGTCGGCGACGGTCAGCGACAGCCGGTCCAGCGCCGCCTCCAGCCGCGGGTCCAGCGTCTCGTCGCGCAGCCGCCGCGCCAGCTCATTGCGCGCCAGCACCATCTCGGACATGCCGCTCATCATCCGGTCGAGCAGATCGACGTTCAGGCGCACGCTGCGACTGGCGGTTCGCTGGCCGCTCGGCTGGCCGGCCGCCGCCACCGGCGCCACCTCCCCGCTGAGCGCCGCGATCAACAGGTCTTCCGACGAATCGTCCAGCCCGGCACCTGCGTCGATCGCCTCGACGATCTCGCCGATCCGGTCGACGATCGCCAGCACCGCGTTCACCAGATGCGTGTCGGGCACGCGCGTGCCGTCGCGCACCGCGGCCAGCACATCCTCGGCCGCATGGCTCAGCCGGGCGAGCCGCGGCAGGTCCAGAAAGCCGCAACTGCCCTTTACCGTATGGACGAAGCGGAAGATCGCATCGAGGCGCGCCCGGTCCGTGGGCGCCGCTTCCCAGGCGACGATCTCGCCCGACAACGCCTCCAGGGTTTCGCGCGTCTCGGCGATGAATTCCTGCAACAGGTCGTCCATGGGTCCTCGGTCAGCGCCTTGATCGCCAACGCTGTGGACCGCGACCCGTTAAGAGGCGGTTTAGGCGCGAAACCTGTCAGGATCTGTGCGGAAACGTGCCGAGGTACGGCTTTCAGTGCCCTGAAACGCGCTATTCTGCGCGTTTTCAACCAAACCCATCACACCGCGCGCATCGCCGCACCGAGGATCATCACTCCCTCGGCGGGCTCGGACACCAGCACCTGCCCGCTCGCCTCGGTCGCCAGCGTATGGACCAGGAACGCCGCCGCCCCGCGCGACGTCACCTCGCCGCTACCCTCGCCCTGCATCAGCGTCCGGCGCAGATCCGGGTCCAGCACGATCCGTGCGCCCTCGATCTTCACCACGATCTCGATCGCGGTATCGTGCACCTCGGCCCCCACATCGATGCGCCCGCCGCGCACCAGCGCCTCGACCCCGATCAGCGCCAGGTTCAGCAGGATCTTGACCGCGGGCTTGGGCAGTTGCGGCTCCTCCACCACCCAGCCCAGCGTCGTGCGACGATTGTCCGCCAGCAGCCCCTCGATCGCGGCCCGCGCCTCGCGCATGTCGACCATGTCGCCAAAGCCGCCTGCCGCCCCGAACGCCAGGCGGAAGAACTTCAGCTTGTTGGCCGATGCCCGCGCGCTTTCGGCAAGCAGGTCCATGCACCGTGCGCGCATCGCCGGATCGGTTTCATCCGCCAGCAATTCCAGACCGTTGTTAAGCGCACCCACCGGGGACAGGAGATCGTGGCACAGCCGCGAACACAGCAGGCTCGCGAAATCCACCGGACTGACGGTCATGAATAATCCTTCCAACAGGATTGCCTATCTGACGGAGCCGCGGGGTCTTCGCAAGCGAGTGTGACGCGTGTGAACCGCCCATGCCGCTCACCTGCCGCCACCGCGCGCCAGGCGGTGACGGTCTCGCCCGCCACCAGCAGCCACAGCCGCCCGTCGGGCAGCGCATCCTCGGCATCGCGCGGCGACGGCTCGGCGTGCCCGCTCGGGTGCGAGTGATAATGGCCGAGCACCGCCGGCCCCCCGCCGCGCGCGCCGCGATAGGCGGCGAGCAGCGCGGCCGGATCGATCTCGAACCGGGTCGCCGGCGTCGCGCTCACATTGTTGCACGCGCGTGCCTCCCGGATATGCGCACCCTCGCCCAGCAACAGGCCGCACACTTCCGCATCGGGGGATGCCGCCGCGGCCATCCGGATTCTTTTCAGCGCGTCGCTTGAAATCGTTACGGTCATGCGCACATCGGTACGGTATGGACCGGGGGGTTTCCATCCTTGAAGCGACGATCGCGCCTGCGGCTGACGGCTGGCGGCTGGATCGTGCGCTGGCGGACGCGGTGCCGACCTTGTCGAGAGAGCGCCTGAAGGTGCTGATCGCGAGCGGGGCGGTATCGCGTGACGGCGTGCTCGCCCGCGATCCCGCCAAGCGCGCCAGCAGCGGCGACCTGTTCCACGTCACGATCCCCAATCCCACCCTGCCGCATAACGAGGCGCAGAATATTCCTCTCGTCGTCGCCTATGAGGACGAGCATCTGATCGTCATCGACAAGCCGGCCGGGCTGGTCGTCCATCCCGCGGCCGGCAATCTCGACGGGACCTTGGTCAACGCGCTGCTTCATCATTGCGGTGGATCGCTGTCTGGCATCGGCGGCGTCGCGCGGCCCGGCATCGTCCACCGCATCGACAAGGACACCTCCGGCCTGATGGTCGCGGCCAAGACCGACCGCGCGCATGAGGGGCTGGCCAAGCAGTTCGCCGCCCATTCGATCGACCGCCGCTACCGCGCGATCACCGGCGGCGTGCCGCGACCGGCCGAGGGTTCGGTCGACGCGCCGCTGGCGCGCAGTCCGCAGAACCGCAAGAAGATGGCGATCGTCCCCGGCGGCAAGCGCGCGGTGACGCATTACCGGATGATGGAGAGGCTGCGCGACGCCGCCCTGGTCGAATGCCGGCTGGAGACGGGGCGCACGCATCAGGTGCGCGTGCACATGGCCTCGATCGGCCACGCCTTGCTGGGCGACCCGGTTTATGGTAGAACAAAAGGTACACAGAAAGGGCTGCTCGAAACGCTCGGTCTCCGCCGACAGGCCTTGCATGCGGCGCATCTGGGGTTCATCCACCCCGTGAAATCTGTCGCTTTGGCGTTCGAAAGCCCGATGCCTGCCGATATGCAGGAACTGTTCAGTCAGCTTCACGTATAGCACGGAGCATACCGCACCGCCGAAAACGGCATCGCGGCATGGGCTCCAAGGAAGGGAGATCAAGGATCATGGCAAAAAGCAGCAACGTCCCGGCGACGATTCCTGCGCTCGGCGGGGAGCAGTCGCTCAACCGCTATCTCGCCGAGATCAAGAAATTCCCGATCCTGGCGCCCGAGCAGGAATATATGCTCGCCAAGCGGTTCCAGGAACATGGCGACCCCGACGCGGCTGCGCAGCTGGTGACCAGCCACCTGCGTCTCGTCGCCAAGATCGCGATGGGCTATCGCGGCTATGGCCTGCCCACGTCCGAGCTGATCTCGGAGGGCAATATCGGCCTGATGCAGGGCGTGAAGAAGTTCGAGCCCGACCGCGGCTTCCGCCTCGCCACCTATGCGATGTGGTGGATCCGCGCCTCGATCCAGGAATATATCCTGCGTTCATGGAGCCTGGTGAAGATGGGCACCACCGCGGCACAGAAGAAGCTGTTCTTCAACCTGCGCCGCATGAAGTCGAAGCTCGACGCGTTCGAGGATGGCGACCTGAAGCCCGAGGACGTGGCCAAGATCGCCACCGATCTCGGCGTCAGCGAGGGCGACGTGGTGTCGATGAACCGTCGCATGGCGATGGGCGGCGACACCAGCCTCAACGTGCCGATGCGCGAGGATGGCGAGGGTCAGTGGCAGGACTGGCTGGCCGACGACACGCCGCTGCAGGACACCGTCGTTGCCGAAGCGCAGGAGGCTGATGTCCGCCACGGCATGCTCGTGTCGGCGATGGACGACCTGAACGACCGTGAGAAGCACATCCTGACCGAGCGCCGCTTGACCGACGACCCAAAGACGCTGGAGGAACTCAGCCAGGTCTACGGGGTCAGCCGCGAACGCGTCCGCCAGATCGAGGTGCGCGCCTTCGAGAAGCTGCAAAAGGCGATGATGCGGATCGCGGGCGAAAAGCGGCTCCTCGCCGCCGCCTGACATGGGCCGCACCGTCGTCATCGGCGGCGGCGCGGCCGGCATCGCGGCCGCGCGCACCCTGCACGATGCGGGGTGCGACGTCTTGCTGGTCGAGGCGGGCAACCGTCTCGGCGGCCGCGCGCACAGCGTCCCGCTGACGCTTCCCAACGCCCATGTCACCGTCGATTTCGGCTGCGGCTGGCTGCACTCCGCCCGGCGCAACCCATGGGTCGCCATTGCGGAGGCGGCACGCTTCACCATCGACCGCGCCTCTCCCAACTGGGAAGTGCAATGGCGCGACCTGGGCTTTTCGCCCACCGAACAGCGCAGCTTCGGCGCGGCCTGGGACCGTTGGGAACAGGCCGCCCGCGCCGCGCTCGACGGACCGGACCAGCCACTTTCCGCCTTTATCGCACCCGACGACCCCTGGCGCCCGATGATCGACGCCATATCTGGCTATGTCAATGGCGCGCCGCTCGGTGCCGTCTCGCTGCACGACTGGATCGCCTATGAGGACGCGGCTGGCGAGGATAACTGGGTCGTGGTGGAGGGTTATGGCACGCTCGTCGCGGACCATGCCCGATCGCTTCCGATCCGCCTGAACACGCCGGTCACGCGGATCGACCACCGCGGCCGCACCATCCGGCTGGATACACCCGCCGGAACGCTGACCGCCGACCGGGTCGTCGTCGCCGTCCCCACCCCCATCCTCGCCGAGGGCGGCATCGTCTTCGACCCGCCCCTGCCCGCCAAGCAGGACGCCGCGGCGAACCTGCCGCTCGGCTTGGCGGACAAGGTGTTCCTCGCCGTCGATCGCCCGCCATGGCCCGCGCATCAGCATCTGACCGGCAACCCGCACGCCGCCTGCACCGCCAGCCACCGCCTGTCCCCCTTCGGCTGGCCGATCGTGGAAAGCTTCTTCGGCGGCGCCTGTGCGGAGGCGATGGAAAGCGAGGCCGCCGCCATCCAGTTCGCGCTCGACGAGCTCGTCGCGCTGCTTGGCAGCGACTGGCGCACCCGCCTCCACCCACTCGCAGCCACCGACTGGGCCCATGCGCCCCATATCCGCAGCAGCTACAGCCATGCGCGTGTCGGCCATGCCGGCGCCCGCCGCATCCTGGCCGACCCCGTCAACGACCGCCTGTTCTTCGCCGGCGAGGCCTTTTCGGCGCGTGATTTCTCCACCGCGCACGGCGCCTATGCGACCGGCGTCGCCGCTGCACATGCGATCATGACAGCGGGGCCGCCCCTCGCCTAGAAGGGCGGCCATGTTCCGTGCGCTCCGTTGGCTGCTCAAGGCCGCCCTTGTCTTCGTCGCCGTCACCGTCCTCTGGGTCGGGCTGTACCGGTTCGTGCCCCCGCCCTTCACCTTCACCATGCTGGGCGATGTCGTCGGCGGGCGCGGCGTCACCAAGGACTGGATGTCGCTGTCGCAGATGGACCCCGACATGGCCCGCGCCGCCATCGCCGGCGAGGACGCCCGCTTCTGCGAGCATCACGGCTTCGACTTCAACGCGATCGCCAGCGCCGCCTATCGCAATGCGAAAGGAGGCCGCATCCGCGGCGGATCGACGATCAGCCAGCAGACCGCCAAGAACGCCTTCCTGTTCCAGGGCGGCGGCTATGTCCGCAAGGCGGCGGAGGCGTATTTCACCGTTCTGATCGAGGCGCTGTGGGGCAAGCGGCGCATCATGGAAGTCTATCTCAACATCGCGGAAACCGGGATCGGCACCTATGGCGCCAATGCCGGGGCGATGCGCTATTTCCACCACGACGCGTCGCGCCTGTCGCCGACCGAGGCGGCGCGCATCGCCGCCGTCCTGCCCCTGCCCAAGAAGCGCGAAGCGGTCTCCCCCGACGGTTTCGTCCGCCGCCACGGCAACCGCATCGCCCGCTATGTCGGCGCCGTCCGCCGGCAAGGGCTGGACGCCTGCGTGCGATAGACAATCCCCTCTCCCTTCCGGGGAGAGGGAGGGAGCGGCAAAGCCGCGGAAGGGTGAGGGGGCGCCGCGAACGGCATTCTTGGTTGAATGCGGGATCCGGCACCGCTTGGCAGCCCCTCACCCTCCCATCGCCAACGCGGCGGGGCCCTCCCTCTCCCCGGTGGGGAAAGGGATGCGTTTCTACTTCGCCTCGCCCGAAATCGCGTCGCCGGCCTTGTCCGCCGCGGCGCCCACGCTCCGCGCGGCCGACGCCACCGCATCGTCCTTGCGGCTTTCGGCGCTGTTCTGGTTGAACAGGAAGAACGCGCCGATCACCACCGCGACCAGCAGCACCAGCGCGATCGCGATCCCGCTGCCGCCGCTGCGCCTCTCGATGATCGTCGTCGTGTGCCCCGCCGGCGCCGCCGTCGTGGTGGTCGTATCGGAATAACGTTCATCGGCCATGTCGTTGATCCTCCTCCTTGTTTTCGAGGAAGCAAACGCCATAGCCGGCAAACCCGTTCCCGGGCCGGAACGGAATCAGATCGGCAGCTTGAAGCCCGGCGGCAGCGGCAGGCCGCTGGTCATCTTGCTCATCTCGGCGTTGGACGCGGTATCCGCCTTGCCGCGCGCATCGTTGATCGCGGCGGCCAGCAGGTCCTCCAGCATCTGCTTCTCGGACACCTGCATCAGCGAATCGTCGATGGAGATGCCGATGATCCGGCCCTTGGCGGACGCCTTCACCTTGACCAGCCCGCCGCCCGACGCGCCCTCAACCTCGATCGTGTCGAGATTGGCCTGCGCCTTTTGCAGTTCGTTCTGGACGTTCTGGGCCATCGCCAGGATGTCGTCGAGATTCTTCACATCATGCTCCGTTTTCCGGGCCATTCCACGAGTTCGGTCTCGGGAAAAGCCTCTCGTGCGGCGCGCACCATGGGCGAATCCCAGGTTGCGGCCTTGATCGCCTCGTCCCGGACCTGCTGCGCCTCGTTCAGCGTCGGCTGGCCCGGAACATCGTCCAACGTAATGCGCCATGCGCTTTTCGTCATCGTCTTCAGGACGGCCGCCAGATCGGTCAGCGTGTCCGCCGCCATCGGCCGGCTGCCGCTGAAGACGATCTCGGGCGGCTGATACCGCACCAGCCGCGCTCCCTGACGAAGCCGCGCGACGAGCAGAAGTTCCCCGTCCGCGTCCAGCCGCTCGACCAGCGCCTCGAAACTCTCCGGCATCTGCGGCTCCGCCGGCGGCGGCGGAGGGGCCGCCACCGCGACGGGTGCCGCAACCGGCGCGGGTGCCGGGGCGGACACCGCCCCCGCCCCCTGCCCCGGCGACTGCGTCAATTGCCGCGCCAGTTCGCCCGGATCGGGCAGCGTCGAGGCATGAACCACGCGCAGCAGCGCCATTTCCGCCGCCTCGATCGGCAGGGCGGCGCGCGCCACCTCGTCATGGCCCTTGAGCAGCAGTTGCCAGAGCCGGTGCAGCATCGGAAAGCCGAGCGCCGCCGCCCATTCCCCGCGCGCCTCGCGCTCCTCCAGCGGTTGCGCCGCATCGGGGGGCGTGCCGACCTTCACCAGCGTGATGCCGTGCACCGTCTCCAGCAGCGCGCGCAGCACCGATTGCGGATCGACCCCGTAATCATATTGCCGCCGCAGCAGCGCCAGCGCATCGGCCGCCTCGCCGCGCAGCATCAGGCCGAGCAGGTCGCGCACCGCGCCCCGGTCCGACAGGCCGAGCATCTGGCGCACCGCCTCCGCACTCACCCCGCCGCCATCCAGGTCGGCATGCGCGATCGCCTGGTCCAGAATCGACAGGCCATCGCGCGCCGATCCTTCCGCCGCCCGCGCGATCAGCGCCAGCGCCTCGGGCTCGGCGGTCAGGCCCTCGGCCTCGCAGACATGCGCGAAATGCGCCGCCAGCATCTCCGCCGAAATGCGCCGCAGGTCGAAACGCTGGCACCGCGACAGCACGGTGATCGGCACCTTGTTCACCTCGGTGGTGGCGAACAGGAACTTCACATGCGCCGGCGGCTCTTCCAGCGTCTTCAGAAGCGCGTTGAACGCGTTCTTGGACAGCATGTGGACCTCGTCCACGATGTAGATCTTGAAGCGCGCCGACACCGCGGCATAGCGCGATGCCTCGATGATCTCGCGCACGTCGTCGACGCCGGTATGGCTGGCGGCGTCCATCTCGATCACGTCGATATGGCGCCCCTCGGCGATGGCGCGGCACGGCTCGCAAACCCCGCACGGGTCGATCGTCGGCCCGCCCTGCTCATCCGGCCCGATGCAGTTCAGCGCCTTGGCGATCAACCGCGCGGTGGAGGTCTTGCCCACCCCGCGCACGCCGGTCATCAGGAACGCATGCGCCAGCCGGTCGCGCTTGATCGCGTTGCCCAGCGTCTGCACCATCGCATCCTGACCGATCAGCTGCGCGAAGGTCTGCGGACGATATTTGCGGGCAAGCACGCGGTAGGCGTCGGGCTTGGCCGGCTGTGGCGGTTCGCCGAGGTCGAAGGAGTCGGACATTGCGGGTCTATGTAGGCCCACGATGCGGCGATTGATAGCGGATTGGGAGGGGTGTCGGGGGGCGACAGGGCGGAGCCATGTCGTCGGACGGTGCTGATGCACCGCCGGGCCGCGCCGTGGCAAAGCCACGTCGTCGGACGGTGCTGGCGCACCGCCGGCCGCGCTCACCTGCACGGCAGGTTCGCGGTGGGAGCCGGGACGACCCGCAGCGAAATCGTTACGGCTGCTTCCGTCAGGACCTGACCGGGTTGGCGACGACTACGTCCGCCCGACTCCCGCCGCGCATATGGCGGAGCCGGGCGGATCGATCAAGCCGCCTTGTTGCTGATCAGCGACGAACGTTGAAGCAGCGGCGGACCGGCCCGTAATAGCCATCGACCCAGCGACATACCGTGCGCCCGCGATAGCCGTTGCGGTACCCCCGGTCGCGATAGCCTGCCCGGTATCCGCGGTCCCAGCGATCGCCGCGCCATTGGCGTCCACGGTCCCAGCGCGGCCCGTCCCGCCAGCCCGGCCCACGGTCCCAGCCGCGCCCGCGCGGTCCGTCATGCCACCCTTGCGGATGCGCGGCGGCCGGTGTCGCCGCGGCAAGGCCGGTGACCGCAAGAAGACCGGAGGCCATCAGGGCAAAGACTTTCATGACGCATACTCCCGTTTACGCGCCCGCCGGAACCGGTGGGCATGACGGGGAGATTGCGGCCGAGTCGATGATCGCGTGCTGAATTAACCGTTTAGCGGGTGTTCAGGCGGCACGCCGCGTGGCCGCGTGATGCTCGGCCCGGCGCACCAGCCGCTCCACGTCGTCGCGGTCGATGTCCAGCGTATCGCCGAATTCCGCCAGCGCCCGGTCGATATCCTCCGCCGCCAGATCGGCAGCGCGCGGGGCCGCCAGCGTCAGCGCGCGGTGCGGGTAGCTGTGCCTGGACAGCCGGTGGAACGCCACGCCGACCAGCGCGATGATCACCGCGTTCACCCCCACCGGGACGAAGGCAAAGGCATAGCCCGCACCCAGCACCGGCGCTCCGCCGATCACCGCGGTCAGCGCCGCCGCGCCGCCCGGCGGGTGCAGCGACCGCGTCAGCGCCATGGCCAGGATCGCGCCCCCCACCGCCAGCGGCGCGGCAAGGCCGTTGCCGGGCAGGGCATGGACCACCGCCACCCCGACCAGTGCCGAGATCACGTTGCCGCCGATCACCGGCCAGGGCTGCGCCAGGGGGCTCGCCGGCACCGCGAACACCAGTACTGCCGAGGCGCCCATCGGCGCCACCAGCAGCATCGTCGCACCCGCGTCACCGCACAGCAGCGCGGTCACCACCCCCGTCAGCGCGATCCCGATCAGCGCCCCCAATGGCGCGATCAACCGGTCGCGCAGAAAGCCGGCGGACAGAACGGAGGGGAACCGCGAACGCATCGAAAACCCGTACGAAAGAAGAGGAAAAAACCGCCGCGCTATGCCCCCGGCAAGCCCGCGTCGCAACCGGCGCGGCGATCAGGGCAGCCGCACCACCAATCCGTCCAGCGTCGCATCCAGCCGGATCTGGCAGGACAGCCGGCTGGTCCGCGTCGCCTTCGGCGCCAGATCCAGCATATCCTCCTCCTCCGCGCTCGGGCCGGGCAGCCGGTCCGCCCAGGCCGGGTCGACGACGACATGGCAGGTGGCACACGCCATCTGCCCCTCGCACGTTCCCTCCAGCGGCTGGCCGATCGCCTGCCCCACGCGCAGCACCGTATCGCCGGCCTCCCCCTGCGCCTCCGCCACCGATCCGTCGGGTGCGACGAAGCCGACCCGGATCATGCCTGCGCCGCCGCCGCGACCAGGATCGCGTCCACCGCCTGCATCAGTTCCGCCTCGCGCGTATAACGCCCGAACCCCAACCGAATGGAGGACCGCGCCTGCGCATCGGAAAGCCCGATCGCGCGCAGCACATGGCTGGGCCGCCCCGATCCGCTGGCGCAGGCGGAGCCCGCCGAAAACGCGACACCCCGCACGTCCGACATCAACCGCCCGACATCCAGGCGGTCGCGCCGCACGTTCAGATTGCCCGGATAGCGCGGGTCCGCCGCCCCGTTGAGCGACCAGCCCGCCGCCCGGAACCGGTCATGCGCCGCCCGCCACAGGCCGGCGACCGCGCCCGCATCGTCCGCCGCCATCAACTGCGCCGCCACACCGAAGCCGGCGCACAGGGCCGGGCTCAGCGTGCCCGAACGGCCCAGCGCCTCCTGCCCCCCGCCATGCATCAGCGGCGCCGGCGCCACCCCGTCGCGCAACCACAATGCCCCGATGCCCTTGGGGCCATAAATCTTGTGCGCGGAGACCGCCACCATATCCACCGTCCCGGGCAGCGGCACCCGGCCATAGCCCTGCACCGCATCGCACAGCATCCACGCGCCGGCATCATGCGCCAGGTCCGCCAGTTCAGCGATCGGCTGCACCACTCCGATCTCGTTGTTGACCAGCATCGCCGCCACCAGCCCGGTGCCCGGCCCGATCGCCGCACGCGCGGCGTCCAGGTCGACCAGGCCGTCGCCATGGACGGGCAGCACGACATGCGGCCGCCCACTCGCCGCCACTGTGTCCAGCACCGCGGCATGCTCGGTCGCGATCGTCACGATCGCGCCCGTGCTGCCCTTGATCGCCCAGTTCAGCGCCTCGGTCGCGCCACTGGTAAAGGCCAGCTTGCCGCCGGCGGGCAGCAGCGCGGCGATCCGGTCCCGCGCCACCTCCACCGCCGCCCGCGCGGCCCGTCCCGGCCGATGCGGCGAATGCGGATTGGCATGCGCATCGCGCAGCCACGGCACCATCGCGTCGAAGGCTTGCGGCGCCAGCGGCGTCGTCGCCTGATAATCCAGATAGATCATGCCCGCCCCCGCGCGATCCCGCGCCACGCCGCGATAAAGGCGTCCACCTCCTCGCGCGTCGTCGTCCGCCCGAAACTGACCCGCACCACCTCGCGCGCCGCCTCCTCGCGCCAGCCGAGCGCCGCCAGCACGTGACTGGGCTTCAGGCTCCCGCTCGCACAGGCGCTCCCCGCCGACACCGCGATTCCCCCTGAATCGAACCGGATCAGCTGCGCCGCCGCCGGCACCCCGGGCATCCGATACGCCCCGATCGCCGGGTGCCGCGCACTGTCCTCGGCCACCACGATCCCCCCCGACCGCCGCACCGCATCGTCCAGATGCGCGCGCAACGCCGTGTGATCGGGCTCCGCCTCGCGCAGCGCCGCGGCATAGCCGATCGCGGCGGGCATGTTCTCCGTCCCCGGCCGGTATCCCCGCTCCTGCCCGCCGGTCGGCAGCAACGTCGCCAGGTCGCGCACCAGCAGCGCGCCGATCCCCGGCGGCCCGCCGCGCTTGTGCGCGGACAGCGCGACGAAATCGGCATGCTCTGCCACGTGCGGGTCCGCCCCTGCCGGCATCTGCGCGGCATCGACCAGCAACAGGTGCCCGGCGCCGTGCACCGCCTCGGCCAGCGCCGCGATCGGCTGGCGAACGCCCGTCTCGCTGTTCGCCCACTGCACCGCCACCAGCGCGCGCGGCCCCGCCAGATCGGGCAGCACCACATGCCCCGCCGCATCCACCGGCATCACGCTCGCCGCCCCGCTCGCGCGCAGCACCGCATCATGCTCAACCGCCGAGACGAAGCACCGCTCCACCATCGAGCGCCCCAGTGCGATCGCCAGCGACTCGCTCGCGCCCCCCGTCAGCAGCACCTCCTGCCCCCAGCCATAGGCCGTCGCCACGTCCGCGCGCGCATCCTCCACCAGCCGCCGTGCCGCGCGCCCCTCCGCATGCGGCGAAGACGGATTCGCCCAGCGCGCGAAACCGTCCGCCACCGCCTCCCGCGCAGCGCGGGTCATCGGCGTGGTGGCGGCGTGATCAAGATAGAGACGGGTCAGGACGCGCGTTCCAATTGCTTGTAAGGGGCTCCCGCCTATATAGCGCGCACTGTCCGGCGCTCCACCTGCGCCCTTCCTGATCGGCGAGATTCATGCCCGAAGTCATTTTTCCCGGCCCCGAAGGCCGCCTCGAAGGCCGGTTCGTCCCTGCACCCCGGCCCCGCGCGCCCGTCGCGATGATCCTGCACCCCCACCCCTCGGCGGGCGGCACGATGAACAACCGCATTGTGCAGGAACTCTACAAGACGTTCCAGCGTCGCGGCTTCGCCACGCTGCGCTTCAACTTCCGCGGCGTCGGCAAGAGCCAGGGCACCTTCGACAACGGCATCGGCGAACTGTCCGACGCTGCCGCCGCGCTCGACTGGGTACAGAGCTTCCATCCCGAGGCCTCGACCACCTGGATCGCCGGCGTCAGCTTCGGCGCATGGATCGGCATGCAACTGCTCATGCGCCGCCCCGAAATCCGTGGCTTCATCTCGGTCGCGCCGCCGGCCAACATGTACGACTTCACCTTCCTGGCACCCTGCCCGTCGTCGGGCATCATCATCCAGGGCGAGGGCGACGAGGTGGCGACCCCCGCCGCGACGCAGAAGCTGGTCGACAAGCTGCGCACGCAAAAGCACATCACCATCCACCACGACACGATCCCCAAGGCGAACCACTTCTTCGAGCATGAGATGCCCGAGCTGATGGGCAGCGTGGACCGTTACCTCGACATGCGCCTGGACCCGAACTCGCCGATCAAATAACCGCCTCCCCTCCCCTTCAGGGGAGGGGCCGGGGGTGGGGCGGCTCCACGAACGCGGCGTCTGCGGATGCGCCCCACCCCATCCCCTCCCCTGAAGGGGAGGGGCTGAACAATGAGGCTTTGCCGCGCCGGGCACTCACATCGTCCAGATCAGCACATTGCCCAGCAAGACCGCGGCCATGACGAGCATCAGCACCCCCTTGGTCCGGTCGCGGCGCTTGGCGATCAGATAGCCCCCACCGCCCACACAGGCGAAACAGGCCAGCATCGCCAGCGCCGGCGCGGCCTGCGCGATCCCCTCAAGCACCGGCCAGCACCCGGCCATAGGCGGCCATGTCGACGTTGCCGCCGGACAGGATCACCAGCCCCCCCGGCTCGGCCCGCACGCGGCCGGCCAGGAGCGCCGCCAGCGCCACCGCCCCGCCCGGCTCCACCACCAGCCGCATCGTCTCCGCCGCCCAGCGCTGCGCGGCCGCGATCTCGGCTTCCGACACCGCAACGCCCTCCGCGCCCCGCCGCGCCAGCACGTCGAAGGTCAGCGGCGACACCCGCGTCGTCTGCAACGCGTCGCATGCGGTCGGCGGCGGATGGTCGCCGACCGGCTCGATCCACCCCGCCTCCAGGCTGCGACGCATATCGTCCCACCCCTCCGGCTCGACCACCGTCACCCGCGCCTCGGGCAGCGCCAGCGTCAGCCCGGCTGCCAGCCCGCCGCCGCCACATGGCACCACCACATGTGCCGGCGCCGGCAGGCCGCGCTCCGCCATCTGCCGCGCCGCCTCGATCCCGGCGCTCCCCTGCCCCTCGATCACCCACGGATCGTCGAAGCTCGGCACCAGCGTGGCGCCCCGCGCCTCCGCCAGCCGGCCCGCGATCGTCTCGCGGCTCTCTCGCGCGCGGTCGTAATCGACCACCTCCGCCCCCAGTGCCAGCGTCCCCTCGCGCTTGGCGCGCGGCGCATCGGCGGGCATCACGATCGTCGCTGCGATCCCCAGCCGCTTTGCCGCCCAGGCGACCCCTTGCGCATGATTCCCCGACGAGAACGCCACCACCCCGCGTGCCCGCGCCGCCTCATCCAGAGCGGTGAGCCGGTGCCAGGCACCACGAACCTTGAACGCACCCATGGGTTGCAGGGATTCGGCCTTGAACGCGACCTCCACCCCCTTGAAACGATGGGTGAAAAGCGGCGTCGGGCCTAGGATTTCCGCCATTTTCGCGGCGGCGTCCCGTACTCCGGCGCGTGTCGGCTGTCGCAGAATAGTCACATTTTATCCCTGACCGGTTTCAGACGCTTTACATAGCCAAAAGTGGGTCCTACATCGCGCGTCCGCTGCCCCATGGGACTTCCAACCGCAAGGCAGCTTTTTCTGTCGTCATGCCGCAAGGCAATTGGAGGTCCCTTGAGTTGCACAAGCATCATAGCGCGCTGGGGTTAGTTTCCACCCTTCGTCCGGTACAGCCGGTCACGCTCGTTCGCCCGCACGCCGCTGCGCGCGCCGCCCGCTTCTTTGTGGAGAAGTTTCCGGGCCGGCCGATGTATGCGGTAAAGGCGAACCCGTCCCCCGAACTCCTGCAGATCCTGTGGGACAACGGCGTCACGCACTACGACACCGCGTCGATCGGCGAGGTGCGTCTGGTGAAGTCGACCCTGCCGGATGCGGTGTGCTGCTTCATGCACCCGATCAAGGCGGAGGAGGCGATCGCCGAGGCGTATTTCGACCACGGCGTGCGCACCTTCTCGCTCGACAGCATGGAAGAGCTGGCGAAGATCGTCCGCGGCACCCGGGGTGCCACCGATCTCACGCTGTGCGTGCGCCTGCGCGTGTCGTCGGAATATGCGAAGCTGAGCCTTGGCTCCAAGTTCGGCGTCGCGCCGGACGAGGCCAAGGAATTGCTGATGGCGACCCGCCAGGTGGCGGACGCGCTCGGCATCTGCTTCCATGTCGGCAGCCAGACCATGTCGCCCGACGCCTATGTGGGTGCGATGGAGCGTGTCCGCGCCGCCATCGTGGAGGCCGCGGTGACGGTGGACGTGATCGATGTCGGCGGCGGTTTCCCGTCGCGCTATCCCGGCATGAACCCGCCCCCGCTGGAGCGGTATTTCGAGACGATCCACCGCGCGTTCGAGAGCCTGCCGATCAGCTATTCGGCGGAACTCTGGGCCGAGCCGGGTCGCGCGCTGTGCGCCGAATATGCCTCGGTCGTCGTCCGCGTCGAGCATCGGCGCGGGTCCGAGCTGTTCATCAACGACGGCGCCTATGGCACGTTGTTCGATGCGGCGCATATCGGCTGGAAATATCCGGTGCAGTTGCTGCGCGAGCCGGAATCGGACGCGCGCGACATGGACTTCGCCTTCTGGGGTCCGACCTGCGACGATATCGACTATATGAAGGGTCCGTTCCCGCTGCCTGCGGACACGCGTGGGGGCGATTATTTCGAGATCGGCATGCTCGGTGCCTATGGCTCGGCGATGCGCACGCAGTTCAACGGCTTCGGCTCCGACCTGACCGTCGTGGCCGGGGACGAACCGATGTTCTCCGTCTACCGCGAGGACGAGGCCGACGACCGCGTTGCGACGGGCAACGTCGTCAAGCTGTAACGGCCTCCCTATATCACACGTCTTCCCCCCTCCCGCCTGCCGGCGGGAGGGGCGGCTTTGGGTTTCCGCGTCCCCAATATCGAACGACGACGGCTGGATAGCCAAGGGCGAACCATGACCGACACGCTGACCAAGACCGCAAGCGCCAACGCGCCGATCAACGATACCCGCAAGGCCGAACTGCTGTCGAAGCAGGTGAAGCATATCGACATCAAGAGCTTCGACGCGCGTCCGATCGTCGACGCGATGGCCGATATGAGCTTCACCAGCCGCGACCTGGGCCGCGCGACCGGCATCTACAACCAGATGCTGGCCGACAAGGACTGCTCGATCTTCCTCGTCATCGCCGGGTCGACCTCGGCCGGCGGCTGCATGGACCTTTATGCCGAGCTGGTGCGCAACAACATGGTCGACGGCATCGTCGCGACCGGCGCCACCATCGTCGACATGGATTTCTTCGAAGGCCTGGGCCACAAGCATTACCAGGCGCTGGAGATCCCCGACGACGACACGCTGCGCTCGCTCTACATCGACCGCATCTACGACACCTATATCGACGAGGAAGCGCTCCAGAACGTCGACCACACGATCTTCGAGATCGCCGAGTCGCTGGAGCCGCGCGCCTATTCCAGCCGCGAGTTCATCCGCGAGATGGGCAAGTATCTGGTCAAGCACGGCAAGAAGGAGAACAGCCTCGTCAAGCTCGCTTATGAGCATGACGTGCCGATCTTCTGCCCGGCGTTCGTCGACAGCTCGGCCGGCTTCGGCCTCGTCAAGCATCAGGTCGACGCCGCCAAGGCGGGCCGTCCGTATCTGATGATCGACGCGGTCGCCGACTTCCGCGAACTCACGCAGATCAAGATCGAGGCTGGCGTCACCGGCCTCCTGATGATCGGCGGCGGCGTGCCGAAGAACTTCATCCAGGACACCGTCGTCTGCGCCGAGATCCTGGGTCATGACGACGTCCAGGTGCACAAGTACGCGGTGCAGATCACCGTCGCCGACGTGCGCGACGGCGCCTGCTCGTCCTCGACGCTGCAGGAAGCGGCAAGCTGGGGCAAGGTGAACACCGGCATCGAACAGATGGTATTCGCCGAGGCCGGCTCGGTCATGCCGCTGCTCGCCTCCGACGCGTACCACCGCGGCCACTGGAAGGACCGCCCAGTCCACCGCTGGGCCAAGCTGTTCGACAAGCAAGCCTAAAAATCTAAGAAGGCCGGCGGCAAATCCCGCCGGCCTTCTCCTTATTCCCTCTCCCTCACGGGGAGAGGGAAGGGGCCCGCTGCCGCAAGGCAGTGGGAAGGGTGAGGGGCAGCCCAACAGTGCAACACTGCCTGCGACCATAGTCCCCCTTGCCCCCGACCCCACACCCCGCCAATCTCCGCCCCAAACAGCGGAGAGGCCAGCATGATTTCCCGACGCACGCTCATCGCCGCCACCGCCGCGCTGCCGCTGGCCACCCGCGCGACTGCCCAGGCCCGCCCCCAAACCCCCTGGCCGCCTGCGGAACACGTCAAGCTCTGGCCCGGCCCACCCCCCGGCGCCCCCAACCCTCTCCCCCGCTATGCCCCCGAAATGAGCGGCAATCCCGCCGACCCCGAACTCTGGCTGCGCGGCGTCGTCGAACCCGTCATCGGCGTCTTCCGTCCCGAGCGTCCGGACGGCCGCGCGGTGCTGTCGATCCCCGGCGGCGGCTACGGCTTTGTTTCGATCGAAAACGAAGGCATCGACGTCGCCCGCGCGCTCAACCCGCAAGGCATCACCGTCTTCGCCCTTGCCTATCGCCTGCCCGGCGAGGGCTGGGCGAACCGCGCAGACGTACCGCTTCAGGATGCGCAGCGCGCCATGCGCCTGATCCGCGCCAATGCCGCCCGCTACGCCATCGACCCCACCCGCCTCGCCGCACTCGGCTTCTCGGCGGGCGGCCATCTTGCCGCCGCGCTTACCGTCGGTCACGCCGACCGCATCTATGCCCCCATCGACGCCGCCGACCGGCAATCCGCCCGCCCCGATGCCACCGGCCTTGTCTACCCCGTCACCCGCATGTCCGACCCGCGCACCCGCGGCCGCTCGACCGACAACCTGCTCGGCCCCACCCCGGCCCCCGAAACCGTGACGCGCTACGACACCCCGCCCCGCGTCCGCGCCGACACCCCGCCCCTCTTCATCGCCCACGCCATGGACGACCCCGCCGCCCGCGTAGAGGAATCCTTCGCGATCCTCGCCGCGGCCCGCGCCGCAAACGTACCCGTGGAGGCCCACCTGTTCGAACGCGGCGGCCACGGCTTCGGTGCGCGCCGCGCGGCCGAAGGGACGCCGCCACGCGAATGGCCGCACCTGTTCGACCTGTGGCTGCGCCAGCGCTTCAACCGAACAGCCGCGTAAGGCTCCGCTCCAGCATCAAAAACTGCCACAGCGTCCGGCCATGCTCCGCGCGGCCGGTGCGGTGGTCGTCGGCAAGGCGCGCAATCTCGGGCAGCGCGAACCACCCCGTCTCGCGCAGCAGCGACGAGGTGGCGAGCCCCGCCGCCTCCTCGGCCAGCGCCCCGCGGAACCAGTCGCTGATCGGCGTCACGAACCCCATTTTGGGCCGGTACAGAATATCCCGGGGCAGATACCGCTCCAGGCTGCGCTTCATCAGCCATTTGCCGCATCCGCGCTGCAACCGCATGGCCGGCGGCAGGCTGGCGGCGAACTGCACCAGCCGGTGGTCGAGCAGCGGCTCGCGCGCCTCCAGCCCCACCGCCATCGAGGTGCGGTCGGTCTTGGTCAGGATGTCGCCGGGCAGCCAAATCTTCAGGTCGGCATATTGCACCCGGTCCAGCGCCCCTTGCGCCGGGGCATTCTCCATCGCCGCGACGTAACGATCCTCGGCCCGGTGTCCGCCCAGCGCCGCCCGCGCTTCCTGCGTGAACAGCCGCGCGCGCAGGGCCGACGTCGTCACGCCGACGCTCGCCGCATAGCCTTCCGCGCTCTCGGCCGCGAGCGCCAGCAGCGTCGTCTTGGCCCTCAGCGGCCGCGGCGCCCAGTCGGCCTTCGGATAGAGATTGCCCAGCGTTCCGAACACCGATCGCCGGAACCCCGCCGGCAACAGGCCGCGCACCCGGTCCTCCGCCGCCTGGAACGCATGGCGGCGATACCCGGCCATCGCCTCGTCCGCGCCGTCGCCCGACAGCGCCACGGTCACATGTTCCCTTGCCAGCGCACAGACCTGATAGGTCGCCAGGGCCGAGGCATCGGCGAACGGTTCGTCGAAATGATGGACCAGCGTGTCGATCAGCCCGAAATCGTCGCTGCGCACCACCCGCGTCGCATGCGCGGTGGCAAATCGGCGCGCGACCATTTCAGCATAGGCGCGCTCGTCATAGCCCGCTTCCTCGAACCCGATCGTGCAGGTGCGCACCGCACGCGGGCTCGCCTCCGCCATCAGCGCGACCACGGCCGAGCTGTCCACCCCGCCCGACAGGAACGCGCCCAGCGGCACGTCCGCCACCATCCGGCTGGTCACGCCCGCGCGCATCAGGTCGAGTAGTTCCTCGCCCAGCGCCGCCGCCGATCCACTGGCGCGCCGGGAGAAATCCACGTCCCACCATTGCCGCGGCCGGGGAATACCCCGCCCGCGCTCAACCAGCAGGTAATGCCCGGCCGGCAACTTGCGCACGCCCGCGATCAGGCAGGCATCGTCGGGCACATAGCCCAGCGCCAGATAATCCTCGACCGCGGTCAGGTCGGGTTGCCGGCGCAGCAGGGGATGCGCCAGCAACCCCTTCAGTTCGGAGGCGAAGGCGATCGACCCGTCGGACAGTTCGGCCCAGTGCAGCGGCTTCACGCCCAGCCGGTCGCGCGCCAGGAACAGGGCACCCGCCAGCATGTCGTGGATGGCGAAGGCGAACATCCCGTCCAGCCGGTCGAGCATCGCCGGCCCCCAGTAGCGCCATCCCTGAAGCAGCACCTCGGTGTCGCCCTCCGTGCGGAAATGCGCGCCCATCCCGCGCAATTCGGCCCGCAGCGCCTGGAAATTATAGATCTCGCCGTTGAAGGTCACCGCGATCTCGCCGTCGATCATCGGCTGTGGCGATCCCGCCAGATCGATGATCGATAGTCGGCGATGGCCCAGCCCGACGCCGGGGGCGGTCCATACCCCGTCGCCGTCCGGCCCGCGGTGCGCCTGCGCCGCGATCATCGCGCGCACCCGCGGCGGATCGACCGGCTTGGGCGTGCCCGGATGGAAGATCCCTGCGATTCCGCACATCTCAGCGCGCCGCCGTCAGCCGGTCCGCGAACCGGCCCATGCCGCCGGTCGCCGCGACGAAGTCGGCGATCGCGGCGGGGTCGCGCCCCTCGGTCGACAGGTGGATCGCCGTCGCCGGTCGATCCTCCCCCAGCAGGCGGGCTTTCATCGTCACCATCTTCACCCGTCTTTCGTCCGCCGTCGTCTCGCCACCGACCCGGTACCATGTCGCCACGATCCGCTCCACCGGTCCCGGTGCCATGATCCGCATGGCCGATCCGCCCGCGATCGGCGCCATGTCCGCCACCCGCACCCAGCGGTCGTCCTCGCGCAGCACGCCGGTGCCGAACGCCGCCAGTTTCTTGGTTCCATGCTGCTCGGCGAACACCGCCACGCCGACATCCACCGGCCGTCCGCGCGCATCGACATAGCGGCCGAACAGATAATGGTCCGCCGCCGGATACCAGGGCTGCCAGGCCGAACCCAGCGGCGCGCGGTGCCATCCCGGCACATCGGGCAGCACCATCTGCGCGGGCAGCGTCGCCGCCCGCCCGCCCGTCATCGCCGCCCAGCTCGGGAAAACCGCCGCGGTGGCGATCACCAGCGCCCCGCCCGGGATCAGGCCGATGCGCCGGCGCGGCACGCCCGACAGTGAAGCGGGGTTGAAGGCGGGGTCATCGGGCGCCCGGTCGAACCATCGCCACCCGATCGCCAGCACCGCCGCCATCACCGCGGCGAAGAACAGCCATCCGAACACGATATGGTCGAACCCCGCCGCCGCCTCGATCCCGAACAGCTGCGCACCATAGATCGTCCCCCACGCCCGCACCCCGTTCGCGAGCACCGGCACCACCAGGCACGCCGCCAGAAACGTCGCACGCCGCGTCCAGCGCCGAAAACACAGGTTCGCCACCAGTACCCCGAACGCCAGCATCGCCAGCACGAACTTCGACCCCGAACACGCCTCCGCCACCTCGAACCGATACGCCCCCGCCTGGATCAGCACCCCGTCGACCGCCGCCCGCACCCCCGCCAGATGCAGCAGCGGCATGACGATCGCCACCGTCACGCGTTGCAGCGGCGGCTCCAGTTCCTGCCCGAACGGCACGGCGAACAGCGCATAGGCCAGCGGGAACAGCACGCCCCGCGCCACCATCGGCCCCAGCAGCGTCACCACCGCGCCCTGGCACATCAGCACCAGCCCAAGCTGCCGCGCGAACGTCACCGTCCCCGCCTCGCCCATCAGCCAGCCCACCCCGCCCAGCGCCACCAGCGCCAGCCCCGGCCACCACGCCTGCGGGCGCAGTTCCGCCAGTTGCGCCCGCCGCTGCCACACCAGCCACCCGACCACCGGCAGGATGAACAGGCAATGCCCATAGGTCGTGTTCGTCCACCACAGACCGACCAACTGCACCACATCGCGCCAGAACAGCGCCACCAGCGCCAGCCAGACCGCCGCCAGCACCAGCAGATGCCAGCGCCACCGGCGGCTCACGCCTCCAGCCCCATCAGCGCGTCCAGCGGGGCCAGCCGCGCCCCCCAGTCATAGCGGCTCAGCACCTGGGCACGCGCGTCCGGCCGATCCGCGGGTCCGTCCAGCGCCGCGATCACCGCCGCCGCGAACGCCTCCGGGCTATCGGCCACCGCGATCGTGCCGCCATGGTCGATGCCCTCGGCCGCCGCCTGTGTCGCCACCACCGGGCGCGCCATCGCCATCGCCTCCAGCACCTTGTTCTGGATACCGCGCGCCAACCTGAGCGGCGCCACGCACACCCGCGCCGCCGCCAGCCATCCGCGCACGTCGGGCACCGTCCCCGTCACCACCACCCCGTCCCGCGCACCCAGCCGCGTCACCGCCGCCACCGGCGCCCGCCCGACGATCACAAACACTGCCGCCGGCCGGCTCTGCCGGACGATCGGCAGGACATGGTCGGCAAACCACGTCACCGCCTCGATATTCGGGCGGTAATCCATCTGTCCCGTGAGCAGGATCGTCTCCGCCCCCGCCGCCACCGGGTGACACGTGGCCGGGTCATAGGTCGCCGCATCGATCCCGTTCTCGACCGCGACGATCCGTCCACGACCACCGCCTGCGCGGAACAGCGCCGCCTCCGCCTCGCTGACGAACAGGGTCGCCGCGGCGCGCGCCGAAACCGATCGCTCATGCGCCGCCAGCAGTCTGGCCTCGCGCGCATAGATCCAGGCCATGGGGCCGCGCGCGCCCTCGGCCAGTTGCGCGAACTTGGCGGAATCGACATCCACCATGTCCATCGTCATCGGCACGTCCGCCGGGGCATAGGGCGCCATCTGCCCCGAAAACACATAGGTCGCGGCGATCGGGTGGGCGCGCACCACGTCCGCGACGGCCGCCGTCATCCGGCGATCGGCAAAGGCGGTCAGCGACAGGGGCCGCCCGCTCACCAGCGCCTCCAGCCCCGCGCGCGGGCTCGATTTGGTGCGCGGCACGATGCGGCAACTCGCCAGCCGCGCCGCCAGCGCGGGCGGCACCACCCGGTCCGCCGGATCGTCGGCAAAGGCGCACAAATGCACCCGCGCCCGCGCCGCCAAGTGCGACAGGATATGGAAGCTGCGGATCTTGTCCCCGCGGTCGGGCGGAAACGGCGCCCGGTGCGCCAGGAACAGCAGATCCTTCACCGCCTCAGCCGAGCCCCCTGGAAATCCAGGGTCCGGCACGATTGGCCAGCCATAATGGCAGGCGCTTCCACGTCGCCACCATCAGGGCATATTTGGGGTTCAGCGGGTTCACCGCGCGCGCCTCGCCCTCGTGCCGGCTGGCATAGCGCAGCGGCTGGCCGTCGAACCCCCAATTCTTCTTGAACGCGGCGGCCCCCGTGCCCGTCTTCGACCGACCGAAGTCGAACCGCGTACATCCGCGTTCGCGCGCATGACGCATCAGGGCGAAATACATGGCGTCGTTGGCGCGCAGGCCCCGCGCCGCCTGCGTACCCCCGCCCCAATAAGGGTACACCGTTCCGCCGAAATACAGATTCAGCACGCTTGCCACCGCCCGGCCCTCATGCCGCACGGTCAGTATGTCGGCATCCAGTTCGTCCAGTACGGCCGCGAACAGCGCACGCGGGAATACCGGCGTCCCCAGATTGCGCACCGACTCGCCGTAAACGCGTGCATGCGCCGCCCGGTCGCGCGCCCCGCTACCGGTTTCGATGTGCAGGTCCAGCGCCAATGCCTTGCGCAACTCCGCACGCTGCTTGCGCGGCACCGCCTTCAGTTCCGCCTCGTCATCCGCCGCCAGCGGCCGGACGAAACCCAGATAGCTGCTGTCGTTCACCGCCCAGCCCTCGGGCGCCGGCCCGCCGCGCAACTCGACACTGCCCATCCCCCCGGCCCGCGCCATATCCCAGGCCGCCGCCGCCAGCGCGTCCACACCTTCGCCCAGCACGCCGCCATCCACGCCGAACCCGGCGGATACCAATGCCTTACCGAACAGGGGCGATCGCATCGCGGTCAGCGGCAGCACCCCCACCGGCACGCCGCCGCGCTCCGCCACCAGATAGCGTGCCTTCTGCCCCGTGCCCCGCTCCACCGCGCGCGACCAGCCGGTCAGGTGAAAGGGCGTGGCGCCCGGCGCCTGCTGCACGAACGCATCGATGCGCGCGGCCTCACCGGCCACACGCAGGTCCGCCACGCGGATCTCGGTCATGACAGCGCCCGTGCCTCCTGCGCCACCACCGCGTCCATCCGGCCCCAGTCGTGCCGCCTCGCCAGTCGGCGCAGCTTGCCCGCCATCGCGCCCAGCCGCGAATAATGCCGCACCCGCGATTTCAACGGCGCGTTCGCCACGCGCGGCTGGTCGGGATCGATCTCCCATGGGTGGAAGTAGAACACCGCACCATGCGCCTCGGCGTTCACCTGTCGCACCGCAAAGTCCATCAACTGCCCCGGCAACAGGCGGAAAAAGCCGCCCCCCGTTGCCCATCGCCGCCCGGCGATCTCGGCCACCGTCACCGGCACCTCGATCAGCGCGCTGTCGCCGAGCGGGCGATAGGCGTAGCGCGGCGCCTCGCGCCAGCCATAATGGTCGTGCGCCAGCGGTGCGACGCTGGAGGAATAGGCATAGCCTGCCTCGGCCAGCACCTGATGCGCCCATGGAGTGCGCGCATCGATCGAAAAGCTCGGCGCGCGGTAGCCCGTCACCGGCAGCCCCGACGCATCCTCGATCGCGGCCCGTGCCCGCGCCAGATCGGCGCGGAACGCCCCTGCGTCCATGGTGAAGACGCGGGCATGATCCCAGCCATGGCTCGCCATCTCGTGCCCGGCATCGACGATGCGGCGGATCAGGCGTGGGTGGCGGTGTGCCACCCATCCCAGCGTGAAAAAGGTCGCGCGCGTTCCCGTCTCGGCGAACAGGTCCAGCACCGCACCGGTATTGGCCTCGACGCGGGCGTCCAGCCGGTCCCAGTCCGCCTTGTCGATCACCCGCTCGAACGCGCCGACCTGGAACCATTCCTCCACGTCGACCGACATGCCGTTCAGGGGCTTAGGCGGCATGGTCCCACGCGCTCGGTCGGTGCAGGGGCGACAGGTCGGGCTGTTCGCGATCGGATTCCACCCAGTCGACCAGCAGCGTCAGGATACGGCGCAGCGCCGCCTCCTGCTGCTCGACGCGCGTCTCCAGCGCCGCCACCCGCGCGCGCAATCCCTCGTCGGGGGCCGGAGCGGGCGACGGAGTGACGGGCACCGGTACCTCGTCGGCAACGAAGCGCACCGGTTCCGGAGCCACGGCCTCGGTCGGCATCGGCAGGTCCGCCGCCATGTCCTCCGCCACCGTCTCCACCACCCCGGCATCGATCAGCGTCAGGTCGAGCACCGCCGCCTGCAGCATCACCCGCCCGGCCAGCAGGTTCAACCGCCGCGGCACGCCGCCCGACACGCGGTACAGCGCCGCGAACGCGTCGTCGGCGAAGTCCGGCCGCCCCTGCCACCCCACGATCGACAGGCGATGCGCGATGTAATCGGCGACCTCATGTTCCTCCATCGGGTCGAGATGGTGGATCGCGATGATCCGCTGGCGCAGTTGCTCCAGCCGCTCCGACCCGTGCAGCCGCTCGCGAAACTCGGGCTGGCCGAGCAGCACGATCTGGAGCAGCGCATGCCCGCCCGCCTGGAAGTTGGAGAGCATGCGCAGCTCCTCCAGCGCATCCACCGGCAACCCTTGCGCTTCGTCCACGATCAGCAGCGTCCGCCGCCCGGTCCGCGCGACGCCGTGCAGTCCCCGCTCGATCGCGGTCAGCAATTGCGCCTTTTCCAGCCCGGCGGGGTCGACGTTCAGCTGCGTCGCGATGGTGCGCAGCAGGTCGCGCGCGTCGATCGCGGTCGACACGATGGTCACCGCATGCAGCCGGCGCGGATCGATCGTCTCCAGCAGGTGACCGACCAGCGTCGTCTTGCCCGCGCCGATATCGCCGGTGATGACGATGAAGCCCTCGCCCTGCGCCAGCCCATATCCCAGATAGGACATCGCCTTGCGGTGGGTCGCCGTCTCGTACCAGAAGCGCGCGTCGGGCGTCAGCTGGAACGGCCGTCCGGTTAGCCCGTAATGCGTGTCGTACATATCCTGCCTTTCCGGCCGATCAAAAATAGTAACGGGCGGCGATGAGCGCCTGTGCGGACAAGGCGCTGTCGAGGTCGCCCACCTGGAAGTGGTACAGCCCGACGCTGGCCGTGGTGCCCAGCCGTCCGAAATTGCGGTAATAGCTGGCGGTCGCCCCCACCGAGACGACATCGTCCGCCCCCGCAAGCTCGCTGCTGTAATGATTGATGAAGGCGTTCAGGTCCACGCCCGACACCGCGTTCAACTGGCGTGCATAGAAGAGCTGCCCGTACCAGCTTTCGTCCTCCAGCCCGTACAGCACCACGCCCCCCGGCACGTTCGGCGAAAAGAGCCGCCGGTTGGCATAGCCGGCACCCGCGCCCCAGGTCGCCAGTCCCCGCTGCACCGTGACGATCCCGTCCACCCCGCGCGCGCGGTAGCTGGCCGTCTGCACCGACTGGAACACGTCGTTCAGGCATCCGCCCGGCGTCGCCCCGCTGGTCGAGAAGACGCAGCCATTCACCCCCTGGCCGAACACGTCGCGCGCACCGATGAAGCTGGTCGGCAGGCTGGCCAGCCCGGTGCGAAGCTGCCGTCCGAAGGTCTGCACCCCGTCATACACCACGACCGCCACACCCATGCTGCGCGACGCCTGATAGCGCAGCGACCCCGTGTAGCTGATCGATCCGAACCGCTCGCCCACCCGCGCCTCCAGCGCGGTGCGGCGGTTGGGCCGCCACATCACGCCGACATCGTAATAGACGCCGTCCGTCCGGTACGCGATCCGCCGCGGCGAGGCGGGATCGGTGACGAAGCGGCCATCCCCGTCCAGCACCGGCGCCCCGTCCGCACCGCGCAAGGCGTCGCGCTGGCTCGTCTCGATCCGCTCGTAACCGACCCCGCCGACCAGGGCGACATAAGGGGAGACCGGCCACAGCACGTCGCCGCGCCCGTACCAGCCCTCGTACCGGCCGGACAATTGCCCCGCCGTTTCGCGCTCATAGGCGCCGCTGGCCGTGAAGCCCGGCGTCGCGACCATGCCCGGCGCCACGCCGATGCTGGCGGTCGCGATGTGGTTCCAGCTGTCGTCGAAATAATCCAGCCGCGGCAGCGTGGGCGAAATGCCGCCGATCGACGGCACCTCCACCTTGGTATAACCCAGCCGGTAATTGGCGTTCACCGTCGCGACGCCCAGTTGGCCGGTATAGCTCGGCCCGACATAGGCCGAATAAAGCTGGCTGGTGTTGCCGACATTGCCGACCAGCACGCCCGGCGCATCGCCGCGAATGTCCGATCGCACCCGCGTCGCCAGCGCCCCGCCCTCCAGGCTCAGCCCGCGGGTCAGCGACACGATCCCGCGCGCCAGCCCGGCATGCACGTCGCTGTCCGCCAGATCGTTGCCCCAGCCGATCCGCCGCTCGTAGCGATAGCTGGCCTGCCCCTGCGCGCGCGCGGTGGCGATCGACGCATCCACCCCGGCGGCCAGCGTGGTATAGGTCAGCACATCGCCGGAGCGCAGGTCGGCCGCCAGCACCTGCCCCAGTTCGATATAGGGCTGCACCACCGTGCGACCCGATGCCGGCGCCCCGTTCGCGGTCCCGTCCGCGACCTGTGCCTGCGACGGCACCGATGGGCCGGCGATGTCGCCGCCCGTCTGCGCCGCCGCGGGCACCGCCAGGACGATGCCGGCAAGGGCCGCCACCGCCTTCACCGTGCGCCCTCCTGCCCGTAATAGCTGCCGAACCGCTGGCTGCCGGACACGAACGCCACCGAGTTCAGCACGAGCTGGATATGCTCGCACCCGTCGAGCAGGTTCACCGCTGCGGCGAGTTCGTTTTCCGGCGTCCGGTCCGCCCGCACGATCAGCATCACCTGCCCGACCAGCATCGCCAGCACCGAGGCGGGCGACGCCGCCAGCGCCGGCGGCGAATCGAAGATGATCAGGCGGCGGGGATTGGCCTCCAGCAGCCGGGCCAGCACCGCGCGGGTCCGTGCCGATCCCAGCAATTCGGTGTCGCTCGCCGTCTTGGTGCCCGCCGACAATACCGACAGGTGCGGCACGTCGGTGCGCACCACCAGCGTCTCGACGTCGATCCGCGCATCGTCCAGCGCATCCAGCAGCCCCGGTCCCTCGGGCAGCCCCAACCGCGCCAGCACGTCGGGCTTGGCGAAATCGGCATCGACCAGCAACACCTCGGTATCGCGTTCCGCCGCCACCGACAGCGCCAGGTTGATCGCGCAGAACGTCTTGCCGTCGCGCGGCCGCGACGAACAGACCAGCACGCTGCGCGCCTTGTCCGTCTCGCCCGCAGCCAGCAACCGTTCGCGCGTCACGAACAATTGCCGCTTCACCAGCCGGAATTCCTCCGCCAGCGGCCCCACCGGCGCGCCGGGCACGATCATGCCGTTTTCCGCCAGCATCGCCCGGTCGATCGTCGCGACATCGGTAAAGCCCGGCGCATATTCGCTCGCCAGGAACGCGCTATCCGCCGCACTCGCCCGAAACTCCTCGGGAATGTTCAGCAGCACCGGCCCGTCATTACCGGGCGTCGCCGGCATCGCGACCGGCGCCTCGGGCTCCCGTTCCGGCGGCACGGCCACCGCCGCCGGCGGCGTTGCACGAACATGCGCTGAAAAGTCGTATACCTCCGCCGCACGTTCCAGCAGCGAGGATGATCGGCGCGGTCTGGGATTGCTCATCTGGGTCCTCACGCCGCCATTCCGCGCTGCAATACCTCAACGCCCAGCAGCAGCACATAGGCCACCCCCAGCGCCGCCGTCCCGCCGAGGAACAGTTTCAGCCGCTTTGCCCGCGCCTCGGCCTGGGCGCGGGTCACCACCTCGCCGATCGCACCGATCACCGGCATGCCCGTCGCCCGCTCCAGCGCGCCGACCGTGGTGAACGTCCCCCTCAGCTTCGCCAGCGCGAACGCCGCGGCGACGCCTGCGCCCAACCCGGCGACGAAAACGCCGCTCAGCAACAGCATGCGGTTCGGCGCCACCGGCTTGGAGGCCAGCGTCGGCGGATCGATCAGGCTGAAGCGCACGGCATCGGTCTGCGTCTGCGCCTGCCCGCGCAGCGCGATCTGTTCGCGCTGGCGCAGCAACTGGTTATACTGGTCCTGCAGCACCTGGTAATCGCGCTCGATCTGGCCCTGCTCGGCCGCGACCTCCGGATCGCCGGCCAGCTTGGCGTTCAACTGGTCCAGGTCGCCCTGCAACTGCGCCTTTCGCATCCGGAGTGCCGCGACCTGCGCCTGCTTGTCCGCCGCCAGCGATTGCAGCGACAGGTAGAGCGGATTGGCCGTCGCACCGCCCGCCGTGCCCGCCGGCTCGGCCCGCGCCGCCGCGGTCGCCGCGCCCAGCTGGCTCTTCAGCGCCACCACATCGGGGTGATTGTCGGTATAGCCGCGTGCCCGCGCATCGGCCAGCTGCCCCTGGATCGCCGCCAGCCGCGCGCGCGCCGGGCCGCCCGTGGTGCCCCCCGGCCCCGCCACGGTCTGTGCGGTGGACGCCATCTGCCCCTGCACCGCCGCCAGCCCGGACTGCGCCGCGGCCAGATCGCCGTCCACCTGCGCCATCTGCGCGCGCGACGCACCGATCCGGTCGCTCACCGATCCGGTACCCGGCAGGCCGCCCAGATACCGGTTCTGGAAGTCGGCGCGCTTGGCCTCCGCATCCGCCAGTTGCCGCTGGCGCTGCGCCAGTTGCTTGTCCAGAAACGCCAGACTCTGGCTCGTCGCGCTGCGATCGCCCGCCAGATTGGTTTCGACGAAAATGTCGATCAGCTTCTGCGTCACGTCGCGCGCCAGCTTGGGGCTGCTCATCGTCGTGGTGATCTGGAACAGATTGTCCTGCTGGCTGTCGATCTTGATCGACTGCGCCAGCGACGACACCCGGTCGGCCACGTCGCGGTCGTTCGCCACCGTGTTCGCCAGATCGGTGCCGCGCACCACCTTCTGCAGGTTCACCGCCGAGATCAGCGTCTGGCGCACCTGGTCCACCGTCTGCTGCGCCGCCTGCGGCGCCCCGTTCAGGTCCGCGGGCAGGATCGACTGCATGTCGACCAGCACGCGGGCGCGCGATTCGTACCGGCTCGGTATCTGCGCCACGAACAGCCAGCCGAGCACGCACACGGCCCAGGCGACCGCCAGCGCGACCCAGCGCCGCGTCCACACCGCGTGCAGCGCCAGCCTTACCTCGTCCAGGATGCCGTTCATGCGCGCATCCTCAGAACATCGACTCAGGGATGATGATCACGTCGCCCGGCTCCAGCCGGACATTGGCGGAGGAATTGCCGCGCTTCAGCAGGTCGGCGATCTTCAGCGCATATTCCTTCTGCTTGCCCGTCGCCCGGTCGTACCGCACCAGCTTGGCCTTGTTGCCCGCGGCATATTGGCTGAGGCCGCCGACCGCGATCATCGCATCGAGCAGCGTCATGTTCGCGCGGTAGGGCAGCGATGCCGGCTTTTCGGTGGCGCCGACGATGCGCACCTGCTGGCTGAACGTGCCGGAGAAATTCTCCACGATCACCGAAACGATCGGCTTGGAGATATATTCGGACAGGGCCTTGGTCATGTCGTCGGCCAGCATCGCCGGCGTCTTGCCGACGGCGGGCATGTCGTTGACCAGCGGCGTCGTGATCCGGCCGTCGGGGCGCACCTGCACCTTGGCGGTCAGTTCGGGATTGCGCCACACGAAGATGTTCAACTGGTCCAGCGGACCGATCACATATTCCTCGCCCGGCTGCTCCTTGCTCGCCACATAGGACGCCGCGGGCAACTGCGCCGCCGGCGTCGTCGTCGTGGCGCACCCGGTCAGGGCCGTGGCAGCGATGCCGGCGAGCAGGCAGGAACGGACAAATGGGCCGGGCATCGGAACATCACTCCTCAAGACGCCATGTCCGGCGCCATCGTCTTCACCCTCCGCTATGCTGTGCCAGAGGTGAACATAGCGTTAGAGGCGGATGGAAAGTCGCAAAACGGCGGCACCGTCACCGCGCCAGCCGCTCCGCCGCCGCCGGATGGCCCAGAAACGCCGCCGGACTCGCGCTCGCGCCATACGCCCCCGCCAGAAAGATCGCGATCACGTCCCCCGCCGCGGCGGCGGGCAACGCCACCCGGTCGCCCAGCCGGTCCAGCGGCGTGCACAGCGGCCCGACCACCGATACCGTCTCGTGCCATTCCGCGCCCATCGCATGCGCCACCGCCAGCGGATAGTTGCGCCGCACCACCGTGCCGAAATTGCCGCTCGCGGCCAGTTGATGGTTCAACCCGCCCGACAGGATCAGGAAGGTCTCGCCCCCGCTCTCCTTGCGATCGATCACCCGCGCCAGATACACGCCCGCCTCCGCGACCAGCCAGCGGCCCAGTTCGATCGCGAACCGGCTGTCGGCCAGCACCGCGGCACGCCCCGACAGGGCATCGGTCAGCGCCGCGCCGACCTTTTCCACCTCCAGCGCCGTGTCGCCCGCGAAATAGGGCACGCCGAACCCGCCCCCCAGATTGACCAGCGGCGGCGCATGGCCTGCCTCGTCCGCCAGCCGCGCCGCCAGATCCAGCGTCGCGGCATGCGTGTCGATGATCGCCTGCGCGTCCAGCGCCTGGCTGCCCGCATAGATGTGGAACCCGCGCCAGTCCGCGTCCGCCGCCACCAGCCGTCGCACCAGCACGGGCACCCGCACCGCGTCGATCCCGAATGGCGAGGGGCGCCCGCCCATCCGCATGCCTGATCCGCGCAACTCCACATCCGGGTTCACCCTGACCGCCAGCCGCGGCACCCGGCCAAGGCGTGCCGCGATGGTCAGCGCCCGCTCCGCCTCCCCTTCCGATTCCACGTTTAGCGCGATCCCGGCGGCGATCGCCGCTGCCAGTTCGCCGTCGCGCTTGCCCGGCCCGGCAAAACTGACCGGCAGGCCAAGCCCTGCGACCTTGTCCAGTTCTCCCGCGGATGCGACGTCGAAACCGTCGACCATGCCGGCCATCGCTGCCAGCAGCGGCGGGAACGGATTGGCCTTGATCGCATAATGCAGGTCGATGCCCGCAAAGCTCGCCCGGAACCGCGCCACCCGCGCCGCGACGATGGCGGGGTCATAGACGAATACCGGCGCATCCCCCTCGATCCAGTCCGCCGCCGCGCGCCCGCCGATCGCCAGCGCACCCTGCTGCCCGGCGAACTCCGGCGGGATCGGTCCCATCGGCTTCATGCGCGCAACCCCGCCCGGTCCAGCTTGCCATTGGCGTTGCGCGGCAGGGCTTCTCGCCAGTCATAGCTGCGTGGTTGCATGAAACTTGGCAAATCGCGCTTCAACCGCGCGCGCAAGCCCGCCTCCTGCGCCGGATCGCCGGCCAGTACGACATGGATCGCCTGGCCCAGCCTGTCGTCCGTCAAGCCCATCGCCACCGCTTCGCGCGCCTCGCCACCCGCCAATACCGCCTCCTCGATCTCCTGCGGACTGATCCGGTTCCCGGCCGACTTGATCATCTCATCGTCCCGCCCGACGAAGCGCAACAACCCGTCCTCCCCCTCCACCACCGTGTCGCCCGACCACACCGCCATGCCCCCCGACACGGCAAATTCCGGCGCCGGGCGAAAGCGTTGCGCGCTACGCTCCTCGTCCTGCCAATAGCCTCCCGCGACGAGCGGCCCGGCATGGACCAGTTCCCCCTGCTCGCCGGGGACCGCACGCGTGCCGTCGGCCCGCACCACCATCACCTCGGCAAAGGGAATGGCCCGGCCGATCGCGTCGGGATGCGCGTCGAGCAGCGCTGGATCGAGATAGGTGGAGCGGAACGCCTCGGTCAGCCCGTACATCGCGTACAGGTCGGCACCGGGAAAGCGCGCCCGCAGATCGCGCACCAGGCGCGGCGTCAGTGCGCCGCCGGAATTGGTCAGTCGCCGCAGCGATGCCGCGACCTCCGCCGGCCATTCCGCCTCCAGCACCTGCACCCACAGGGGCGGCACCCCGGCCAGCGTCGTCGCACCGACCCGCGCCACCGCCTTCACCACGTCGCGCGCGGTCAGATAGTCCAGCGGCGCCACGCTTGCGCCCGCGATCCAGCTCGAAAACAACTGGTTCTGCCCGTAATCGAAACTCAGCGGCAACACGCCCAGCACCCGGTCGTCGGGCGCCAGCTTCAGGTAATGCGCGACCGACACCGCCCCCAGCCACAGATTGGCATGGCTCAGCATCACCCCCTTGGGCCGCCCGGTCGATCCGCTCGTATACAGGATCGCCGCCAGCGCACCGGTATCGGCGTCGGAGCGGCCGAGCGGCGGGCCGTCCAGCGCATCCTCGGCAACGATCGGCGTCGCCACATCCTCAAGGCCCGCCGCCCGCGCATCCTGCGTCACCAGCATCCGCGCACCGCTGTCGTTCAGGATATGCTCCACCTGTGCCCGGCGCAGCGCCGGATTGATCGGCACGTGCACCAGCCCGGCGCGCGGCACCGCCAGCGGCAGGATGCAGGCCATCCGCGTCTTGGGCAGCCAGCTCGCCACCCGGTCCCCTTGCGAAAAGCCCTGCGCCGCCAGCCATCCGGCCGCCCGCGCGACCGCATCCTCCAGCGTGGCATAGTCCATCACCCCCGCCCGCTCGATCAGCGCAGGCGCACCGGGCGCGCCGGCCAGAACATGGTCGATGGGTCGGGGGGTGGCATCCAGTGCGATCATGACACCGCCGCTATGCGCCAAGCCGTTGCCGAATTCACCCCCGCGCATTAACGGGCGGGCTGAACCATAGCGAGGCCACAAGCCGTGATCCCCGAAGGCCGCCACGAAATCGAACATACCGTCCGCGCCGTCCTGGCCGACGTGCTGGGACTGACGCCGGAGCGCGTTGCCGGCTTCACCGCCGACACGCCGCTGTTCGGCGCGCTGCCCGAACTGGACTCGATGGCGGTCGCCGGCGTGCTGACCGAGCTTGAGGACCGGTTGGGCGTCCTGATCGAGGATGACGAGGTGGACGGCGAGATGCTGGAAAGCTTCGGCAGCCTCGTCGCGTTCGCCGCCGGCAAGGCGCTCGTTTGATCGATCGCTACACCTGGTCGGGGGGGACCGAGGCGATGCTGCGCTTCGGCCCTCCGACCGGTGTGGTGGTCATCGCCATCCTTCCGCTTCTCGAAGAAGCGAATCGCACCCGCGGCCTTGCCGTCACGATCTTGCGACATCTGGCGGATCGCGGCATCGCCGGGGCGCTGCCCGATCTGCCCGGCACCGGCGAAAGCCCGCTTCCTACCGATGCGCTGTGCCTGCCCGACCTGCGCACCGCACTCGCTACCGCCGTCCGCTCCCTGAACCGCCCCGCCGTCACGCTCGCCATCCGCAGCGCCGCGCTTCTCGATGCCGACGCGCCGATGGTCGCGCGCTGGCTTCTGGCGCCGCAGGGGGGCGACGATCTGCTGCGCGCATGGCGGCGACTGTCGACGGGCGAGATGGTGGCGGGAAATGCCGTCGCACCCGCACTGCTCGCCGCGCTGCCCGGCACCGACCCCGTCGCCAGCGACGTACCGACCCGCGTCGTGCGCCTGGACACCGATCCCCGCCCCGCGGACATGAAGCTGCCCGGCGCTCCCCCCTGGCACCGTTCGGAACCGGACACGGACCTGACGCTCGGCACGGCGCTGGCGGACGATATCGCGACATGGGTCCGGCGATGCGCCGCCTGATCGCGTTCGCGTGCGAGGGGGCGTCCCTGCTCGGCACGCTGGACGAGGCGACGGGCAGCACCGGCATCCTGATCGTCTCCGGCGGCAACGAACCTCGCATGGGCGCACACCGCGGCATGACGATGCTCGCGATCCGGCTCGCCGCACAGGGCCACCCCGTCTTCCGCTACGACCGGCGCGGCATCGGTGATTCGGACGGGGCGAACGGCGGCTGGCAATCCGCCGCGCCCGATCTCGCCGCCGCCGCCGCTATATTCCGTGCCGCAGCGCCGCAGGTCACGCGGCTGATCGGCTTCGGCAATTGCGATGCCGCCACCACCCTGGCGCTCTATGGTCGCGCCGCCGGGATCGACCGCGTCGTTCTGGCGAATCCCTGGCTGGGCAAGGACGATGACGCACTTCCCCCCGCTGCCGCTATCCGCCGGCATTATGCGCAACGCCTGTTCGCGCCCGCGACATGGTGGCGCCTCGCCCGCGGCGACATCGACCGGACCCGCCTGCGCGCCGGTCTGGTGAAGCTGTGGCGCTCGCCCACCCCACCCCTTTCGGACCGCGTGATGCGTGCCATCGCCGGCTGGGGGACGGACGCCTCCATCCTGCTTGCCGAGGGCGACGCCACCGCCATCGGCTTCCAGGCCGCCGCCCGCCGCCACCGTTTCGCCACCGGCTACGTGGCCACCGCCTCCCACAGTTTCGCCGGCCACCGCCAAGCGGTGGACGCGGCGATCCTGGCAGCCCTTGATTAGAAGGTCGTGCTGACGCCCAGCGTGAAGATGCGACCCAGGCGATACCGGTTGATGTCCACCTGCGCGCCGTTTTCGAAGGTCTGGAATTCGCGGTAACCGGTGCCCGTCAGGTTCCGTGCCTCGAACTTCACCTCGAACTGACCACCCAACAGATCAACGCCCTGCCGCGCCACCACGTCCAGACGGATGCCCGGACGCTCGATCAGATCCGGCAGGCGCAGGCCGCCGCCGCCCGACACCGGCCCGCGATTGGTCACGCGGTTGCTGGCATAGTTGAACAGCACGGTCAGCTGCGACAGGCTCTCCTTGTCCTCCAGCCCGAGTTGCAGGTTCACCAGATGGTCCGACTGGCCGACCAGCGAGGCACCGTCCTGGAACAGGATGTTGGCCGGGCGCAGCACCGGGTTGACGCCGGTCTGCAGCGGGCTGGCGATCAACTGGTCCGTCGCGTCGATCGACGATTTGGTAAAGGTGTAGTTGGCGATCGCGACCAGGCGGCGTGTCGCCAGGAAGCCGATGTCCAACCCGTCGAGCGGGATATATTTCTGCAACTCGACCTCGCCACCGTACAGCTTGGCACGCGGGGCATTGGCGAAACCGGTCTGGAGCACGTCCGCGCCGCCGGGGAAGAACGCCACTGCCTCGATCGGATCGTCGATCCGCTTGTAGAAGCCGGAGGCGCTGAACCGCTGGTCGCGCGCGAAATACCATTCGTAGCGCAACTCGCCGTTGTAAAGCTGCGAGTCCTTCAGGAAGGCATTGCCGAAGAACAGGCGATCGCTCTCGAAATCCTGGTAAAGCTGCGGTGCCAGTTCGCGGAATTGCGGCCGGGCCAGCGTTTTGGACATGTGCCCGCGAAGCTGCATGTCCTCGGCGAAATTCCAGGTAATCGTCACCGCCGGCAACCAGTAGTCATTCTGGATACGCGTCGGCGCGGCGTTGCCCGAGGGCATCACCTGCTCGTCGCCATTCTCGTAGCGCACGCCGACCGTGGCACGCAGCCCGTCGGTGATCTCGCCCTCCACCTGCGCATAGGCGCCGTGGACGCGCAGGCTCGCGTCATACGCGGCCGCTCCCTGCCCGGTCGACGTATTGCGCAGATAGATGCCCGCATTCTGGATGGTGAAGTCGGACAGCAGGTAATCGGGACGCAACTGCGCGATGGTGTCGGACACCGGTCCGTTGTTCGGCCCCGAATATTGGAAGGTGTAGCGGCTGGAGCTACGTGCCGTGTCGTTATAGGCATAACCGACCGACACCGCGAACGGCCGGTCGAACGGCACGTTCCAGGTCAGGTTCGCCTGACCCGACCACAGGCGCTCGTCCAGTTCGCTGAACGCGATGGCGGCGGACTGCAACCCGCTCAGATTGTTCGTATAGTCGCCGATCGCCTCGTTATACTGATAGGTGAAGCCGCGCTCATACGGGCTGTTGCGCTTGGTCTTGGCATAGGCGCCGCGTGCATCGAACGAGATGTCGTCGAACTTGAACTCGCCCACCAGCTGCGTGTCGCGCAGCTCGCGCTCGAACCAGCTCGTATTCTGGTTGATGAACGGGTCGATCCCGCCCGGCAGCGTACCGATATTGGCGGTCGTCCCGCGCGACAGGCGCCCCTGCTTCAGCGTGTCGTGGATGTAGAGGTTGGTCAGCCGGATCTTGTGCGCGCCGAACTCGGCACCCATGCCCAGCATGCCGTTCACGATCGCACGGTGATCGGTCAGCACGGTGCGGAAATCGCGCAGCAGGCCGCCGTCGATGTCGTCGGATAGCTGCTGGCGCGAATCGCGGGTCCGCCAGCTGTTCGACAGCCCGGCCGCCGCGATCACGCCCAGCCGGACATTGCCGATATCGGTGGAGCTGCCAAAGCTCGCCTCATAGGAGAAATTGGCCGGCAACTGGTTGTTCTGCTGGAGCAGCGTCGTCTGCGCGTTGTTCAGGCCGATGATCTCGGACGATCCGGGCGACGTGCCCGCGATGCCAGCGCGCTTGATGAAGCCCGGCGTGGTGCGCGTGCCGTCGTCGAACCCGGTCCAGTCCGCATCGCCGCCGGCATAGGTATAGCCCAGCTCGCTGGTCGTCACCGTGTCCGCGCCCAGCGATCCGCCGATCTGGAAGAAGGTCTTGTCCGGCACCGCCTTGGTGGTCAGGTTGATGACGCCGCCGCCGAATTCGGCCGGGTAGTTCACCGAATAGCTTTTCTGCACCAGCGCAGAGGCGATGACGTTGGTCGGGAAGATGTCGAGCGGCACCACACGGCGCAGCGGCTCGGGGCTGGGCAGCGGCGATCCGTTGAGCAGCGACGAGGAGTAACGATCGCCCAGGCCGCGGACATAGACGAAGCCGTTGCCGACCACCGACAGGCCGGTCACGCGGCTGAGCGCACCGGCGATGTCGCCCTCGCCCGTCCGCTGGATGTCGGCGGTGGACAGGACGTTCAGCACCTCCGGCGTGGCGCGCACGACGTTGGGGATGTTGCGACCGACCACGACGATCTCGTCCGTGTTCGCCGCCCCGCCCGGGGTCGAGACGTCGACCTGTTCCTGCTGCTGCTCGGCGGCCGCTTGCGGGTCCTGCTGCGCCGGCGTGCCGGCCTGCGGCGACACCACCTGACCGGCCGGAGCCCCGCCGCCCGCGGGCGCCGCAGTGCCGGTCTGCGCGACGGCGGCGGCCGGAAGCAGGATAGTGCTCGCCAGCAGGGTGGAAAGGTAGGATGACGTCATGATGGCCCCGAGCCTTGAAGTAATGGCTCGTGGGCGACCCCCGCCGCCCCGAGCCTTGAATGGGTTCGCGGGCGGCTCCGGCCGCCCGCGTGGATACGCCGCTTAGCTCGGCAGGCTGGTGCAGGCGCCCGACGTCGCGCCGAAGTTGGCGCGGTTGGAATTGCACGTCCAGCCGCGGAACCAGGTGTCGTTCGGCCCGCTGACCGCGCCGACATAGCTGGTCTGGACCAGGACCGAGGTGCCCGCCGGGTTCAACGTGGAGGCGTTGAACGCGGTTGCGGTCGTGGCCTGGCCGGCGGGGTAGAAGCCGTTGGTCAGCAGGCCCGTGGCGCTTTCCACATTGTTGCCGCCCGCCGCGTTGAAGATCGCCGCCATTTCCGCATTGGTGACGGTGACGTTGTTCACCGTCGTCTCCGCATAGGGGTTGGCGCAACCGAACAGCACCGAGTTGAACACCGGCGGGCCATTGTCCTCCAGCGCGGTGTTGGCGGGACGGATCGTCGTCTTGCCCTGCGCATCGGCGCCGGCAACGATGTTGAGGCAGGCGGTCGGGCCGACCACGATGCCGTTGACGAAGCGCGCATCGGCGCCGCCACGCAGGCGGATCGCGGCGTTGGTCGCGGTCGAGGTCTGCACGAAGGTGAAGTTCGACAGCGTGTAGCGCTGACGCGGCAGCGCGTCCTCGTTGTTGTTCGAGTCGATCTCGGTCGAATAATTGTCGGTCTGCGTATTCACCGGCTTCTGGATCGCCAGCACGAACTGGATGAAGCCCTGCCAACCCACATCGGTATCCACCGCGTCGTCGTCGGTGCCGGTCATCACCAGGTAGCGCATGTTGGTGCGACCGCCGAAGACCTCGATGCCGTCGTCCGACGAGTTATGGACCTGGACGTGGTCGATCGTCGTGCCGGAACCCGTGCCGCCGAGCGTCAGGCCCTGCAGCTCGTTGTTCGGGCTGATGATCGTGCCCGAATACCGGATCTGGACGTAGCGCACGGTGCCCGAGTTGTCGGTCGGCGTCGCGCCGCCGTAGAGCGCGGTGGAAGTGCCCTCCACCACGTTTTCGCAGTTCACCGAACCACCCGCGACGGTCGCGTTGCAGTTTGAGATTGGCGCGCGGCCCGCCATGATGATGCCGCCCCACAGGCCCTGGCTCTCGTCGGTGACACCGCCGGTCAGGTTCTGCTGCGCGGTGAAGATGATCGGCTGCGTCTCGGTGCCCTCGGCATTCATGCGCGAGCCGCGATTGACGACCAGGAAGTCGTTGTCGGCGTTGGTCGTGTTGGCATAGATCAGCACGCCCGGCGCGATCGTCAGCGTGGCCGACGCACCGCCCGGTGCGTTGCCCGCGCCGCCGATGTCCACGCCGACATCGACGCGGCCGTTAATCTCATAGGCGACGCCCGCGACCTTCTGGAGCGACAGCGAACCCTCGATGCGGCTCGGCAGGCGGCAGCCGCGATAGCTGCCGACGATGCCGGCGTCCGACGTGCCGGTGGGGCAGGACGCGGCGGGCGTGCCCGGTGCGGTGGGGGTCGGCGTGGGGGTGGAGGGCGTCGGGGTCGGGGTGCCCGGCACGACGATGACGCCTTCGCCCGGCGAAGCGACGCCGTCCGCGCCGTTGCAGCCGGCAAGTGCCAGGCTCGCGGTCGTCGCCAGTAAAAGAGTGCCGAGGCGGTTGAAGCGGGCCATGTGAAGCTCCTGGTCGATCTTGGATGGTGCGATCGACCAGAGCATTCCCCCCTGCCGATCTCCCCGCGGCGGTTAGGCGGGCCGCATGACGGGAAGATGTGGTTTCGGGGTCAGAACGGTTACGGCTGCGTGACGGTTTCGTGACGATGCCGGGATGACACAGCGCGGCCGCATCGGCCGTTTCGCTGCAATGCAGCAATGCTGCTCGTCAAAGACCGACGCTATCGGAATGGCATGGGGAGCCCCTCCCCTTCAGGGGAGGGGTTGAGGTGGGGCGTTTCCTCGAACGCGGCGCTCGTCGAGGCGCCATCGCTTCGACCTTTGAAGATGCAGGGTCGCTGGACTGTTCGCTCACGCCCCCCGGCCCCTCACCCCAGCTTGGCGGTAGGCGTCAGCCATACCGTGCCGCGCCCGCGAAAGACGAACACCAGCCCCTCGCCGCTGCGCATCGCGTTGCGAATGCCCTGCACCAGCGGCCGCAAATCCACCTGCAACGTCGCCGAATACATCAGCATCAGGTCGCCATCGACGATCAGTTCGCCCGACCCGTCCAGTTCGATCACCTCGATCTCGTCCACCGGCACCGGCGCCTCGACCACGAACGCGCCCGCACCCGTCAGCTTGGGCTGCATCAGCCCGTTGCCGGAGAACAGCCCGGCGACCGAGCGGTGGACATGCGTCGACACCTGGATGTTCGCGTCGCAGGCATAAAAGGCGCCGTCGTCCAGGATCAGCGAGTCCTGCGGCCCGTCCATCGCCGCCAGGATGAAATGCTTGGTGGTCGGCTCGGTCCACACCTCGCCCCGCCCCGAAAAGCGCGTCGCATAGGCCGATTCACCCGACCCCGCCGATTTCACCGCCCGTGCCAGAAAACCGCCGCTCTCGTTGCGCTGCACCTCGGTATGGATCGCGCCGTGCGCATATTGCAGCGCCCCCGGCTCCAGCAGCGCAGCCCCGCCCTCCAGCACAATGCGAACCTGCCGCGCGGTCGCCTCATGCGCGGGGTAGACATAGACCGGGGCCGCGGCGGCCTGCCCGGCCGTTCCGCCCTGCGCCGTCGCCTGCACCGCGCGCGCCATGGCATAGCTCTTGCGCTTGAACTGAAAGAGTTCCAGCCGCATGCCATTGCCCTGCTGCTCGTCGATCTTCGTCCTGAAATCGGCCATCTCGTCCTCCGTCACGTCACGCGATCTTCAGTTCGGCGCCCGTCGTCCCGAACGCTTCGGCCCGCGCCATCACCCGCCGCGCCCAGCGGGCATGCGTTGCAGGTTCGCACATCACGCCCGCGCTGTTGAACACCGCCGGGCTGTCCTCGCCGAGGATCGCCTGCGCTTCGGCCAGTTGCGCCATCGGCACCGCCAGCGCGGCATGGATCACCGGCACCTGGGACGGGTGGATCGCGGTCTTGGCGCACAGCCCATGGTCCAGGTCGCGCTCCACCTCGGCGGCGAGCAGCGCAGGGTTCGCGAAATTCTCCATCACCGGCGCGGTCAGCTCGAACCCCCAGGGCGCGAACGTCGCCACCAGCGTCCCGATCAGCGGGCCGAGCGGACCGTCATAAACGGTGCGCGTCGCCGATCGCCGCGCCCCCAGTATCTGCAACAGGTCGTTGCCGCCGATGCGCAGCGCCAGGATACGCTCCTGCTGCCCCAGCAACTGGTCGCGCAGGCGGCGCATCTCGTGCCCGTCGCATACCTCGCGCGTTTCCAGCGTCGGCATCAGCCGGTGCCCCTCGTGCAGCGGCAGCGCCAGATAGGCGGGCAGGCTGTCGGCATGCGCCTTGGGGATCACGAAGCCTGCCGCATGGCCGATCCCGTCCAGGTGCAGGATATGCTCCAGCATGCCCGCACTTCGCGGTCGGACAAACACCGCCAGCGGAATGGCGCCAAGGACCGGCAACACCGCCGCCAGATTGTCCAGCGCCGCCGGCACGTCGCGCGCATGCACCGAGTCCTCGACGCACAACACCGCCGATCGCAGCCCCGACGCCGCCGCCCGCGCCAGCGCCGCCGCCAGGTCGCCCCGCGTGCACGGCATGTACAGGGTCGCGCCCAGTTCGATCGCGGACACGGTCATGCCGCCACCCGGTCCCGGCCCAGCGAGCGGATGATCGTCACCGCCCGGTACCGACTATCGGGATCCAGCCGCTCCACCGGCACGCCGCCCTGTTCGGCCAGATGGATCAGGTGCGCGACATCGGCATCGCCGGGATCGCGCACGAACAGCCGCTCGGGCATCCGCCGCAACAGGGCGCGTGTCGCCTCCGCGATGCCCGGCTTCACCCGGTTCGCATCCTCGCTGCCGATCGCCGCCAGCATCTGCGTCACCAGTGCACCGCTCGCCGCGCGCAAGGCCGCGCGCTCCGCCCCGTGCCCCCCGATCGGCCGCGGTTGCGCCAGCGCCGCCATAGGCGCCAGCGCGTCGACGAATGCGCGCGACCGGTCCGCCGCCGCATGTTCGGGATAGGTGACGCAGGCATGGAAATCCCCCGGCCCCACCACCGCATCCGACAGGATCGACCGGCTGACCAGCCCGGACACGATGCCGTTCAACAGGCCCGACGCGATCAGGTAATCGTCCGCGGTCGCCGCGATATCGGCCACGCCCGCCGGGTCCGCCACCACCGCCAGCACCGGCGCAAAGCCGAACGGCCGGTCGGCCAGGCTGCGCTGCAACTCGCCCGCGATCGCCCCCTTGCCCGTCCAGCCATCGACGAACACCACGTCCGCCGGATCGTGCCGCGCCGCGATATGGGCCAGCGCCGCGCGGTCGATCCCCCGGTCGCGGATGATGCTGATCGCATAATGCGCCGCTTTGACGCCGTGCGCACGCAGCGTGCGCAGCAGCAGCACGCCGATCGGCGTCCCCGCCCGCGCCAGGCTGGCGATCACCACCTCGCGGCCCTCTGCCCGCGCCGCCAGATGCGCGGCCAGCGCGGCGATATCGCTCGCCAGCCTCAGGCCGTTGCGTTGCAGGGCGGCATCGTACAGCGCCAGATAGGCGGCATCGGGCACCGCCTCGGGCGCGATCATCTCCGAATAATGCCGCGCGCCGGACTGGATCGCCCGTTCCTTGGCCGCGACGTCGGTGGCTGCCAGCACCACCGGTTTCAACAGGAAGGTGACGTCCGCCGGATCGTAGCTTCCGGAAAAGCCGCTCATGCGAATAGCCGGTCGGCCAGTTGGGATCGCGTCGGCAGCATCGCGAAATCGCACAGCGCCATGAACGGTGCATCGGTCAGGCTGTCGCCCACCCCGATCACGCTCGCCTCCGGAAACCGCGCGCGAAGGCCGGGCAGCAGATGCGCCACCGCATTGGCCTTGCCCAGATAGGGCGGCATCATCGCGACGTTGTTGCCGTTGCGATGCAGCGTCCATCCCGCCGGCACGTCCGGGATCGCGGCGTCCACCACCTTGAACAAGGCGGCATGATCCGCCTCGGGATGCTTGGCCAGCGTGTAGATCGGCACGCCCGCCTCCTCCAGCACCCGTACCCTCAGCGACACGCCCTGTGCTTCCGCCTCATGGGTGATCGCCGCGGCATAGCCCTCCAGCGCCCCGGCATGGTCGGCCGCGGCACGCGCGATCTCGGCCGCCCAGCCTTCATCCGGCTCGCCATCCTCGCCCAGCACCACGCCGCCATGCGCGCACACGCCGGCGGCAAAGGGCACGTTCACCCGGCGCAGCGCATCCAGGCTGCGGCCGGTGACGGGCACCAGATGCGTCGTCTCGGCCAGCCATTCGATGAAGCGCATCTGCCGCGGGGTGGCATAGCTCAGCGGTGCCCCGTCGACCGCAAAGCCGATCGGGGTCAGCGCCTCGACGGCCAGGTCCTCGGGGCATTTCGCCCGCGTCTGGAACAGCGTGTCGTCCAGATCGACCAGCGCGATCGCCCGCATCAGCGCGCGCTCCAGCGCAGCGTTTCTGCATCCAGCGCCGCGACCAGCGCCGGATCGACATCCGGCGTCTCGTGGCAGATCCATGTCGTCCGCCCATCGGCGGCATCCGCATTATAAAGGAAGTTCGGCACACCCGTCCCATAATTGTCGTCGAAACACAGCGCGCAGGCCAGCGCCCCGCCGATCCGCGCCGGACTGCGGCTCGTCGCCTGCACCACCACGTCCAGCCCCGCCGCCTCCAGCCGCTCCGCCAGCCGGAACGGCGCATAGGTGAACTCCCCCGTCCCCACGATCCGCAGCGGACCGTGCACCGCCGGCTCGCTGTCCGGCCCGGCAACATCACTGTCACGGCGGCCCAGCCGCCCGTGATTGACGGGATCGTCCAGCACGCCCAGCGTTCCCGCCGCCGCCTCGAACCCGGCCACGTCCTCCGCCACCCCGCCCGGCGTCCAGTCCAGCCGCCCTTGCAACAGGCTCGCGATCGTCGCCGGCCGCGGCATCGCTGTCAGCCATCCGCCCCCCGACCAGTCGGTCAGCGTCGCCACCACGATCCGCTCGACGCTCGGCCAGCGCGCCACCAGCACCCTCGCCAGATTGGTCAGCGTCGTCCCCGTCGACACCTCGTCATCGACCAGCACCAGCGTCCTCGGCGCCTCGAACCCCGGCTCCACCGGCTCGTACACCAGATGCGCGGACGCATGGCTGTGCGGCTCCTCGAACCGCGCCAGCAGCGGATGGTCGATCCGCTGCCGCGTCGAATGCAGGAACAGCGCGTCGCCCCGCGCCATCTCCTCATGCAGCGTCTGTCCCAGGCACACCGCCGTCTCGGCCAGCCCCATCACCACGATGGGCCCCGCCAGATCGCCCGGCAACCGCGCCGCCAGCGCGCGCACCGCGGCGCGCATCTCCCCCGGCCGCGCCGGCCAATGCCGCCCCAGCACCTTGGACACCACCAGGAAACCGCGCCTGGGATTGCGCCGCGCCGCGAACCCGCACAGCCGCGCGAGCGGCCAGTCCGGATCGCCCCCCGTCACCTCCACACGCAACTGCCCCGTCGGCAGCGACACCGCCGCTGCCGACACCTGCCCCCCCGCCGCCATCATCGCCTAGACGTTGACGCCGAACGACCGGGCCAGCGGCCCCAGGCCACCGGCAAAGCCCTGGCCGATCGCCTTGAACTTCCACTCGCCACCATGGCGATACAGGTCGCCGAAGATCATCGCCGTCTCGGTCGATGCGTCCTCCGACAGGTCGTAGCGCGCGATCTCGGTGCCGCCATCGGCGTTCAGCACGCGGATGAACGCGTTCGATACCATGCCGAAATTCTGCCGACGCGCCTCGGCCTCATGGATCGTCACCGCAAAGCTGATCTTGGCGATGTCGGCAGGCAGCGTGTCGAGGTTGACGCTCACCGTCTCGTCGTCGCCCGAGCCTTCGCCGGTCAGGTTGTCGCCCTGATGCTCGACCGCGCCGTTTGCGCCCAGCTTGTTGTTGTAGAACACGAAGTCCGCGTCCGACCGCACCTGTCCCGCCTCGTTCAGCAGGAACACCGACGCATCCAGGTCGAACCCGCTGCCGTCCGTCACCCGCGTGTCCCAACCCAGGCCGACGCGTACCGCCTTCAGGCCGGGTGCTTCCTTCGACAGGCTGACATTGCCGCCCTTGGACAGGGATACCGCCATCTGATCGTCTCCATTGCTTGCCGGCCGATCATCGACCGATATTGACGTAAAGGTTGCGCTTAGTCCTTCAGCGCGGTGCCCGACGGCTTGACCGGATCGGCCGCCTCGATCGGCTGTTCCGGATCCCGCTTGTTGCTGCGCACCGACGCCCAGAAGGCCAGGCCGATCAGCGCGGCGCCGATCAGGCCGGTCACCGTCTCCGGAATCTCGAACTCGACCGACAGCAGCATGATCGCGGCCAGCGCGATGATCGCGTAAAAGGCGCCGTGCTCCAGATAGCGATACTGGGTCAGCGTGCCCTTATCGACCAGCATGATCGTCATCGAACGCACGAACATCGCCCCGATGCCAAGGCCCAGCGCGATGATGAACAGGTTGTTCGACAAGGCAAACGCACCGATCACCCCGTCGAACGAGAAGCTGGCGTCCAGCACTTCCAGATATAGGAAGGATGCCAGGCCCGACCGTGCCGCCGCGCCCGTCGCGGCATCGCCGTCGCCTTCCAGCAGCACGCCCAGCGCATGCACCGCGATATAGGTCAACAGCCCGAAGATGCCCGAGGTGATGTAGGTCATCGCCTCCTCGACGGGGATGAAGCGCGAGATCACGTACATCGCCAGCAGCACGATGCCGACCGCCAGACCCGAAATGTCGGTCAGCTTGGCCAGCGGCCGCTCGATCACGCCGATCCAGTGCTCCTCCTTCTCGTCGTCGAAGAAGAAGTTCAGGCCGACCATCGCCAGGAACGCGCCGCCAAAGCCTGAAATGCCGACATGGGCGGAGGTGATGATCTGTTCGTAGCGCACGGGATCGCCCGCCGCCAGCTTCAGCGCCTCGACCGGCCCCAGGCTGGCCGCGATCGCGACGATTGCCAGCGGGAAGACGATGCGCATGCCGAACACAGCGATCAGGATGCCCCAGGTCAGGAAGCGGCGGCGCCATTTCTCGTCCATGTCGCGCAGCACCGTCGCGTTGACGACGGCGTTGTCGAACGACAGCGACACCTCCAGCACGCCCAGCACCGCCACGATCCACAGCACGCCCAGCGTGCCGCCGACGGTGCCGGTGCTCTGCATCCCCAGCCAGGCCGCGATGGCCAGGCAGATGCCCGTGAAGATGAACGAACCCTTGTAATATTTCAGCAGCACGAATGTCCCCCGGATGCGCCGTTTTTGGTGTATGGGGCGCTTATGTCAGTCCTTTGACCCCGCCGTCCAGCGCAAGCCCCAGCGATAGGCTTCGTCCAGCTTGCGCTGCCCCTGATGGTAATCCACCAGCCGCATCGCCTGGAACCGGCCGCCGACATTTTCCAGCATCGCGACCGCGCACAGCCGGCGGTCGTTGCGACCCTCGGTCATGCGCACTTCGATATCCTGTTCGCCGGGCATCTTCACCGTCACCACGCCGTCCGTCGCCTGCCAGTTCGGCACGCCTTCGTAGATCAGCGCGAAAACGAGGATGCGGCGGATTCGGTCCCAATGCCGGCCGTTTACCCGCATCGTCTCGCCGCTGGCGGTGTCGCCCGATCGATCGTCGGCGGACAGCGCGATCCACGGCTCGCCCTCATAATCGCCGAAGGTGCCGCCCAGCGCCTGGATCACGCCCTTCCAGCCATCGTCCAGCTCGAACAGGCAGCCCAGGTCCAAGTCGACCGCGCCGCTGCGCCCCCAGCCGCCCTTGCCGCGCGACCAGTTCAGGTTGATGACGATCTCGCCGGTCGGCTTGGCAAGGCTGACCGTCTGGCGCGGCTTGTCCAGCGTCACCTTGCTCAGCCGCACCGGCGGGGGTGGCGGCGGTGGCGGTGGCGGCGGCGCGGCGACAGGCTCCGCCACCTCGATCCCGAACGAGCGGGCGAGCGGCGCCAGCCCGCCGTCGAAGCCCTGCCCCACCGCGCGGAACTTCCACTGCCCGGCGCGCCGGTACAGCTCGCCCAGCATCATCGCCGCCTCGCTCGCCCCTGCCAGTCGAGGGCGATATTCGACATCGCCCGCCGTGATCGCGGCGCCCTCCAGCGCGGCCACCGTGCCCCGGTCCACCGTCACGCAGAACACGATCCGTTCGATCGCCGGGTCCAGCCGCGACAGGGTGACCGCAAAGGTCCGCGTCGCCACGTCCAGCCGGACCGCGCCCGCGGGATCGGCGGGCTGGTTGTAGAACAGCATGTCGGCATCGCCGCGCACCCGCCCGTCCCCGCGCAGCAGGTAAGCGGACACATCGGCCTCCGCCGGCAGGGTCAGGGCGACGCGCACCGCGTCCCCCGCCACCGGTGCATTGCCGCCCTGGCTCAGTTCGCGCATCGCGAGGGGCGTCCTTACAACGCGGCCGTGATCGGCCCCATCATGTCGTGAAAGGTGCGGCCCGTGGTCTTCTCGCCCAGCGCCTTCATCTCCCACCCGTCGCCGACGCGCACCACCTGCGCCATCACCTGCCCGGTATGCGTGCCCGATCCCGACAGATCGAACCGCGCCAGTTCGCTGCCGTTGGTGGCATCCACCAGCCGGCAATAGGCATTGTCGATCCGGTCGAACGTGTCGCCGCGAAAGCTGTTCACCGTGAACACCAGCGCGCGCACCGTGGAGGGCAGACGCGTCAGGTCGACATTGATCGTCTCGTCATCGCCAGCACCCGCCCCCGTCAGATTGTCGCCCGAATGGACGATGCTGCCGTCGCGGCTGGTCAGTTGCCGGAACCACACCTGGTCCACCATCTGCCCGCCGGCATCGAACAGCAGGCAGGACGCATCCAGGTCGATGTCGCCGCCCCCGCCGCCCAGCAGCGCGCCGAACAGCCCCTTGGCCTTTTTCACGTCCCAGCCCAGCCCCATGGCCACGCGGGTCAGCGTGCCGCCACCGCGCTTTTCCAATCGAACCGTCTGACCTTTTTGAAGATTTACCATCGCGCTGCCCCTCCCAAGGCAAAAGATCGGAAGATGTCCGCACCACGCTAGACCGCCCCTGCGGGCGCCCGCAACCGCTATTCGTCGCGGATCATCGCGGAAAAGGGCGGCGCCGGCGCATCCAGCCGGATCGCATCGGGTACCGCCGCCACCAGCGCGCGGCCGCGGGGGCGCGGCACCATGTCCGCATGCGCCAGCCCCAGTTCCAGCGCGACATGCCACCAGGGCAGGTTCACGCCCGCAAACACGGTGTTCAGGCACCCGCCGCTCATCCGCGTATTGACCTCGATCAGCCGCAGCTGCCCGGCCGCATCCTCGATCATCTGCACGTTGATCAGGCCGGACAGGCCGAACAGTTGCACCGTCGCTGCCGCCAGATCGATCGCCTCGCCCTCGCTTTCCACCCACTGCCCCACGCGCTCCTTGCGCCGGGCGACGGCGCTCACCACGCGGCCGCCGTCCGCCAGCATATCGACGCTCGTCTCATGCCCCGGCAGATATTCCAGTATCAGCAGGTCGGGCGCCTGCCCGTCGTCCAGCGCCTGCGCAAAGGCCTCGACCCCGATCGTCCGCGCATCGACATCCATCAGCGTCGCGATCAGCGGCCGCTCGTCCTCCAGCCGCCAGAAGCCCGCCCCGAACACGCCGCGCCGCGGCTTGACGCACGCGCCAAGTCCCTGCCCGCGCAGGGCGGCGACGGCGCGGCGCACGTCATCGCCGCCCCGCGCCAGCCACGCCTGCGGTACCGGCAGCCCGGCCGCCGCCACCGCGTCCATGAACGCCCATTTGTCGTCCAGCAGGTCCAGCATGTCGGGCGCCGCCGGCAGCGCCAGCCGGGTGCCGAGCGCGGCAAAGGCGGCCGCGTCGCCCGCGATCAGGTCGCGGCGCATGCCGGGCACGAACAGGTCGACGCCGTGCACCCGGCACATGTCCAGACACCAGTCGCGATAGCCGTCCGCCGTAATCGGCTCGATCAGCGCCAGATCGGCGGCCGCCAGCGCCGCGGCATCGGCATAAGGGTGCGAGGCGATCAATCGCACCCGCCCGTTCGCCCCCGCCCTTATCAGGGCCAGCGCATTGCGGACCGAATGCCCGCGATCGAACCAGATCGTCTTCATCGCCGGCGCTGTTTCAGACTTTGCGCGCCGGCGATAGCGCCCCCGGCCGGTATCGCCCTGAAACCGCCTCCGCCGCGAAGGTCCGACCGGGTATCCTCAGGCGTGGCTGTCGTTGAACGCCAAGCTGCTCGAAATCTCCGCCGCCGCCGCCCGGATCGCGTTGCATGCGGCATCTTCCGATACCGTCGAATCGGTCAGGCGCAGGAACGGTACGGTCAACACCGCGATCGCCTGCCGGCCGCGCAGGATCGGCGCCGACAGATCGCGCATCCCATTGACGCAGGGGTTATCCTGCCGCCCCAGGCCGGTAACGCGAATCTCGTCGGCTTGCGCCCGGAACGCGTTCAGTTCGTCGGCCGAGGGTGCCGGCTGGAACGACCGCTCCCAGTCACCCCGGATCGAGGGCGACTGAAACGCATAGAGCACCGCTCCCGAGGAGGTCCGGTGCAACGGCTGCCGATATCCGACCCGTACCGCAAAGCCCACCGCCGCGGTCGACTCCATGCGCGCGACCACCGCCATGTCGCTGCCGGTCTGGATGCCCAGATGGCAGGATTGACCGATATCGATGGTCAGTTGCCGCATGATCGGCAGGGCCTGTTCCAGCATGCTGCGCACCGGCGGCCGCTTCAATCCCAGATGAAACAGGCGCGGCGTCATGACATAGCCGGCGGGTCCTTGTTCCACGAAACCGCGATGCTCCAGCACCTGGATCATGCGAAACAGTTCGCCCGTGGATCGCCCCAGTCGCTGCACGATGGCGCTGACCGTCAGCGGCTGTTCCTCACCCGCCAGCAGCTCCAGGATATCCAGACCCTTTTCCAGCGCGGGCGCGCGATAGAGCCGCTTGCCGTCCCGCTCCAGGATGCCGTCTTCCATTTCCGCTTCCGCTTCCAAACGCCGTTCCCCCGTTCCTGCTGTCTGGCTCGATCTTTTGCTTATCGATCCGTAGCTTCACGACATGTCGGTTCGGTCGTGTGCATCGTTCCAAACCAGCGCACCGTAACCTAGATTAACTTTAGCTATGCAATGGAACGTGGAAACGTCAATGATCTGTGCGTTTCCTGACACCGCTGGACAACAATGCTGCGCCAAACCGCGATTCTGCCGGTCCGTTCACCCTGTCGCAATCCCCCGTCCCACACAGGCTAGGTCATATCGACCAGTGAAATCCACCCAAATCGGGATGCTCGAATGGCCATGTCGCCTCTCCTTGCCCGCCGTCACCTGCTCCGCGGTGCCGCGCTGCTGCCGCTGGTCACGATCGGCGCC